>CAZSOV010000009.1:0-51995 GCA_964608505.1 uncultured Verrucomicrobiota bacterium
CGCGAATTCTAGCGACAAACCCGCCAACTGTCACCCTATTATGCGGGCCTCAATAGGGAACCGGGAATCCATGGCCGGGCTGTTCGTCGCGACGAGCGGCGCGGTTTCGTAAGTGAACGGTTTCGATTCCGGTTTCCATCGGACTTCCATAACGCCCTCGTGGGAGCCCGATTGGTGGAACCTGACCTTCACTGGCGGGGTGAGCAGCACCAATCGACTCCCGTCCGGACCGCCCTGGATGAACGCCAATCGGTCATTGTCCTCAATCCGAGGGCGCCTCGCGTTTAGGAGGTTGTGCGAGTGGCATCCGGTGCAGCCAAAGCTCCCCAGTTCGTAGAACGGGTCCCACCTGGGATCATTCGCTTTGGGTCGCCGGAGGTGAACGATGAAGATTCGGGAGGTGCTCATCATGATGGAGGGTTGTTCTGAGGAACAAGCTTGGGTCGCTGCCTGCGAAACCAACGGAGGATCCGGGCAGCATCGTGGAAGGCGGGGGGATTCGCACTCCTCTGGAGCCAGCCATCCCGCACATCCAAGCCTCCCCATTCGCGCAGCAAATCCCGCCGGACCCGATAGGCCCGCTCACGGAACTCGCCGATGGGGATACACCGGGTCAGCCGGCCCGAAACGCCGGGTTCGGCGCGGATGACGATGTCGTCGTGCTTCGGTTTTCGCCTCGTGTGGGCATTCTCCCGCCACCGACTCCTGGGGACTTCGACCGCGTTCAGGATCCTGTCGATGACGTAGAGGCCGATGATCGCGTAAACGAGGGGACGATGGGGTGGCTCGACGGGCCGGAGTGCGGCGAAGAACACGAGCAGATCACCGCGTTCCAAACTTCGGATGCGGCGAGCACGGCTGCCCTGGTCCCCGTAGGTGAGGCAATCGAAATCGGGGTCGAGGTGCGCGGCCTTTCCAAGGAGTCGGGAGGGCAGTTCTACCCCCAGCTTTGCGACGGGATCGATGAACTCGCCAAAACGGCGGACGAGCCCTCGCCGGGGAGGCTTGTCATCGCGGTCCTCGGCGATCGGCACGTAGGCAAACTGCCCCGTCTCGGTGCAAACCGGGGCCTGCCATCCACCGTCGGTGGAGTCGATGCCAACGCGAAGGAGAAGGGCCTTCATCACCGGGTAGCGAATGCCCCCTGGGACGAGGAGCCATCCAGTCTCCGTTTGATCGGCGTTTTTTTGGAGAACTTGAATTCAAGACGTTCAAATCGATCTGCTCGTTGGCTTCCTCCGGGATTTCCGGGGGATTCCCCATTGAGCCAAACTGCAACGTTGACCAGCCCCTGTTGCACCCATTCCGCCGGAGCAAGGCTGGCGTTGCGAAACGCGACCCTGGAATTGGGTGCGGAAGGGGAGGTTCGAGACGCGCGAGTCGGCGGTCCCCAATCGGGCTGGGCCGCTGCGGGCCGGAACGCCGCCGATCCCCGGTCGCGGCTCTCGGCGTGCGACTGGGGCTTCATTGGGGGCCGCCGACGGAACGTTCGACCTGCCCGTCGCCATTCCGCGCCGGAGGAAAGGGTTCGTCGACGTTTTCAGCGGTGCGGACGCCACGCGCACCTCGTCTGTGAGCCGAGCGAGTCCATCCGGTGACCTGGATAGGCGTGCCGTTAGCGGTCCTTCGTCCCGGAGGGACGACGGACGGTAGCCGGTGGGCGGGCCCGCGTGGCGCGGGCGCTGCCACCGGATCCGATCCGCGCTGCGAATCCCGCCCCGGAGGTGGCGGGGGAAACGGTGCTCCCACGCTTGCCGCGAGGAGACCGGCATGGATCGTCGGAGCGCGGACCACGGTTCCCGCGCCCCTGCCGGGGCGCCTCTGGCACGGGCCTGGGAAACCGGCGGCAAGCCCACGCGGCGTGGGCTTGCCGCCGGCTACCCTCCCCTGTCCCTCCGGGACCGAGGCATTCGTGGAGGTCGCTGCTTTCCGGGCACGGGATTGCAGGCGGTTCCCCTGGTCGCTGCCTGCAACGGAATGGCAGGGGGCACGTCCCGCCACCCTTGCCTGCGGACCGCGCAACCCTGCACGGCTTGGACAGGCCGGATCGGTCCACCGAAGACGTCGAGGGTCACCGCCGGTGACCCGTCCGGGACCACGGGGGCAGCCTACTCGGCCTGCTCCTGCAACCGCTCCACCAGGAACCAGCGCAGCCAGCGCTGCTGGACGGTCTCCGCGCGGTTGGTGGTCACGAACTCTCGCAGGGAAACGAGTTTGTCCATCGGCACGGACACGCTGCCGCCGTCCCTGTTGTCGCGCTTGCCTGCCAGCGCTTCCGCCAGTTCGGGCAACCAGTCCGGCGGCGTGTCCACCTCCGGCAGACGCCAGCGCCGGACCTTGCCGTCCTGACCCGCGCTCAGGAGCTGCTGGTTGTCGGGCAGCCAGAGCAGGGTGGAGACTGCCCCCCCGTGTCGGAGGGGGTCGGTGATCGGGAATCCGGTCCGGGCGTCCCAAACGCGCGCGGTGCCGTCGTCCGAGCCCGTGGCCACCGAGCGTCCGTCGGGACTGAACGCCGCGACGCCGACCCGGTTGGCGTGACGCATCGGCGGGGTCAAGGGCCGGGACGTGTGGGACTCGAAGATGCGGGCACCGTTGAGGGTGTGGATGAGGATCCGTCGGCCATCGGGGCTGAAATCCGCCCCCACGAGCCCCTGGTCCGCGTGAATGGCCGGGGCTTCCGGCTGGCCGGTCCGGACATTCCAGACCTGCGCCGTGCGGTCGGACGAGGCGGTCAGCAGGCGTTGACCGTCGGGGCTGAACCGGGCCGTCGCC
Organism: uncultured Verrucomicrobiota bacterium; assembly: GCA_964608505.1. GTDB lineage: Bacteria > Verrucomicrobiota > Verrucomicrobiia > Limisphaerales > CAIMTB01 > CAIMTB01. The sequence goes on from CAZSOV010000009.1 coordinate 2,773, forward strand.
ACCGCGCCGCGATGCCGCAAGGCCGGGCCAATCGGCTGGCCCTTGGCGGCGTCCCAGAGCCTTGCCGTTGCATCGATGCCGGCCGAAGCCAGCAACCGTCCATCCGGGCTGAAGCGGACGTCGGTGGCCTCGGACTCATGCCGCAGGGGCGGGAAGAGCATGCGGCCCGAGGCCGAGTCGAACACGCGGACGGTGCCATCCTCGCCGTTGGCCCCCAGAGCGTGGCCGTCGGGCGAGAAAACGACCCGCCACACCCGGCGCGCCGAGCCAACATCGGACCAGACCAACCGGCCCGTCCGTGCCTCGATCACCCGCACCGAGCGGTCGGAGCAGGAGGCGGCGAGCAGGAGTCCGTCCGGCGAGAAACGAACGTCAGTGAACGCGTCGCGGCTGTTCTCCGTGGTCAGCGGCGGAATCAGCCGCGCTCCCGTGGCGACGTCGTGGATCGCGGCTTCGGGTTGAAGCGCGACGGCGAGACCGCGTCCGTCCGGACTCAAGGCCAGGCGTTGAACCCAGCCGCCTACGTCGATCCAGGTCGCCTCGTCCACGCGCATGGACAGGTCCCAGAGCCGGACGGTGCCGTCCTGGGAAGCCGTGACCAAACGGCTGCCGTCGGGGCTGAGTTCGTGGGCCACGATCGGACTCTCGTGCTGGACCGGCTCCATCAACGATTGGGCGTTGCCCAGGTCGTAAAGGCGACCGGTTCCGTCGTGAAACGCGCGGAACCCCACGCGGAACAGGTGATCGGGCGAGATGTTGGCCGGGGTCGGCGACCGTCCGAACCAGGGAACCACCAGGCTCATCGTGTCCGCATCCAGCACCGCCGCCCCCGTGCTCCAACGGGAGACGAGCAGGCGCTTCCCGTCGGGACCGACCCGCAGCGTCTCCCAACTCCGCGGACTGACCCTGCGGGCCAGTTCCCGTCCGGTGTCCAAATCCAGACTGATCAGCTCGTTGGTGGCTCCCCTGGGCTCCCACAGCGCGACATAGGCCCGCCGTCGGGCCCAGTCACAGTCGGCGGAGGTCGTCGCCTGGCTCGCACCCAGCAACGGCGTCATCAGGTTGTCGCGGTGCCGCCAGAGCCAGAGTCCCGCTTCCTTTCCCCGCAGCAGCAACTCCCCGTCCGGCCCCAGCGCGGCGACCAGCAGCAGGTCCGGCTGCGGGGGATGACCTTGCCCGAGCCGTCTGCCCGTTCCGGTCTCCCAGAGTTCGAGTTCCTGGCGCCCCGTCAACAACGCCACCAGCCGTCCGTCATCGCTCACGCTGAGCTTGCCGGGAACATCGGGCGTTTCCCCCAGTTCGTGCTCGAGTTCCCAGCGCTGCCAGTCCCAGACCAACAGCCGACCGGCCCGGGTCCGGGCGAGCAGTCGGCGGCTGCCGGGGAGCAACCGCAGCACGCCGCTCCCGAGGTTCAGTGGGGCCTCGCCCTCCCGAACGCCGCTCGCGAGATTCCAGGCACGCAGAACCCCGTCGTCGGCAATCGTGAACAATCGCCGCGCCGGTACGTCCATCCGCGCCAGTTTCACCGGCGTCCCATGCCGGAACGGCGGCAGCACCGGCAGCGGAAAGGCCCGCATCTCGAGCAACGACAGCAACCGGGAGGCGGCCGCCAGATCGTCGGGAGATTCCCGCTGGAAACGGGCGAACGTGGCGATGGCGTCCGGGGTGCGCCCGGCGGCCAGCGCGTCCTCCGCCTGCTGCCACTCGACCCGCCGCAAATTGGCGGCCAGATCACGATTGGCCGCCAGGATCGCCTGCTGGGCCCGGGTGATCCGCGCGTGATGCCACAGGAACCCGACGACCAGCGACAGGGCCGCCACGGCGGCCGTCGCCGCCCACGCGGCGTGAATGGGTTTGCGCCGGACCCACTTGCTCGCCCGCTCCCAGGTCGTGGCCGCCTGCGCCTGGATCGGCTCGTGCCGCAACCACCGTTCCAGATCGTCCGCCAGGGCGCCGGCCGACGCATACCGCCGCGCCGGCTCCTTCTCCAGGCACTTCAGGCAGATGACCGCCAGTTCCGGGGGCACGGCGGGATGGATCGAGCTCGGCGGGGGCACTTCCTGTTCCAGCACCTGTCGGGTCACCGCCATCGCCGTCTCGCCGACGAACGGTGGCCGACCCGTCAGGACCTCGTACAACACGGCGCCGAGGCCGTAGATGTCCGCCGCGACGGTGATCTCCTGGACGCGCCCGGCGGCCTGTTCGGGCGCCATGTAGGCCGGCGTGCCCAGCGCGATGTTCGTGAGGGTCAAATGGCTTTCACGCTCGGTGAGTCGGGCCAGCCCGAAGTCCGTCACGTGCGGTTCCCCGCCGGGGTCGAGCAGGATGTTGCCCGGCTTGATGTCCCGGTGCAGGACGCCCCGCTCGTGGGCGTGCTGGATCGCCCGGGCAACGGTGGCGATCAGCCGGGCGCCGCGCGCGAACGGAAGCCTCCCCTTCGCGAGCGTCTGTCCGAGGGTGCCGCCCTCCACCAGGCGCATGGAGAAGAAATGCCATTCGTCCTGCTCGGCCACCTCGAAGATCGGAACGATGTGCGGATGCTCCAGCCGGGCGGCAGCCTCCGCCTCGATGCGAAAGCGTTCGATCAGCTGGGACGACGCCACCTCCCCGGCGGCGATGACCTTCAGGGCGACGAACCGGTCGAGGCTGACCTGCCGCGCACGATAGACGCGCCCCATCGCGCCGCGTCCCAGTTCACCCAGGATCGCGTAGTCCCCCAGGAGCTCCGGCAGTCGCGGCGCGACCCCGCGGGCACGCTGGCGGGCCGCCGCGCCTTCGCGAAACAGGCACAACAGGCAGAAACCGTCCGGCGCGTCCGGCCCGATCACGGTGCCGCAGCGGGGACAGTTCATGACCTTTCACCCTTCATTTGCACTCGACCTTCTACAGCATCCTGCGGCCGAAGTTCCGCGGCCCCCCGGCCACGAACTCGATCGCTCATGCGAATGTCTCCCGCGCCCCGTCCGGGGCGCAACACGAGGGTGACGGACACGATGAGCGGGCTCCACGGGTCGCCCTCGCCATCGCCGGCGCACGCCCTGGATCCCGTTCCGGAAGTCGACCGAGCCCGTGCGCCGATGATCGCCGTCCCGCATGATCAGGAGGTTCCGAGGATCGGGACCGCTCCCGCGTCCCGGGCAGCGTTTCCCACCGCCGAAACAGGAACGTCTCGGCCGTGCTCCGCGCGCGAGCGGGTCCCTCCGCGTCGTCCGGCGGCGGACCCGTCGCGCCCACGAAGAGCCGACCGAGAGTCACATCGACCCCGTCGCGGAGCACGACCGCATGCGGTACCTGCGGGAGAAGCCGCCGGTGGGAGCACTCCGCGCAGCGGATGCGTGGCTTCTCGCAGATTCCGGAAACCCATTCGTTGCCGCAGGCGGGTTGGTAGCCGGAACGCCCGGTGCGTCGGCTTTCGGGTTCTTCCGGATTTTCCGGGGGAATTTTCTCGGTTCCTCGGCGTCCTCGGTGGACCGATCCGGCCTGTCCACGCCGTGCAAGGTTGCGCGGTCCGCAGGCAAGGGGGGCGGGACGTGCCCCCTGCCAATCCGTTGCAGGCAGCGACCAGGGGAACCGCCTTCAACCCCGTGCCCGGAAAGCAGCGACCTCCACGAATGCCTCGGTCCCGGAGGGACAGGGGAGGGTAGCCGGCGGCAAGCCCACGCGGCGTGGGCGCAGCCACCGGTTTCCCAGGCCCCTGGCCGAGGCGCCCCGGCAGGGGCGCGGGAACCGTGGTCCGCGCTCCGACGATTCATGCAGGTCGCGTCGCGGCAAGCGTGGGAGCACCGTTTCCCCCGCCACCTCCGGGGCGGGATGCGCAGCACGGATCAGATCCGGTGGGAGCGCCCGCGCGACGCGGGCTCGCCCACCGTCCGTCGTCCCTCCGGGACGAAGGACCGCCAACGGCACGGCCTATCCAGGTCACCGGATGGACTGGCTCGGCTCACGGACGAGGAGCGCGTGGCGTCCGCACCCCTGAAAACGTCGACGAACCCTTTTCTCCGGCGCGGAATGGCAACGGGCAGGGCGATCTTCTCCGCTGCCGGTGAATCCCGTTGGACGACGGGTCGTTGAACCGCGCACTCCTGTTTCGACGCCGGCGTGTGGTTTGGTCTCTGCCCGTCGAACCCGCTCATGCGCCGGAGTGAGGAAAGGAACCCGTCCGGGGGCAAGCGGATTGGAACCCGAAGGGCCGGCGGGACCGCCTGTCGTCGGAGCAGTGGCCAATCCCCGGCGAGTTGTCCGTGGCGGGCGGATCACCGTTTTGAAGCCGCAACCCCGGACTGGTAACTGGTGATGAGGCATCGATAGGAAGGCAGGTGATTGGAGAACAGGGCGGCCAGACCCTCGACGTCGTTGCGCCAGTCCCGGTGCAATTCGCAGGCCACGCCGAACCATGTCATGAGCTGCGCACCGGCGGCCTGCATCCGCGCCCAGGCGGCGTCTCGCGTCGTCTGGTTGAAGGTGCCCGAAGCATCGGTCACCACGAACACCTCGTACCCCTCCTCCAGGGCCGAGAGCGCCGGGAAGGCCACGCACACCTCCGTAACGATGCCGGCAATCACCAACTGCTTCTTGCCGGTCGCCTTGACCGCCTTCACGAAATCCTCGTTGTCCCAGGCGTTGATGTTTCCGGGCCGCGCGATGCAGGGGGCGTCCGGGAACAGCGTCTTCAGCTCCGGCACCAGGGGACCATTGGGACCCGACTCGAAGCTCGTGGTCAGGATGGTGGGGAGCTTGAAGTACTTTGCGCAATCGGCGAGGGCGAGGACGTTGTTCTTGAAGTCGTCCGGCGAGAAATCGTGGACGAGGTTGGTCAGGCCGGACTGGTGGTCCACCAGGAGGACGGCGACGTTGTTCTTGTCCAGACGGTGGTATTTGAAGGTGCTCATGGCGGTACGGTTTGGAGTGATCCAGTGGATGGGTTGGAACGACACCCACCGTACGAGGCGCGTGCGCCGAGTGGGAAATGCCGAGTTGTTTGGCTGAGCATGCCTCGCCGGCATGGCGGGGCACGCCAGGGAGCTTCGTCACCTTTCCCCGGCGCGCCCGGAGCGCCGGAACCGGAATGGCGACGGGACCACCTGTCAGGTGTTCGCGAATCCGTTGTCCACCGGGAGATCCGCGCCAGTCACGTGTCGGGCATCGTCGCTGGCCAGGTAAACGACGGCGGCGGCGATTTCCTCCGGTTCGGCGAAACCATGCTCCCGCACCAGGACCTTCAGCGCCTCCTCCATTCCGCCGGCTTCGGCAGCCTCCTTTGGCCAGAAGGGGGTGGCTTCCCACATGGGGGTTGCCACGGCACCGGGGGAGATCGAGTTGACCCGGATCTTCAGCGGCGCGCCTTCGAGTGCGGCGACGCGGGTAAGAAACAGGATCGCGGCCTTGCTGGTTCCGTATACGGCGTTTCCGGCGACGGGTTTGATGCCGGCGGCCGAGGCGATGTTGACGATGCACCCACCGCCTCCGTCCTTCATGGCCGTCATCGCCTGCCGCGTTCCGAGAAAGACGCCGTCCAGATTCGTCGACATCACGCGTTGCCAGTCGGCCAGGCGCGTGTCGGGAATCGGGCTGGCGAAGGCGATGCCAGCCGAATTGACGCAGATGTCCAAGCGCCCCCACTCGCGGAGGACACGCTCCATGCCGGCCTTCCAATCGACCTCGGAGGTCACGTCCACCCGGAGGGCAAGCGCGTTGCCCCCAGCACTCCGGATCGAGTCCGCGACCCGTGCCACGTTCCGCTCGTCCACGTCAGCCAGAGCGACCTTGGCTCCCGCCTGGGCGAGGCGTTCAGCCGTGGCCTTTCCGATGCCGGATGCCGCACCCGTCACCAAGGCCACCTTGCCGGCAAGGATGCGATTGCCGAGTTCGTTTGCCATGGAGAGTCCATGCCACCGCAGCCCGGGCAGTGGCGAGCCTGCATTGTCGAGCGAAGCCCTCCCGACCTCAGTTGCCCTCCAACCTCGGCCTCGAGTCCAAGCATCGCTCGCGCACCCCATCGTCCGGGGCCACACCGCCCGCCGGCCACCACGGCTAGACCTGCGCGGATTCGCCGCGGACGAACGCGGCCAGGTGCTCGCGGAGCGCGGCGGAGCCGAGTCGTTCCTTCATCCTGGCGATCTCGGCCTGGGCCAGGGCGTCGCAACGTTCGTTCTCCAGGTCGCCGGCATGACCCTTGACCCAGCGCCAGTGGACCTTGTGCTGGCCGAGTGCCCGGTCCAGGGCCTGCCACAGGTCCGCGTTCTTCACCGGTTTTCGTTCCCGGGTTTTCCAGCCATTCCGCTTCCAACCGTGGATCCACTCCGTGATGCCGCCCCGGAGATACTGCGAGTCGGTGTGGATCTCGACCTCGCAGGGCTCCTTCAACGCCAGCAGCGCGGAGATGGCTCCCTGCAACTCCATGCGATTGTTCGTGGTCGCCGGCGCGCCGCCGCTGAGTTCCTTCCGGTGCTTTCCATGCCGGAGCACGGCGGCCCAGGCGCCGGGGCCGGGATTGCCGTGGCAGCCACCGTCCGTATGGATGACGACTTGTTTCATCGAGGTATCCCCGGGGGATATTCATCGTTCATCGTGGGCGGTTGCCGACGGTCGCTCGGCCCGGGAACTCGAACGGTGGGTTGGTGGAATGCCGAGAATCCCACGCGCCCGACCTGGGGTCGGCTGAACCGGTGAACGATGGCGTCGGCAGACATCATCCAACCACCGTATCGGTGTCGGCGACTCACCGCGACGGCAAAGCCGGGCGGGGCGGGGTCGCCATGCGTGGCGCCCTCCGGTACGTTTCCCGCGGTGATGATGAAGGATGGCCCCGCAGCGCAGGTGCTCGAACGCGTTCGCGAACAGACCGGGAGACCCGTGCGTGTCGAACCCGACCGCACCCTGCCGCCCGAGGCCCCGGCCAAACTGGTTCCAGCCCGGGGCGGGGCGCGGTTTCACCGGATCGCCCTCCACCCCGGCGTCGGCAAGCAGCCCGATTACCATATCGTCCATCAAGCCGGGCTCCTCCTGCGTCGATTCGCCGTCCCCCCGGCCCGACGCCGGGATTTCGCGGAACGTCCGAAGGCCGACGAGACCCTGCGCCGCTGGATGCAGGAGAACCCGCAAGCTCGAAGCCTCGCGGAATCGATGAATCCCCGCCTCATCGGGTTTCTCTGCTCCGGGTTGCTCGGCCAATTGCGATCCGTGCCGGTGGGCCTGCGCGTCGATGACTGGATTCGCACGGATTATCCCGAACTGGCACCCCTCCAACGGAAGGCCATCGAACGGCAATGGGGCGATCACGCCGCCGGGCTGCGGCCGGAAATCCAGCGGGTCCTGCCCGGCAAAGCCCTGCGTGCCAGCCTAGGGATGAACGCCGCCTTCGCGCTGTACTGGGCCCGGACCCTCGAGCTTCCGCCGCTCGTCCTCCCCTACCGCGCCGCGGGATTCGAGAAGGTCGGGATCGCGCTCCTCGACCTCTGGGATCGGACCCCGTCCGGGCCGGATTCCGATGACGATCTCGTGGACGCCTGGGCGGACCTCCTCGGCATGGCGGACTGGTACCAGTGGATCGAGGAGCATGCGCCCTGAACGGCCTTTTCCCGAGATTCACGCTCCCGTCGGATCGCGTCGGATCTGAGCGGCGGGTACGCTCACGCTTGTGGGCATGGCTCCTTTCCCAAGCCGAGACTGCTGCCGGCGCGACCAGGGGACAACGGTCCAGCAGTTCCGGAAGATTGGAATCAAGCCATTTTCTTGGCCTTGAGAGGCCGCCAGGCATTGAGGATGCATTGCTTGGCTTCCTGAATTCCGGGACGGATAGCCTTCACGACCTCCCCCGCACCTCCGTCGGCTTCCGGGGGTTCCATGGCCTGCCGGCACTCCGACGAAGATAGTGGCGAATCCTTTTCCGGGGAACCCGGTGCCATCCGAGTGATGCATGTTCCGATTTCGTCCGTTGGGCTGGCCGCCCTGGCGTCCGGTTCGAGTGGACGGGGGAACCGCACCGAACCTACTGGCTCGCCCGGGCCAAGGCCCTCGCTGTCGAGGGGTGGCATCCGGACGGAGCGCTGGTCGCGGACGGCGAAGGGCGGATCGAGCTTGCCGCCCCGTCCGGATACTCCCATTCCATCTGGCGATTGCTCGAGTGATTCCCCGCACCCACCCGTTCGGGCCCGACCTCGAGGGCGCGATCCTGCCCGGGAAACGCCCATGACCTCCGCTCCAACCCCCGGCCCGAAGTGCGGCACGACGCCGCGTCCGGCAGTGGCCCCGGGAGCCCGCGCCGCCTGCCCGATGGAGGACAAGAAGGGCCTTGTGATGTGCCTTCCTTGGATCGCCAGGGGGTTGCGCGGTCTGGTAGGGTGCCCTCAATGCGCGAGCCGAGCGACAACGTGGACGCAACGCCGCGGAGTGCGCCCTCCTCGTCGGAAGACCTGCTGCCCCTCGTCTATGCCGAATTGCGTCAACTGGCGGCCGCGAAGATGGCGCGCGAACAACCGGGCATGACGCTGCAGCCCACCGCGCTGGTGCACGAGGCATGGCTTCGGCTCACTGCGGGGGGCGGTCGTTGGGAGAACCGTGCCCACTTCTTCGGGGCGGCGGCGGAGGCCATGCGGCGCATCCTCATCGACCGAGCGCGCAGCAAGCAGGCGTGCCGCCATGGCGGGGGCCTGGAACGTGCCGTGTTGGAGGAGATTGAGATCCCGGAACGGGCCACGGACGAGGTTCTGCTTCGTGTCAGCGACGCCCTGGGCGCCCTGGAGCGGGAGGATCCCAGGTCGGCCGAATTGGTGAAGCTTCGGTTCTTCAGCGGTCTTGGAGTGGAGGAGTCGGCGCTGGCTCTGGGCATTTCCGACCGCACCGCGCGCCGGTGCTGGCGCTTTGCGCGGGCCTGGCTCCGCGATGCCCTGGGCCGGGAAGGAGGATGATGTGCGCTTCGCCACCCGGGCCCGCCTCGTTGCCCATCCAGTGGTCCATGACCGGTGGGGCCGGGAAATATCGCATGGGAAAGTGATGAGAGCCCGGACCCCGGACCAAGGTGGGAGCACGTTCCATGGCGACTGACTCCCAGTCGCGGTTGCTCGAGGTATTCCTCGAAGCTGCCGAATTGACGGATGCGGGGGCGCGGGAGGATTTCCTTCGAAGGGTTGGCGCGCGGGACCCCGCATTGCGCGCGCGGGTTGAAGCGCTGCTTGCCGCGGATGCGGAGGCCCCCCGAGACGCGTCCGGCGGTCCGGAGCCACCGGTCCGCGTTCAGTTCAACCCGGTCCCGGCGGCGCCGCGCGGCCGCATCGGCCACTACCGGATCGTGGAGAGGATCGGCGAGGGTGGGTGCGGCGTGGTGTTCCTGGCGGAGCAGGAGGAACCCGTGAAGCGCCGGGTGGCCCTCAAGGTGATCCGGCTCGGCATGGAGACGCGCGAGGTGGTGGCGCGCTTCGAGGCCGAGCGGCAGGCGCTGGCGATGATGGATCATCCCCACATCGCGCGCGTGCTTGACGCGGGCGCCACGGAATCCGGGCAGCCCTTCATCGTCATGGAGTGGGTCCGGGGAAGCCGGATCACGGAATTCTGCGCCGGGAACCGGCTGGACCTGCGCCAGCGTGTCGAACTTTTCCTCGAGGTCTGCCAGGCCGTCCACCACGCGCACCAGCGGGGCGTCATCCATCGTGATCTCAAGCCGTCCAACATCCTCGTCGGCACGCCCGAGGGATCGCCGGCGGCGGTGCCGAAGATCATCGATTTCGGCATTGCCAAGGCCATCGCCGGACGCCTGACGGAACGGACGCTCCATACTTCCTTCGATCAGATGATGGGCACGCCGGTCTACATGAGTCCCGAGCAGGCTTCGGGCGGCGGCACGGACGTCGATACCCGCACCGACATCTACAGCCTGGGCGTGCTTCTCTACGAGTTGCTCACGGGCCAGACGCCGTTCGAGGCGCGTGAACTTCTTTCACGGGGCTTTGACGAGATGCGGCGCATCATTCGCGAAGTGGAACCCGAGCGTCCGTCGACGCGGGCGTGGAGGCTCGGAAACTCAATCCCCGTTCCCAACCACGCGGCGGGCGAGGCCCTTCACGCCGGGGAGGCGGGACCGTTTCCGGCCATCCCGGAGGACTTGGACTGGCTGGTGATGAAGTGCCTGGAGAAGGATCGCGCGCGGCGTTACGAAACCGTAAACGGCCTGGCGCAGGATCTGCGGCGCTGGCTGAACCACGAGGCCGTTTCGGCACGACCGCCCAGTGCGTCCTACCGCATCCGGAAATGGATCCGTCGCAACCGTATCGCCTTCACCGCGGTGTCCGCGGTCTTCCTGGCGATTCTGGGCGGGCTGGGCGTCTCCACGGTGATGTTTGTGCGCGAAAAACGCGCGCGTGGCGAAGTGGAGGTGCAACGCGCGGTGGCCGATCGCCAGCGTCGCGAGTTCCAGGAGCAGGCCTACGCCAGCGACATGAGGATTGCCCAGCATTTGGTGGAGGGTCACGACCTCGAGCATGCCCTCAAGGTCCTGGAACGGCACCGTCCCAAGGCGCCGGGCATGGAGGATCTTCGCGGCTTCGAATGGCGCCACCTGTGGCAGGCCTGCCAGGGCAGCCCGCATGACCATCTTCCCGGCGCCGTGGGCACGCCCTGGGCGCTGGTGGCGTCACCGGACGGCAGGTTTGTCGCCACCGCTTCGGATGAAGGAACGGAGGCCGGCGTGACCGTGTGGAGCCTGGACACCCGGCAGATCGTGGCTCGCCTGGAATTCGAGCCCGATCTGGACGGCGATTCCTCGGGGGCGGTCTTTTCGGAGGATGGACGGTGGCTGGTCACCGCCTGCCATCGCCGGGTGAAGTTCTTCGAGGTGGGCACCTGGCGGGAGCTTCCAGACCGAACCCTGCCCGGTGCGTCCGGGCCGATTGATCTTCGCGGCGACACGCTGGTGACCACCGCCGTAGGGCACAGGGAGGATCCCACCCAACTCGATGGGCTCGTCGTGTGGGACCTGCGGACGCGGGCCTCGACGACGATCTCCGAGGTCACGGGGCCACCCACGCTCGCTCCCGACGGCAAGCGGCTCGCGCTGCGGTCAAAGGCGGGTCTCGAAATCCGGCAGCTGGACCAACTCGCGGCCCCGCCGTTGCTTCTCGAGGGATCAACGGGACTGCTCGCTCATGGGAGCGGCTATGGAAGTTTGAAACGGGAATTGGCCTTTTCGCCCGACGGACGCCGAATCGCGGCCCCGGGGTTGGCCAATGGGCGAGGGGAGCTTCCCGTGATCGTTTGGGGCGCTGCCGACGGTCGGCGCATCGACGAGAATCGCCTGATCGGCCATGCCGCGCGCGTTCACGGGCTGGCATGGGCACCGGACAGTCGCCGCATCGCGTCCGCTTCCGCCGATGGAACCGTTCGCGTCTGGGATGTCGAAGGCCGAAGCGACCCGATCATCCTCACCGGACACTTGAGCGAGCCGTGGTGCGTCACTTTCGCTCCGGGCAGAGACACGATCATCAGTTCGAGCATCGCCACCTGGAGGGACACCCTCAAGGTTTGGCGACTCGATCGTTCGGACTCCGGACAGGAGATCGCGCCCGAATGGTTTCCGCTCTGGTTGTCGCGCGACGGCAGCAAAGTCTTCGCCGCGACGAGCGATAACCAGGGCATCTATCGAGACCGGCTGTCCGGCCGTATTCTTCAAAGCCTGACGGAGCCTCCCGGGATTCCGCCCGACAGTTCCGCGACCGTCGGACTGCAAGTCATCGGAACCGAGACGCTCCAGGCTGCCTTTGCCGGGTTCGCCAACGGCCAGGTCGCGTCCTGGTTCGTCGGGACGAGCCACTTCCCGCGCCTGCTGCCGGCGCACGATGGCGCCGTGCGCGCGATCGCCTTGATGGCCGCTCGAAGGATGATCGCCACGGGTGGGGACGATCGCGCGATCCGCTGGTGGGATCTCGAAACCGGCCAATTGGGCCGCTCGAACCGCCTGGATCATCCGGTGACGGCGCTCGCCGCCTCCCCGGATGCTGGAAGACTCATGAGCGCCTCGTGCGAGTCGGAGGCCCCGGGACGCGTTGGCACGGAATTCCGAATGGCGGAATGGGACGTGGCCTCCGGCCAGCTGCTTTCGACACAAGACCTCCCGGGATTCACTTTCAACATGGGCTGTTCACCCGACGGCAAATGGTTGGCCGTCTGCGCGCGCGACGCGCAGGGCAGCCCCCACACCCATCTCCTCGACCTTCGCTCCAGGACTTGGCGTGCCCGCCTCGACAACGTGGGACGCCGACTCGACTTCTCGCCGGACGGTTCGCACCTGCTCATCTGGTCCACGCTCTGGGATTTGCGCACCGACCCGCCGAAGGCAAGAACCCTGAGCGGCCATCGACAGAGACTCATGCATCAGACGTTTTCGCCGGACGGGCGGACGGTGGTTTCCACCAGCGACGACGGAACCGTGCGCCTGTGGAGCGTGGCGACCGGTCAGGAGATGCTGAGTTTCTCCGAGCGGGGACGCAGTTTCAATTCTCCCGTGTTCTCCACCGACGGCACGACGCTCGCCGCCGGAAGTTTCACGCCGGATGGGCGCCCCATCCGCTTCTGGCATGCCTCCACGTTGGCGGACATCGACGCGCGAATACTCGAGGGCCGAATCAACCGGTGAAGCGCCCGATTCACCCGGGCACGGCGGAAGGGCGCACGCCCTGACCGGCGGCAGGGAAAAAACCGGACCCCTCGTGGCCGCTTCGGATTCGAAATCACGCATGGGTCGGGGAAGGCCGGTTAGGTCCTTCCGAACCATGATTCCGATGAAGACCCTGCCAAATATGCCAAGGAGTGGAAATTGCAGGCCCAAGGAAGTCCTCCTGATCATCCTGCTGATCAGCCGCCCCTGGACGACGTCGCGGGCGCAGACTGAATTGACCATCGATTCGATCTCGTCCACCACCAACGGTGTCCGAATCGCCTGGACGAATCCGGCCCCGAATCAGGCCTATACCGTTCAGGTCCGCGAGTCGCTCACGAGCGGGAATTGGCGGAACGCGACGACGAGGTATCGCTGGCCGTGGCCGTACACCCATTGGGGGGATGTGCCAGTGGGGGTGCCTCGTTCCCGCTACTACCGGGTGGTCTCCGAAACCGTGGCGCCACCCAACAGGGGCAAGCTGCTCACCCGATCGTTGCGGGATCAGTACACGCCAACTCGGTTGGACGGCTTCTTCGAGGAGTGGGGCATCGCCGGTTTCGTTCGTCCGAAGTTCGGGACCAGCGCTCGACCTTACACCTACGAGACGGTCGACCCTTATGGGCTGCCCATCACGGCCTCCGCCCTGCTCGTTCTTCCAAGGGATACCAACGGGCCGCTGCCGCTGGTCAGCATGCAGCATGGGACGATTCCGTACAAAATCGGCGCGCCCTCGCAACCGGTGGGAGGAGTCTCCGGGGATCTCTACTTCTCCTTCTGGGCGTATGCGTTCGCCTCTCAGGGTTACGCGGTCGTGGTGCCGGACTATCTGGGCCTTGGCAATTCGCCCGGCTACCAGGCCTACCTCCACGCCCGTAGCGAGGCCACCTGCGTCGTGGACGCCCTGCGGGCGGGACGCTCTCTTTGCGCCAGCAACGACGTCACCTTGGACGGACGGCTCCTTTTGACCGGCTACTCTCAAGGCGGGCATGTGACCATGGCCACGCACCGCGAGCTCGAGTCTTTCCACGCCGACGAATTCCAGGTGACCGCCAGCGCGCCCTGCGCCGGCCCCTATGATCTGGGCGGCGTGACGATCGAAAGCATCCTGGCGAACCCGAACTATGTGGCCCCGCCATTTTTCGCCATGATGCTGGCATCGTATCTGCCGCTCTACCAACTCGGAGATACGCTGGAGGAAGTGCTGGCCGAGCCCTACCGGCGTACGCTGCCACCCCTGCTGGATGGAGTACGTGGCTTCGGAGCGATTGCTCTGGCCATGCCGGCAGACGTGGCGGCGATCCTTCGTCCCGACTTTCAGGCGGACTTCCGCACCAATGTCTTCAACCCGTTGCGTCAGGCCCTGCTCGAGAACAACACCCATGCCTGGATGCCCAAAGCGCCCGTGAGACTGGTCCATTGCCAGGGCGACGAAATCGTCACGTTCGCCAACGCCGAAGTCGCCTCCCGAAGCTTTACGAGTCGAGGTGCCTGTTGTGTCAGCGTGATGGATCCGGGTGCCCCGGAACGACTGGGCCACGAGGATTGCTACGCACCCAGTCTGCGCGAAGTCCTATCCTGGTTCCGCACCTTCTCGCCGTAAGCGTGGCCGGCTTGATGGGAAGCCCATCCCGGGAATCATGCCGCCGGGGAGGTGGCGAATGACCTCGCCGTTGTTCGCCGGGGTGCTGTGGGTGATGACCCGCTCGCGTTCGTGGCCCTCCGGGACGGTTGGGATGTCGCCCGCCACGAGGTCGGCGACGGTGAAGCTGCGCTGCTTGGCGTTCGATTCGGGTGCCGGCTCTTCCTCGCTCGAACCTCCCCCCGTCGATTCCGGAGACGAGCCCCACGGGTTCTCTTCCAGGGGAGCCCCTTGGATTGTGTACGTCAGGACCGTGCAGGACTGGTGGACCGGAGAACTCCGTCGGACCCGCCTCCCGATCTCAACTCGTTTGGTGTTCGTTGTGGTGTCCACGCCGAGGATCGGTTGACCCTGTTTGAAGGCTTCCTCTCGACATGTCGTTGCTGCGAGGTGTTCTTCCTCTGCCGGCCCAACCTGCCGCACGAGGGAGACAACCGCGTCGTGGAGCTCGCCGTCGCCGCGGATGCGCGGGCACGTCCGTCACCCACAACGTGCTGATTTCCGTGGGGATCACCGGTTGCCCGGGGTCGTAACCTTGCGACCGAAGAAGTTCCTGAAATGGGTTCTTCCCGAATTTCCATGGGAGTTTTCTCGGTTCCTCGACGCCTTCGGTGGACCGATCCGGCCCGTCCAAGCCGTGCAGCGCTGCGCGGTCCGCAGGCAAGGGTGGCGGGTCGTGACCCTGCTATTCCGTCGCTGGCAGCAACCCGGGGGAACCGCCCGCAACCCCGTGAATGGAAAGCAGCGACCACCACGAATGCCTCGGTCCCGGAGGAACAGGGGACGGTAGCCGGCGGCAAGCCCAGGCGGCGTGGGCTCGCCGCCGGCTTCCCAGGCCCGTGGCCGAGGCACCCCGGCAGGGGCGCGGGAACCGTGGTCTGCGCTCCGACCATCCATGCAGGTCGCGTCGCCTCGAGGGTGGGAGGACCGTGAACAACTCCGTCACTCCGACGCCGCCTCGCCTGATGGCACCCTATCGGTTTTACTTTCGACCGGCTCCCGTACGAATCGTCCCTCCGATCTCGGTCCGACGATCAAGTCCCCTACTTCTCGACGGGAGCCGGTCAAACTCCCTCGGCTACGCACCCTCAGATTCCGGCGCTCCACGCCTCGGAACTCTACGACCTGCAACCCGAAGAGAATCCGGGAACAACCATCACTATTATTCCTGACCGCCAATCCTACGAAGTCTTTCTCGGCCTGAACGGGGGTGATCGCAGACACGCGTTCGCCCTCCAATCTCCGGACGGGACCTGCCAGATGGAAACGATCTCCAGTACCCCCCAAGAGATCCACCGCTGGCTGAAAGAACTCCGCGCCCGTTTCCCCAATCGGCAGATCGGGACGAAGGACCGCCAACGGCACGGCCTATCCAGGTCACCGGATGGACTGGCTCGGCTCACGGACGAGGAGCGCCTGGCGTCCGCACCGCTGAAGACGTCGACGAACTATTTTCTCCCGCGCGGAATGCCGACGGGCAGGGCGAACGCTCCGTCGGCGCCCCCCCCAATGAAGCACCGGTCGCACGCCGCGGGCGGGGGCTGGCGGTGTATCGGCCGGCAGCGGCTCTACCCCGATTGGGGACCGCCGAGTCGCGCGTCTCGAACCTCCCCGTCCGCACCCGGTTCGAGGGTCGAGTTTCGCAACGCCAACCCTGTTCCGGCGGAATTGGCGCAACAGGGGCTGGTCAACACTGCCGTTTGTCTCAATGGGAAATCCTCCGGAAATCCTGGAGGAAGCGATTTCCCAACCAATTCGACACCCAGTCGGCCGACCGGAAGCCAGCCATCTCCTGCTTAAACCTCCAGCCCTAGGCGTGGCTTTCCGGAATGAACCAGGCGTGCCTCGCCGTCCATTCGGGCGGGGGGGCGAGCGGCGGGGACGGCCTATCGAGCCCATTGCTCGCGGCCCCGCCGGTCGCCACGCGTAACGGACTCGCTCCGCCCGCCCGAATAGCCGCACCCACCCCGGTCCCCCATTCTCTTCTCCAGGAAGGGCATTCCGATTCAGCCATTCTCACCCACAGATTGTGCAACATAGCCCATAAACTCACCGGGGTCGTGGAACCTGATGTGATCCAGGGGTTGCTCGCCTGTCCCGCCTCGGGGAACCGTCGATCAAAAACCCGCCCGCGCGCGACGCGATTCGAGCTGATCCCGACACATCCTGCCGCAGCCTGGCTGCCCGGCATCTGTTTACGGCCGGCGGCGCCGCGATCCCAGCGCGACCTCCAGCCGGGCCTTGAACTCTGAATCGTCTTTCCAGCGAGGCCACTCGTCGCCGTTGGCTACCCTCCGTACGACCTCCATGAGCCATTGGAGATCCTCGAGCGCCACCGTTCAGTACCCATCCGGGTTCATCTCGTCGCTGACGTTGTGATCGTCCTTCGCGATGAAATCCTCCGTCCGGGTCGAGCGGAGGAAGCCATTACTGGCTGCTCAACTTCAGGGGTTCCGCGGGCGCTTCCGCCACGTCCATGAATCCGATGAACATTTCGTCGAAGGATTGATCTCCCCAGGTCACGCGCTTGCCCGGCTCCGAGTTAAATGGGTTTCTTGCGGAGTTATCGAATCCCCCCGTGCAAAGAATCCAGGTCCCCTGGCGCACGCGCATCGGTTCGCTGAGCCGGTAAGGCGTCTGCCAGTTGAAGTCATAATGAGGTACCGAGAGTAGCGTCTCCCTCTTCCCGTCCGGGTGAAGCGCTTCGAACTTGAACCATGAACCACGTAAGTGCATGTGGGGATTGAAGCTGTAGATCAGCGAGTCCTTCTGAAATCCATACGTGGCGAAGGTCCGAAAATCGGCTTCTCCGGGAGGAATGGAGAACTCCAGATTCAAGGCAGCCGTCGTGCGCGTCTCCACTACGGGCTTTTCCAGCACGACATAAAGTCCGATCTCACTCTGGTCGGTTTGCTCGGAGCCCATGGTGGTGTAATGCATCTCCATGTCCAGTTCGGCATCCTTGGGGAAAAACCGTCCCACTCCCTCGGGGTAAAATGCTCCGGATCCGCCCGGAGCCCAACCGGCAATACGGACTCCCCGTCCCGATCCATCGTCAGCACCGGAGGGATACTTGGCCCGCAGGATGACGTGGTGCACCACTCTCCTGTTTCCCGGCCTCACGTCGACCGCACGCAACCAGCAGTCTCGAGGAACGACGTTATCCACCCGAATATGGCGGTATTCCAGAACGCCGGTTGCAGGAATCTTCTCCGCCTTGGGCAAGCGAAGGACGTAATCGGGCTTGCCTAGTGGCCAATCCGAAGCT
Source organism: uncultured Verrucomicrobiota bacterium (assembly GCA_964608505.1). Taxonomy (GTDB): domain Bacteria; phylum Verrucomicrobiota; class Verrucomicrobiia; order Limisphaerales; family CAIMTB01; genus CAIMTB01. Next base: position 20,326 of record CAZSOV010000009.1, read on the forward strand.
GGCGGCACAGTCCGCGCCAGGGGATCCTCGGCGCCATCTTGCGGGGCCCCTTGGGCAATCCAGCGAAGGATCGTCTGAGTTTCCACGGCCGTGAGCGACCGATCCATCTTCCACTTCCCGTAGTGAGGATCCGCGTGCCAGGGAGGCATACGTTGAGTGGCGATGACCTCTTCGATCATGCGCGCCTTGTTCTTGACCTTGCCATGGCTGGAGAAGGCGAACGGCCCAATGTTCCCTTCACTGTGGCAACCGGCGCATTTGGCCTCGATGATGGGCGCCACCTGTTTGGAGTAGGAGACCGAGCCGTCTTCGGCGGCGGACACCTTTTCGTAGGCGATCAGGCAACCCTTGGCGGAGGTGCGAGCCACGGACGGCTCTTTGCCAGCGAGAAACTCCCTGATGGCCGTCTCGAGATACCTCGCGTCGGCTCGAGGCTTCTTGGCACCCTCGCTCAACTGGTCGTCGATCGCGCCTCGGTAGAAGGGTTTCCAATCCGTGGTCGACACCGCGATCACCTCAGCGGTGCGTTGAACGCCCAGAGTCAGCGCCACGGATTGCCTCTGATCCAGCAGAATCGGGATGTTGTTGAAGCGAAATTCTCGGGCCTCCTTGGCAACCTCATCCCGGTCATCCTGCGAATAGGAGTTGATCGCCCAGATGCGAACCAGATTGCCGCCGAACGCCTTTTCCACCTGCTGCAGCTTTTCCACGCTCTCCCTGGCGATCGGACACCCATTCCCGGTAAAGAACAGCACCGCCACCTTGCCTTCGAGCCGATGGAGTTCGTGATAGCGGCCGCGGTAATCCAGCAATGAGAAGTTGGGGATTTCGTCGGCCGAGGGCAAAGCCACCGCGTCGCTCCGGGCAAATGCGGCAAGCGCACAGGCAACAATCAGCCCTCGAATGAGGTCCTTCCTCCAACCGGGGGACTGCACGCCCGTGGTCCCCGGAGAGGCATGGCTCGCGATCGCTGGCTTCCCCGAGTTACGGTGGATCTTGGGAGTTGTGTTGAGTTTAGTCTGCATAGTATTGGATTTGTTCGGGCATTCCAGTGGCGGCGGCAACGCAAGGGGAGGACATGGATGCGCGATGGATGCGCGATCGAAGGATCAGATCATCCTGTTGGAACCCTGGCTCGAACCCTTTCTCCTGAAGGAGCTGACGAGCCACGCCCCTCGTCCAGCTCGGTTGGGTTGCACCCAAGTGCCATGGAGTCGGATGGGGACGTGCCGCCGTGGAGTCTCTCGCGGCGCTACTTCTTCGCCGGTGCCGTGGTGAGAATGGGGTGCCAGAGCTCGGCTAGAACCATGGTTCGGACGTCGCCCGGATCGCCCAGCTTCGCGGCTTCTTCTTTGCCCAATGCTGTCTCGACGATCTTGCTGTTCCAGCCACCACCGCTTTTGGGATAGGTGTTCACGGTGACGAAATCGAAGTCGGAGTCGGCTCCATTGGGGAACATGCGGCTCAGGAAGTACCAACTCTTCATCTCGCCCGCCTTCACGCGGGCCTGGTGAATCTTGGAATAGGTGTCCTTCTCCATCTTGTAATACTCGTCGCCTTTGCCGGGTGCGGACTTCATGTATTCGACCGAGATGATGTCGGAGGTCTCCGGCTTTCCGTCACCGCTTGCCGCGGCTTCGATTGCCAGAAGTTCGCCATGGATGAGCTCTCGAGTCTTCCCGGTCTGGCTCATCGTCTTGGATTCCTCGGAACTGTAGAGGTCCTTGGTGATCGAGTCCGGCCATGGGTTCGACATCTTGTCCAAGGAATTGTACGCGCGGACGGTGGCATAGTCCGTACGCCCGCCATTCTCGACCTTGTACAGCGCCCAACTCAGGCAGATGCCGGCGTCGACTGCTCGCTGATGCAGACGCTGCCAGAGCTTCTCGGTGGCGATGTAGGCCTCCGCGCTCCGTCCTTCCGGTATGTGCATTCGATCGACAACGAGAAAGGTTCGATTCTGGGCATTCGCCGCTAGAGCGGCGAAGCCGAGCAGCGCGATGGCGACCGTACGTGCGATGGATATCATGTGTTGGGTTGGGTGGCTGTATTGCCGCGGTATTCCCCACCGCGAGGGTTCGGAACGTCCCTCATGAGGGCTTCACATGGGCGTACCGGAAATTCATGCGTGGACGCGCGTCGAGGATTCATGGGAGGCGCGGGTCGAACGGGGAGGACGGGATCGACCTGTTGACCGAGGCCAGCGCATCCCATTGCGAGCCAAGGGAGATTGGCTGGTTGAAGGGTTGGTAGAACGCCGCGGCTCCTCGAACATAAAGGTACGCCACCGACGCGATCCCCAGAAGGCAGACCAAGCGGCACGCCACCTGCCGCCAATCCCAGGCACGGGCTTGCACACGGCGATGCGAAGATTTCTCCGCCAGTGGAAATGCCGCCTCGCCGTGGGGCTCGAATCTGCCTTTCGGGAGCCGGGGTCGAAGGCCATTGCGGCCTGCGCCACGGCTGATGGGGCGGAGATGGATGAAGCCCTGGGTGATCATAGGCGGGCTCACAGGGAGGCGGACATGGGTCTCGGGTTCTGGTCTTGTGCTGCTCTATGCGCATTCCAGAACCAAAGAGTATGGACCGAGTGTTCGATTTCTTGCCTTCCCTCCCTGTCCGAACTTCCGGAAACACCGGGGATCGCCTTTTCGCGGAGCGGTCTCCAGCCCAAGTCTCTCCCCCTGTGGATTTTGCAGCCGGCGGAAAGGAAAGACGGACCGGCGTTCAAGGCCGATCGTCGTGCCGTCCCGCTTGCCGATTCGGCGGCACGTCGGCGGCTCCACGGCGCGAGCTACGGCTGCTGCCGAGCGAGCGATTCTCGGAGCGCGACCTGAAGGGCGATTTGACGGGAACGCGTCGCCAGGGACGGGTCGGCTTTGAGATTTGCAGCGACCTGGTGGGCGTCACCCAGTTCGGCGAAGAGCCGCTGCACCATCGGCTCGACCTTCGCCAGGATGGTTTGCCGCTCGCGCCTCGCCGACGCGCGGTCCTTCAACGGCTGGGTATCCCAAAGGCGAACGGTGCTGTCGCCCGAGCCCGAAACGAGCTGCTGGCTGTCGCCCCGCCAAGCCAGCGAATAGACATAGTCCTCGTGGCCGGCCAACCGCGCCACCGGATCAAACGTCTCGGCATCCCAAATGCGGATGCTGTCGTCGTCGCCGCCGCTGGCGATGCGTTTGCCGTCCGGACTGTAGACGGCGCAGAGCACCCGACTTCCGTGTCCGATCAGGTCATGCAGGTGAGCGCCTGTCGCCAGGTCCAAGACTCGCACGATGCCATCTTCCGCGGCTGTCAGCAGGCGACGGTTGTCGGGACTGAAGGCCACGGAACGAATCGCGCTCCCGTGACCGTGCGGCCAACGGCGCACCAACTCCAGCGATTGGGGGTCCAGGAGGTCGATCATGGGCTCTGCCCCTTGGCAGACAGCGATGACGCTGCCGTCGTGACTCCACGCCACGCGCGAGTAACCCTGGCCGCCGCTGCGGACATCCAGCTTCCGTGACTTGCGCAAGACGCCCGTCCGGGCGTCCGCCAGATAGGCAACGCCTTGCAGGTAGTCCACCCAGAAGAGCGTCTCCGAGGCCGGATCGAACGCCAGCGAATCCATGGGCGGATGGACCTGCCTGTCGCCCAATTCCGTGATGGTGGCGATCCGAGTTCCCGTGGCGGTATCCAGGACCTCGATGCGGCTGAATCCTCCGGTCGCCCCAAACACCGAAACCGCCAGTCGCGACCCGTCGGCCGACAACGCGGCGGCGCGCACGACTCCGCCCGCCGCCCCCCAGGCGGCGATTTCCTCGCCGGTGGCCGCGTCCCAGAAGCGGAGACTGCCCGGGTGACCCGCGAAGCCATCCCAGCCACCGGAGTAAACCGTGGCCCCATCCGGGGAGAGCAGCACGGGGTAGACGTAGCTTCGATGTCCGCGCAGCACGCGGGAGTTGAGCGACGGCACGTCCCAGAATCGAACCCCGTCCGCATGGACGATCAGCAGAGTTCGTCCGTCTGGAAGGAAACTCAGGTCGACGCCTTCGCTTTGAAGCACGGCTCGTGGGCTGCCCGAACGCGTGTCCCAAAGACGCAGTGACCGAGTCCTGTCGGACGAGGCCAGCAGTGTGCCATCCGGCGAGAAGCTCAAGTACTCAATCATGCCGGCATGCCCGTGCAGCGTCGCCACCGCCAGGGGGGGATGGACGGTAACGTCGGTCATGCGGACGGTGTTGTCCATCGACCCCGAGGCGAGCCATCGGCCATCCGGACTGAACGCGAGAGTCATCACCACGTTTCGATGCGCCTCGAAGGTGGTGACGATCTGGAAGGAATCGGTGTCCAGCAACGCGACCTGCCCCATCGCCGGGGAGAAAGCCAGGCGCCGACCGTCGGGGCTAAAGCAGGATACGACTCCGGCGGATGCGTTCAGGTTCAACGGGTGCGTCGCTCCCGAAATCAGGTTCATGATGCGAAAGCAACCCTCCTCGCGGGAAGCAACCCGGGAGCCGTCCGGCGCGGCCGAGAAGTGGCCCTGAACAGGCAGGGTGGAGAGCAACGTCCCCCGCTCCAGGTCCCAGAGCTCGATGCCTACGGAGGGGCCCGGCCCCAGCTGGGCGAGGAGCTGCCTTCCACCCAGCAGCAACTGGGCATTGAGGTAGTTGCGGCGGGTAGGGAGCGTCGCCAGCAACTCCCCCGTTTCCATATCCCGGCGATGGATACCCCCCAGGGGGGCATCGAAAACGTCGTAGTACGATCGGCCATCCGGCATCACGAGGAGTCTGGATGGGGACGGTCGCGGGTAACGGAAAGTTCGGACGCTCAGATCCAACTGGCTGGAAAGATGTCGCCATTCCCAGCCACGCAGGCCGGTCGGCACGCTGTCCAGGTAGGACCGGACGTTGTCGATCTTCCCGCGTTCGAGCGCGTCCGACGCGCCGAGCATGCCGGCCGAATAGGCCTGGCGAAGGGCGTTGGTTTCGGCGAGACGCGCCGCCCTTTCGGCAGCCTGGGCGGCGACGGCCTGTTGGCTGGCGATGGCCGCATTCTGGTCGGCCTCGATGCGGGCCACGGTGGCGCGCCTCAGTCCAAGGCTGGTGCCGATGAAACCGGCCAGGATCAGGAGCACGATGGTCGCGCTGACAACCGCCGGCCATTGGTGGCGGGCGATGAACTTCCTGAGGATGTAAGCCTTGCTCGGGGGACCGGCCATGACCGGCTCGTTCCGCAAATGCCGCTGGATATCCATGGCCAGCCCGTTGGCGGTCTCGTAACGGCGGTTGCGGTCCTTCTCCAGGCACTTCATCACGATCCAATCCAGATCGCCTCGGATCCGAGCAATTTGCTCTTTGAGACGCAGCCGACGACGCGCGGCGCGGTTCTCGTCGTCCGTAGGAATCGCCAAACCGGTGGTGGATCCGGCTGGTTTCGCCTCGCCGTCGACGAGCTCCTGGGTCAGCAGCGTGCTCGGGCGTGGGGCTTCCTTCTCCCGGATGGTCTTGCGCACGCCTTCGAGTCCGGAGGCCATGAGTTCCTTGGACCCGAACGGTGTTCGACCGGTCAGCAGTTCGCAGAGCAACACGCCCAGGCTGTAAATGTCACTGCGTGTATCGAGGTCCAATCCGCTCATTTCGGCCTGTTCCGGGCTCATGTAGGCCGGAGAGCCGAGGAAATGGTGCATCTGGGTGTAGACGGTCGCTTCGGTCAGCCGGCCTTCGATCGCCTTGGCGATGCCGAAATCGATGACCTTGGGGACCGGGACTCCGTCATGCGACGTGACCAGGATGTTCGAAGGCTTGATGTCTCGATGGATGATTCCTTTTTGATGGGCGTGCTGGATGGCCCGGCACACCTGAACGAACAACTCCAGGCGCTGCCCGGTCGAGAGCTCCTCCCGGTCGCAGAAGTCGGTGATGGGGAGGCCTCGCACCAACTCCATGAGAAAGTACGGACGTCCGCGTTCGGTGGTTCCCGCGTCGAACACCTTGGCGATATGGGGATGGTCCATCATCGCCAGGGCCTGACGCTCGGCCTCGAACCGGGCCACCACCCCTTTGCTGTCCATCCCCAGCTTGATCAGCTTGAGGGCGACCCTCCGACGCACCGGATGGCTCTGCTCGGCCACGTAGACCACCCCGCAGCCGCCTTCCCCGATCTTCTCCAGGAGCTTGCACCGGCCGAGAGTCTGGCCCACGGCATCCTCCGCGGGAGGCTCCAAGACCTCGCGCTTGGACCTGGCATCTTCTTCCAGCGTCGCCAGGCTGGGATCCGGGCGCAGGGCTGCGGCCAGGAGTGCTTGGAGACGTCGGAGCAAGCCGGAGTTCCCCTGGCACGCGGCTTCCAGGAAAGCAGCTCGCTGGGATTCAGGCCGCTCCAAGGCCGCGGCGAAGAGGGCTTCCTCGCCTTCCATGGGCGCGGGCGTCGGCGATGAGGAAGGATCCGGCACTCGATCGATCATGCGCATTCCGCACCACAAAGGTATGCGGGTTTCCTCCGCCCGTTCCCCTGAGCGATGGCTAGGGTGGGTGACCTTTTAGTCGCGCGGCGAGCCACCCAGTTCCACGGAGAGCCAGGCGCGGGCGTAGGCCCACCATTGCTTGGCAGTTGGGATGGCAATCCCCAGAACGACGGACGCTTCCTCGAACGTCATGCCCACGAAGTACCGCAGCTTGACCAGTTCCGCTTTGCGCGGGTCGGTGGCCGCCAGTTTGTCCAGAGCGTCGTTGACGCGCAGCAGGGTGTCCTCTGGCGCGAGGGACGCCGGCAACTCCATCGCGTCCAGCGGCAGCGCTTCAACGCCTCCTCCTCGCTTGGCGGCCTGGCGACGGCGGGCCTGCTCGACCAGGATTCGCCGCATGGCCTCCGCAGCGGCGCCAAAGAAGTGCGCCCCATTTTCCCAACACGGTGGCGCATCCGAGCCGAGCCGCAGCCATGCCTCGTGGACCAGGGCGGTCGGTTGCAGCGTGTGGCCAGCGGGTTCCTTCGCCATCTTGCTCGCGGCGAGTCGTCGCAGCTCTCCGTAAACCAAGGGGAGCAATGCCTCGGCGGCTCCGGTATCGCCTTGCCGTGCGCGGTCGAGAAGTTGCGTCACTTGGCTCATGTCGGATGGGGTGGCGAGCGCATGGGAACCCGCCCAGCGTTACCGGAAGCAGGTTGTCTTGGCGATACCCGAGGCTTTGGAAACCCTCGACTGCACGGAAGTTGTTGATTCCCAACAGCAGGCAAATCGAACGAGTTCGAGGACCGGAAGACCCATGTCAACCGAGCCGTGGGCGAGCAGGAGCAGCACCGAGGAGTGCCAGGCAGTGAGCGAGTTGTTGGCCCACCTACGTTCCTTGGGGGGGCCCTCCTTCGCGGCGGAGACGCCGCTATGGCGGGCAGCCTTCGCTGGACTTGAATGGGGAAAGGGCTGGCCTGCCAGCCGTAGCTCGTGTCTTCACGAGCCAGAAAGGGCCCTCCTTCGCGGCGAAAGCGCCGCTATGGCGGGCAGCCTTCGCTGGACTCGAATGGGGAAAGGGCTGGCCTGCCAGCCGTAGCTCGTGTCTTCACGAGCGAAGGCTGGAGGCGAGGGTCGGAATCGGGCAGGATTCCCCGCTGTAACGCCTTGATAATGAACGGCCCGGTTTCCCTGTCAACGACCGCTCCACCATGGCTCCACCACCGCTCACGCGTGCTCCCGCACTGCTCGCACCGACAGTTTCACTGACAGGCTGGGGGACCGTGGTCGCGACGCAGCTCAAACCTTGCGAGCATGCGGGCGCGAGCACCTCCACGCAGCCTGATCCCAGAAGAACCGGTAGCCCCAGATCACTTTCATCAACGTCTAAACTGCGATCACGACTGCCGAGAGGATTGGATGAAAGAGTTCAGGCGCGACGCCAAGTGCCCCGAACCCACCGCGGCGAAAAGGTCCACCCAGGCCCCGCTGAGCAAGTGATCGAGATCCTTCGCCACGATTCCGGAGGTTTCCCGGACGTAGGTTCCCCGTCCCCGTTGTTACGACAGAGGACGTTCTGCGTCAGCGGCCCGCGCAGATCAGCCTTCGTCGCAAACAGATCCTGATTGTTGGCACCGGGCCAATCGCGGTCCTTTCATCCATGCTCTGCCGAAGATGGGTCGTAGGTTGAGGCTCACGGCGTCCGGAGCCGGAAGAACCCGTACGGGTCCGTGAGGGGCAAAGACGCGCGGCTCGCCGTTTCGGGAATGCCGAGATCGCGCCAGTCGGGATTGGTCAGGCTGGCCGCGCCCTCGAGCCGGGCTCGTCCCCACCCTTCCCAGTCCAACTGAAGGTGACCGGCCTGGTGTGAAATGGACCGGATGAAGGGCAACATCTCCAGGACGACGAGTCCCTCACCGCTATTCTGGTAGTTGGACGCCGCCACGAGGAGCTTCCCATCCGCGAGGGCGAGCCTGCTTGGATCGAGAGTGCTCGAGTTGCGTCCTACGAGCCGGGGTCTCGTGCGATCGGCGAGGTCAAACACCTGTGTCTCGAGGCGCTGTTCCTCCCAGTTGTTCCCGATCCGGAAGGCATAGTGACTCGACAGCACAATGCCAAGGGCAGCGGCCAGCCCCCGGTAGCCTCCGATCGCCTTCAGATTCGCCGGGTCGGTCAAATCGGTCAGGAGCCACCGCTCGTCCGGGTCTTCTGAGTACCCCACCGGAACCGACGTCGGGAAGCCCAAGGAATCGACATAGAACGGCCCGGCGGCCCGGCTGGGTTTGCCCGGTTGGGCGATGTTGATTACCTCGACCTGTTGCCCCGCATCCGGCAGGATGACGATCGCATAGGCCCGCTGCCCCGAAACGGCCAACCGTCGGACGTCCGCGCCATATCGCCCGGTCAGGCGCGGGTGGAGCGGATCCGAGATGTCCAATTCCTGCAAGCCCTGGTCGCCGCACGCCATGAAGGCCCGGCTTCCGCTGACCGCGACGTCCAAGGCATCACCACCCGTCGGCGTTCGGCCCGCCAGGCGGGGTTCTGCCGGGTTGGAGATGTCCACCACCTGCAATCCCGACGGTCCGTCGGCCAGGTAGGCATAGCCGCCGGCTATCGTCAGCCCCCTTGTCACCCCCGCCGTGATCACACGTCCCGCAGGCTTGGGCTCGCGAGCGTCGGCGATGTTGATGACCTGCAGACCATTGTCCCAGGAGGCCAGATACGCATAGGTTCCGGACACCTCGATGTCCGCGGCGCTGAGGATTGCCGGGTTGCCGCCCACGCGCTGCGGATTGGCCGGGCGAGCGATGTCAAAGAAAAACAGGCCGTGATGCGGGGTGACGGCCACGACGTAGCCGCCCGAGGCCGCCGCGGAGACCTCGTAGCCCGGACAAACCGCCAAGCCGAGACGCCGGGGCGTCGCCGGATTGGAGATGTCCACCCATTCGATCCCGTCGTACGAGCCCACGCACACGACGTGGCCCGACAGGGACAGGACACGGTTCAGGCCACCGCGACGGCCTCCAACGCGGCGCGGATTGTTCGGCTCCGAAACATCCAGCACCTGAAAACCATCAGGGCCACCAACGCAGAGGTAGCGGTCGGATACGACGATGGACTCGTCGCCGTCGAATCGAGCGACCTGTACCGGATTGGCTGGATTCTTAACGGAGATGACTTCGCCAGACGCGACGAACAACAAATCATTTCGGGCGGCTAACGCGGGGCCGACCGCCGAATCCACGGTCGCCACCTGCCGGGGGCGGGTCGGATCCGAGACGTTGATGACCTCGAGGCCCTGATCACCGACCAGGTACGCGTGATCGCCAAGGACCGCCACGTCCGTCGGTGTTGCCTCGGTTTCGTAGCGGCCCAGCGGCGACGGATGGGTCGGGTCTTTGATGCCAATGAGCGACAAACCACCGCCCCCATCCTCGCGCCCGTTGAACGATCCGCGGAAGGCGACGCAGGCCAGGCTTTCCGAGACCTCGACGGCGCACGAATTCACGCCCGAAGCGATCCAAGCACGGGAAACCGGTCGGGCGGGTTCGCTGAAGTCGAACACTCGCAGCCCCGCAAGCCCATCGGCCACAAGGGCAAACTGGCCGGAGATCGCGACGTCCACACCGCCGGGGCGAGCGGCAAAGGCAGACTGCCGGCGCGGACGGGACGGGTCGGAGAGGTCGATCAGCTCAAGTCGGATGAACACTGGAATACCACTGAATCCGACCGGGCCGCTCGCGAGGTAACCGGTATCGCCGTCCATCGCCACGGAGTAGGGATGCAGGCCGTTGTCGTAGGTCCCGAGCCGCTGTGGGCGGGCCGGATCACTGAGGGCAATCACTTCCAGGGACGATCCGACCACCACCAGCGCTCGGTGGCCGGCCACCGCCACCGCCGCGACGGGCGCGTCTGTCGGATAACTGCCGGCGGTGTGGAGGTTGCCCGGATCCGTGATGTCAATGATCTCGAGGCCGTTGCCAACGAATTGACCGTTCCGTTCCGTGGACTCGCAAGCGACCACGGCGTGGTTCCCTGCTAGCGCCAAGCTACGCGCCCGCCCGATCAGGGGCATCGTACTGACCCGGTGGGGTTGGCCCGGCGAGGCGACGTTCCAGACCTCGAAACCCTCCCAGGTCGCCGCATACAGATGTGTTCCAGCAACGGCGAGGGCGACGGCGCTGACCGGAATCGTGGCCACCCAGTGCGGCTCCTTGGGGTTCGAAATCGCAAAGACCGAGACTCCTCCTTCCCCCGGGTAACCCGCCATGTAGGCATGGGTGTCGGAGATCGCAAACGCCCAACAACCTCCCCCGCCCGAATCGGTGGCACCGACGCGAGTGGGATGGTGCGGGTCACGAATGTTGATGACCTCCAGACCCGCGCCGGCCAGATAGGCGTGCTCTCCCGAAACGGCCACCTTGCAGCCGCCGGGCTGTAACACCGGGCCAGAGCTGTAACCATAGCGGCTTACCAGCCTCGGTTGGGCCGGGTCGCTCACATCCAGAATTTGGAGTCCCGACGGCCCGGAGGCCACATAGGCGAAGCTTCCGGAGACCACGACAGAACCCATCCACCGGATGGCGTCTCCGTCCGCCGGCCATCCCCCCGGCCAGCGCCCAATGGTTAACGGATCAAAATCGGCGCCTTGGATCGCGCTGTCGCGTGCGCTCATCAGGCCGAGGAGGGCTCCGGCGAGTACTCCGTGCCGCCGCAGCGTTCGTCTTGTCGTCATGTTCGTGGTCACGGAGCTATCGGCTCCACTCCGTACCAAAGAACCTCCGGCGGAAGGTTACAGGTCGAATCGGATTGCTCGGAAGCAGGAAGCCCTAACCGATCCAACCCGCGGCGCGTTCCGCGATCATGGCAACCACCGCATTGGGATGCCCGCGCGGCACCGCAGGCAAGGCCGAGGCATCGGCCACCCAAAGCCCGTCCACGCCCCGCATCCGCAGATGGGGATCCACCACCGAATTCCCGTCGGACCCCATCGGGCAGGTGCCGGTGGGATGGTACATCGTTTGCCCCTCGCGAGTCGCATGTTCGAGCAGATCGAAGTCGGACTCGGCGGAGGCACCGGGACGCACTTCCCCGGAGTTCTCCTCGGCCAGAGCAGACGTGGCGGCGATTCGCCGGGCGAGGCGGACCCCCTTCCAAAGCACCGATGCATCGAAGCCTACGGGATCGCTCAGCAAGCCAAAATCGATCCTCGGCGGATCGAGGGGGTTGGCGCTGCGCAGCGTCAAGCGGCCCCGCGATCGCGGTGCGATCACGACCGGGTTGACGCCGAACGCGTGCTCCTTCGGCGGTTCGAACCCCACCTTGACCGCCAGTTCGGCAAGCCATGCGCCTTGATAGGCGTGACCGTTGTATCCATCGGCGCTGCCCAATGCCGCGCCTCGTGCCGCCTCGACGAACTTCCGGCTCAGCGACGACGCGTTATGGTTGGGCGAGATCACCATCGGTCCGTTGCGGCCTCGGCCAGGATCTCCATCCTCCCCCAGCCAGCGCTCCTGTGCACGGAACACGGGGGCAACGTCGTGCTCATAGCGCTCGGGGCACGTTGGAGTCAACGGGAAGGGGAGCCTGCGGCTGGCCGCGGTGATCTCCGTCGCTTGCAGACCAGAGACGCCCTCCCCGTAACCTAAGCGCCCGGTTGCTGTGGAGAGGGGTGAGACGACATGAAACGCACAACGACTCCTTTCCACCGATCTGGCACCCGCCGATGCCGGATCGCGCCGCACGTTCTGGCCATGGTTTTGTTGGCCGGCGGGGCTGCCGTCGGGTCGCACGCCGCTGAGAGCTGGATGCTCTCCACGGCGGAGCCGCTGCCCAGTCCGATCAATCTCCCCGACACCTTCTCAGCCTCGCCGTGGCTCACCGCCGATGGGCTCACCGTGTATTTCGCCTCCGACCGGCCCGGCGGTTATGGCAAGTGGGATCTCTGGGTGGCGACGCGGGGTTCCCCCAACGAGAACTGGGGAGAACCCGTCAATCTGGGCCCAAATATCAACACGGCGGGGCCTGAGGCCATGCCCTGTCTCTCGGCCGACGGACTCACGCTGTATTTTGGCGACGGCAACCCGTTTGACTGGACGCCCCGCAACGGGAGGCCCGGCGACTACCAGCTTTGGGCCGTGACGCGGGCGACTCTGGATGGTCCTTGGGGTATTCCCATGGATCTGGGGACGCCACTGGCCACAACCTACGCCGAATCCTATCCCCACATTTCTCGGGATGGACTTTCCCTCTACTTCAGCTCAACGCGTCCGGGTCTGGGCGGCCTTTTTGTCGCCCGTCGCCCCGCGCCAACCGAGCCCTGGCTCCCGCCGACCAACCTCGGCCCCATCCTAAACCAGGGATCGTGGGCGGGCTGTCCCTGCCTGTCCTACGATGGGCTCCGGCTCCTTTACTACACCGAGCGGACAGGAGGCCGTGGCGGGTACGACCTGTGGATGAGCACACGTCCCACGACGACGTCCGCGTGGCCGGCGCCCGCAAACCTGGGTCCCCAGGTCAACAGCGGCTCCTATGACATCACCCCCTGCGTCTCCGCCGACTTTCCGTCCATGGGCTCCTCGCTCCTGTTTTCCCGCAACGACATCAAAGGCTGGAACACCCGCTTCAAGATCTACCGGTCGGTGATCATCCCGAACGTGTCCTTGCTTCGAGCCACTTCGCTGGATGGGCCGTGGGACCCGGTGAACGCGTCATTCGCGCCGAACCCAGACGCCACGATTCTCGCCGAAGGCACTTTTGATACGACTTCGCCCCAGTTCTTCTATCGCGTGAAGCAGAACGGCGAGGCCGGCACAGTTCGCCTCCTGTCCGCCGAGAAGTCGGGCGCCCGGTTCCGCGTGCGGTTCCAGAGGGTTCCGTAAGCGGTGCCTCCGCGTCCAACGGACCCACGACCCCAGTCTACGGGACCTTCGGTGCCCGGAAAATCGTTGCCCGATGCACCGGCGGGTTGGTGATGCCGACCGCCTCGAGGTAACTGACCGCGAGCGACTCACCGTCGCGTGAAAAGCCCAAGGAACGGAAGATCGCGCCTTCCGGGAGGGGCAGCGTGAGCGTCTCGCGCAACGTCGCGGGACTCCACAGCTTGATTCGCCCGTCAAAGGATCCGGTGGCGAGGGTTCGCCCATCCGGGGAGAACTCCACGCGCGCCACTCCCATGAGGTGGCCCCGCAGGACGGCTTTCAGTCGCCCGGAGGGGAGGTCCCACAGGCGGGCCTCCCCACTCACCAGGCCGCCGGTCGCCACCGACCGATGGTCGGGTCCAAAGGCGATCCAAATGACTAGATCGTCATGCCTCAAGCGCAGGCGTGACTGGGACGATGAGAGATCCCAGACCTCCACGACCGCCGAGCCCGACGAGCACGAAGCGACCCCGGTTCCATCAGGCGAAAATGCGAGCGCGGTCACGCGCTCGGACGTGGGGCGCCAACGGGCGATTTGCCTGCGATGGGCAACCGTCCACGCCTTGATCTCGCCATCGACGCTGCCTGTGGCCAGGTGATGGCCGTTCGGCGAGAGTGTCACCACGCAGAGTTCGTTCGAACCGGCCCGCCAGGCATCGATTCGACTCCCCACACCAAGGTGCCAAAGTTCCAGCGAACCGTCCGTTCGGCCGATGACGCCGAGGGGGTCCGTGCCCTGCACATCGGTGGCTCGCGTGTACGTCGTGGTGGAAATGGGAGGCGTGCCGGGCACTGTCACCGGCGGAACGGCGTCGGCGGCGAAGCGCCACCGATAATCCCCCGCGTCCGGTCCGAAGACGAAGAGGCGCTGGTCCGGAGCGGTCCCGGCGATGAACCCTCCCGGGCGTTCGTGTCCCGAAGACTCCTGCGGGTGGGTCTGCCACAGCCGAGTGGTCCCATCGTGGGCGCCCGACACGACCGTGCGGCCGTCGCGGGATACCGCCACGGGGCCAATTTCACGCAAGTGACCTCTGAGCAGGGCGAGTTGCCGGTGCGTCGAGGAGTCCCAAAGTCTCACGGTGCGGTCCGAACTGGAGGTGGCGATGAAGCCGCCGGTTGGGGAAGTGGCGATGGCCGTAACCTGGGCGGCGTGAGCACGCCAGGAGTCGGTGAATCGACGATGCGCGAGGTCCCAGATGAGCATACGTCCGTCGAAGGTTCCGAGGATTAAAGAGCGCCCGTCTGGCGCGAACGCCGCCGAGAAGACCGGTGATTCCCGGGGAAACAGGTCCTCGTGGAGGGACATCTCCGGAAGGGTCCACAGCCTGACTCCGAAGTGTTGGCCGCCCGTGTCGAGCCAGGGCGTCGCGAGCAGGTTTCCGGCGGGCGAGAAAGCGACACCCTGGCGAGCGTGGTACAGCAGGTCGGGCGAGCTGGGACAGGCGGGACGGGAGTCCCAACGGGTCGTGTCCCAAAAAAGCATCTGATTGGTACCTGTTTGGCCGGTGAGGAGCACGGCACCATCCGGGGAGAACAACGCCGGGGACCGGGCCCGTGGCAAGCGCATGGGCTCGCGCCAGCCTTCGGTTTTCCAAAGAATGACGTCCGACTCTCCGCCCACGGCCAGGAGTGCATCATCCGGCGAGAAGGCCAGCGTCCGGGGGCGCCCCTCCAGATTCGTCACCAGGCAGAGCGTCCCGGCTTCGCGCACGACGAGACGGGTGTCCCCATAGGCCAGCCACTTCCCGTTCCGCGAATAGGCGATGGCCTCGGCGCCTTGATCGCGAAACACTTTGGCCTCGGTCTCCCGGCACAGATGTCGGAGGTAGTACCACTCGAACCCTCGCAGGTCGTCCTCACCCGGTAGGGGGGCCTGACGCTCCAGGAGTTCCAAGGCACGTTCGAGGTTGTTCTCGGTCAGGTGCTGCTGCGCCAGGTTCACTTCGGCAGCGTAAGCGCGACGACGGGTCTCCCGTTCCGCTCGGGTGGCCCGCAAGGCCATCCATCCGCTCACCAGGCTCCCCAGTACCAAGGCGACGGACACCGCGGCCACGGAGAAGACCTGAACCCGATGACGGCGCACGTACTTCCGGAGTCGGTCCCGGCGGGTGGGCGGCCGTGCGCCGATCGGTTCGTTCGCCAGGTGTCGCCGGATGTCCGAGGCGAACTCATGGGCGGATGCGTATCGTCGAGCGCGGTCCCTTTCGAGCGCCTTCAGGATAATCCAATCGAGTTCGGCCTCCAGACGAGCCAACATGCCGCGCGGGTCCTCGTTCTGTCGTCGCGCACGCGCCTCGAGTTCGGGTTGTCCGAGACCCTTCAACCGTGTCGAGGGCCGGGGCGGGTCAACATCTCGAATGAGCCGGAGCGTGTCCTCGCGGTCATCCCCGACCGACCGACGGGCATCCGACGGAAGGCTGCCGGTCAGCAGCTCATAAAGGAGAACGCCGAGCGCGTAGATGTCGGTTCGCGTATCGACGTCCAGTCCGCCCCAAACGGCCTGTTCCGGACTCATGTAGGCGGGTGTCCCAAGACATTGATCGAAGCGGGTGACGGGGTTTTTGTCCGTAAGAGGACCCTGAACCGCCTTGGCCACCCCAAAATCGATGACCTTGGGAACCGCGCGACCGTCCACGTCGGCGACGAGGATGTTGGAGGGCTTCAGGTCGCGATGGATGATGCCCTTTTGGTGGGCATGTTGGACCGCATCGCAGACGGATAAGAAGAGTTCCAGACGAGCGTCCACCCCGAGGCGCCGGGAATCGCTGTATTCGGTGATGGGCAACCCCGGGGTGAGTTCCATCACAAAAAAAGGCTGCCCCGAATCCGACGCCCCCCCGTCGAGCACGCGCGCGATGTTGGGGTGGTCCATCATGGCCAGCGCTTGGCGCTCCGCCTCGAACCGGGCCAGCACCTGCCGGGTGTCCAGCCCCGGTTTGACGATCTTGAGGGCGACGGTGCGGCGCACCGGTTCGAGCTGCCGGGCCTTCCAAACCACGCCGAAGCCGCCTTCGCCGAGCACTTCCTCCAGCTTGTAGCGACCGATCCGACGCACGGGGGACTCCGATGCCGAAACGCGGAGATCCGCGATCCCGGCTTCATCCGGAGTTGGAGCTTCGACCGCGCCGAATCCGCCGTCTCCTCCGCCGCCGGCCAATCCCAGGCGAAGGAGACAGACAGGACACAGGCGACCCGGCGCGGACTGCGGTACGGGCTGGCCACATTGCGGACAACGCTGGGGCGGCACCTTCACGGGTATTCCACAGGAATCCGGCGACGAGGTTACGGGCGGCCTGCTATCGGCCCACGACGGCGATGAGGTGCCGCAGTTCGGTGTCGATCTCGGCAGGTTCGGAAACCGTATCGGCCACCACCTCGCGCAGCAGGAGGCCGAAGCGGCTGCGCAAACGATGCACCGCGACCTTCAGCGCACCCTCGCTCATGCCGAGGCGGCCTGCCAAGATGGCATAAGGTTCGCTGGCACCATGCTCCAGGAGGCGCCCGTGCAAGGCTTCGAAGAGGTCCCCTTTTCCAGCTCGGCAACATTCACGGGACAGACGATCGGTGGCCTCCTGAAGCAGCGCGAACGCCCAGCGCTTTTGGAAGACCGTCTCGGGCGTGTCGGAATCCGGCGCATCCAGCGCATACCGTCCTTCAGGATCGTTGAGGTCCAGAGAGAATACTTCCTGTCCACCTCCACGTTTCTTCGCGCGCCGGCGGTGATAGTCGTTGGCTAGGAAGTTCTCCACGGCCGCGAGCAGAAACGACCGGAAGCGTCCCCCTTCGCGGCGGAGTCCGGCCAACGAGCGGCGGTCGATCAGGCGATAGAAGAAGCCTTGGGTCAGATCCGCGGCGTCCTCGGTTGAGTTGCCGCGCCGCCGTATGTAGGCGTAGACGGGGAACCAGTAGAGCCGACAGAGCTCTTCCAAGGCGACATTGGCCTGCTCCGTCTCGGTCGCGGCGCCAAGCACGACGCTCCAGCGGGTGGTTGCGAATCGCCGGGTTGACGGTGGCACTTCGTCGGTCGGTGATGTACCCACGGCCGTAATTGCCAGCATTTATGGGGCAGTTCACCGACTGCTTGCAAGGTGCATTGCGATTCCATTAGCCCCAACACGGTATCCTACGTTGGCAAGGCACCACGCCCCGGTTCGGCGTGCTGCAGCCGGCCGCTACCGAATCCCGGCGACGAACTGCGACGATGCCGGCTATCTGGAATTCGCCGTGGTCTGGCGCGCAAGTTCCACTGGGCCCTCCGGGCGAGGGTCGGTTTGCATCCTTCGCCCGCGGCGCACCTTAAAAACTAAACCATTGCGCGCCAAGGCCTCGAACGGTGCCGATGATCGAAGAGGCCCTGTCGACCGAGCAGTGGGAGAGCAGCGCCGAGGAGTGCCGGAGCACTGAAGGAGTGGTTGGAGGCGAGGGTCGAAATCGACCGCTTAAGCCGCTAAATCCGAGACATTTAGGCCCAATTTGGCGGACTTTTCAACAAAGCTCCGCCACGCCTCGGAACTCCTCCTCCACTCCTCGTTGGTGTCCGTTTTGGTGTCCGCCATTCCTGCCCGGATTCAGCGCCACGTTGACGCACATGATCCTGACCCGAGGAGGATATCGCAGAATATGCTCCCGACCGGCGACGATCCCGGTTTGAACCCAACTCCACCCCGGAGTATTGAGATCCCCTGAACGTGGTCCTACCCCACCGCATCGAGGCCATGTTGAGTCCGAGCGAGGCACGCCTCGACCTCGCGATCGGCATGTATTCGAGCGGATGCGTGACCATGGGAACCGCCGCAGAGGCCGCCGACCTATCGATTCCGCGGTTTCAGCGGGAGCTCGGGCGTCGGCGCATCCCGGTGAACTGCACCGCCGAGAACCTCGAGCAGGATCTTCAAGCCGCCGCCGGACTCGCCCGGCGATGATCGTTGTCAACGATAAGCGCTGATCCGTGCGCGTCGAATTGCCCCTCTGGGTGTGAATCGACTTCCTGCTCAATGAAAGTCAGGCCTCACCGGACGCCTCGAGGAACCTCCGCATCAGCTGCGGTGAGATGAAGAAATGCGCGTCGACTCGGAGCTTTTGGAGTTCATCCCGAAGGCTCACCACCTCGCCAGTTTGCTTTGCCTGGCGGAGGATGCCCAGGACTCCGCGAACCCGGAGCCCGACGGCACTCGCGATTTCCCGTCCGTCCGACTCGTCCATGAGCACCAAGTCAGCTTCCCGCTCCAAAGCGCAAGCGAGCGCGGAGGCCTCGCCGGGATCCAGATGTTCTTCAAAGACCCGGACCAGCGGCGACCGGACCACCTCCACGACTTCCAGCCAGCCGTCCGCCTTGGCGGCCCGAATGGCCTCGGACGCGCTGGCGTCAGCCAACTGAGCAAGTTCCTGGTCGACCGTCTTGGGGATGAGGACGTGGGCGAATTGGCTCCGGAGCAACGACAACCTTCCGATAATCGCCAAATTGCTGACCGGCGACGTGTTGCTGACGACGGTCATTCCGCGAGATCCTGGCGGAGGTTCTCCTCGGTGTAGTGACGGGCGATATTTCGGGCGGCCAACTCCTCGCCGAAGCGGAGCCTCTGCATTCCCGCCAACTGCGCGGCCTTGCCGCCGGAGAGAACTCCCTGCGCGTAAAGGGCACACGCCAATTCCAGTTCCGCACGCCGCTTCCTCTCGGACTCCGGTACCCGCATCGCCCGAGCGATTTCATCCGGCACTTGGACGACAAGCTCCATGGCCGAATTTAGATGCTGGGAGGATGCCCTACAAGCTTGGCCGCGATTCCGCCAAGAGCGCTCAGGAAGGAGTGGTCCAGGATAGCGTTCTCCACCCTTGCCGAGGCCGCGCGAGCTTGGAGTCCACAGGTCACGGGTCAGGTCGGAACCTCTTCAATCCGGGGTCATGGTCGCTTGCCGTTAAGTCCCTCCATCGAACTGCGGCGTAGCCCGTCCTCCCAATCGGGTGCCGAGCCCGTCAGAGCAGTCAACAACTTCACCGCGGTCGGCTCCCAACTCGCCTCGGGACAGGCCAGGAGGAGGTCTCGGACCGTCGAACAGGCATGTTCGGCCAAGAAATCCGGCGCCCAACCGAGGGGGCCATCGGACGTCTCGGACGCTGAGCGTGCTCGATAGAGCCCGGTGATGATCCCGAGGCAGATGGCCAGGGCGCTCGCGACATCACCCAACTGCAACTCTCGCTGCCATTCCTCCGTCCAGTCCGATACGGACTCCTCGAGGAGTTCCCAGGCGGCCTCGCCCGGGCCAACGTGGCCCCACGAGTGCGACCCAGCCCGCTCGGCTAGGTCCTCCAGTTCCAGGCTGCAGACTGCGCTGCAGACCGCCTGAGCTACGTCATCGACTGAGGGTCTTGCGACCTTCGCATCGGTGGCTCGACCGGCGCCAAGCAATCCCTCCGCCTCCGACAGCAACTCGGGGTGTCTTTCCAGGAGGCGTCCGAGGACGTCGCGGGACTGGCTGGGCGTCAGGCGGGTCACGAACTCTGTCGTCCGCCTGCCCTTTCGTGGCCCGTCCGAGTGTTTCGGTCCCGCCATTATTCCACTGGTGTCATGATCCGCGCGCGCGTCGAACATCCCAGCAGGTTTTCAATCTCCTCCCGGCTCAATGGCCGGTCGACGGCTTGGAATTCGTAATACTGATTTCCCCATCTCCCGGAACACCTCGTCGAGCGCGATATAGCCTCTGGCCTTCAGACCACGATCGTCCGCGGCCAAGGCGGCGAGTTCGAGTTCCCTGCGGTTCATGATCGTCTCGGCGAATGCCGAATCGAGGATTCCGGTCTGGAAGGCCGTCGGCAATCTTCGGTTCGGGGCGCCGCATATGCACGCCGTGCAGGTCACGGTCCAACTACCAGATTAACTGGCGCCCGAACTTGGGAATGCCTCGGAGATGCCTCGAAAGCTCTTGGAGGCGTTCGCCGCGGACGGCTACCGTTCTCTGACACGCTTTCAAGGGGACAGGTGAGATGGCTTTTGGGGCTCGGCCACTGGCGAACGGACGAATTCCGCACCCAGCACGGCGCGTTGCGCGAATACTCCCTGAGTGATCTGGAGATCGACCGTCGGTCCCTGGCTACGTTGCCGGCCAAATGACCATCGTTGTCGCGGATACCGGTCCTATCCGGTACCGGTCGAGCCACCCTGGTGCGTCCCGCGGCCTGAACCTGAACCTGAACCTGCGTGGTGTCGGTTGGCAACCGCCCGCAGGATCGCGTTCAGCGTCGCATCGAGTTCACGGCTCAAATCCTGGGCCAGGAAGCGCAGCACCAGGTAACCGTTCTCTTGCAGCAGCGCGTCCTTGCGCCGATCCCGGCGATACGCCGCGGGGTCGCTCAAGTGATGCAAGCCGTCGATTTCGATGGCGAGCCGAGCGTCGGCATCCAGCAGGTCGACTTCCATCCGACCGTGGTTGTCGAACGGAATCGGCAACGTCGCATTGAGCCGGAACCGACCTCGTGTCTCGGGCAGCGTTTCCAATCGCCGAAACAGGAACGCTTCGGCCGCACTCCGCGCACGGGCAACACCCTCCGCGTCGGCCGAAGGCGCATCCGTCGCGCCCACAAACAGCCGACCGAGAGTCGCATCGATCCCATCACGGATCAGTCGACGCACGCTGGCCGCGTAGTCGTGCTTCCACGAGGCGTCCACCGGAAGCGGCACGTCCTGAGGCCAGCCGGGCAAAGCGCTCGCCGGGAGCAGGATCGTGTACCCCACCGCCTCGTAACCCCGGCATCGGCGCTCGAACATCCGGCTCAACATCAGCACATCGAGATCGGCATAGTCGTAGACCGTGACCTCGCGTTTTCCTTCGTGGAGCCGATGCAGGCGACCGACGTACTGCGCGACCGTTCCGTGCCACGACACCGGCAGCGTCACGAGAAGCGTATCCAACCGCGCGTCGTCGAATCCCTCCCCGATGAATCGGCCGGTCGCGAGCAGCAGCGGTTTCCGGTCGCAGGGCGTTGCCGCCAACTGGGCCAGCGCCTCACGCAGTTTCCGCCGACCCATTCCGCCCCGAAGCACGATGCAGTGCGGAACATGCGGGAGAAGCCGTGCGGCCAATAATTCCAGATGCTCGGTCCGCTCCGTCAGCACCAGAATCGACCTGCCCGCCGACACCGCCTTCAGGACGTCGTCACAGATCAACGCGTTTCGTGCCTCATCCGCGATGACTGCGGCGATGAGCTGTTGAAAGTCGTTCCGTGGATTGCCGGTTCCACCCTGCATCGCGTGAAAGCCCGTCGGTCGGACCACCACCTGATGGGTAAAGGGTCGCGCAGCAGCCTGCTCGCGGGCGTCGACACGGTGTCGCACGGGGCCGCACTGCATGAAAATGATCGGGTGGTGTCCGTCCTTTCGCGTCAGAGTGGCGGACAACCCGAGCACGTATCGGGCCTTCGCCCGCCGAGCCACCGCCTCGAAACTGCGCGCCGACAGGTGGTGACATTCATCCACGATCAATTGCCCGTACTGGGCCACTTCATCGCGGACCGTCCCGTTCCTGCCGAGGCTCTGGACCAACGCCACGTCCAGTTTGCCGTTCAACCGCTTTCTCCCGCCACCCATTCGGCCAATGCTCTTGGGTGGTACGTCGAGGAACATCGCGAGGCGCTCCACCCATTGCTCGAGCAATTGCTGGCGATGAACCAGGACAAGCGTGTTCACGCCGCGTGCCGCGATCAGCCAGGCGGCCACCACAGTCTTGCCAAAGGCGGTGGTGGCCGCGAGGACGCCGGTATCGTGCTTCAGCAGCGACGTCGCGGCGGTTTGTTGTTCCGGGCGCAACTCTCCCTGAAACGCGCACGCCAGCGGCTGCCCAGCGCATCGCTCGTCTCGGACAATCAGTTTGAGTTTCAACGATTGTAGCAGGTCAACAACCTCCTGCAGACATCCGCGTGGAAGACCGAGGTGCTCCGGGAAATCCTCGGCGCAGGCGATGATCCGCGGCAGATCATGCGTCGGAAGCCGCATCGCCTGCGCCTTGTGAAACTCCGGATTCTGGAACGCGGCGAGCCGGACCAGTTGATTTCGGAGTGCGGGAGGCAATCCAGCCTTGGCGACGTAGACCTGTTCGGCCAGTACGATCTCCATCGACTCGGGCAAAGGCCCGGGAATGCACTCCCTGCCCCGTCGTCGCGACGGCGTCAGAGCCCACGGCTTGGATTCGTCCTCAAGATCCGGCGCCACGAATCGAACGCCAACGACACGATCCCGTCCTTCCGCCGCCCGGACCACCGATTGCACCGTGGCGTAAGTCAGCCTTGGGGTCTGCGAAAGGAATTCCCATGGGTCCGGAAAGGGTGCGAAGGACTCGTCCACGAAGACGCTGTTGCCGCGCGTTCGGGCTTCGCGCTGCAACGGCAGGGCAATCAGATTCCCGAAGCCGCCGTTGGGCAACGTATCCTGGTTCGGGATCAGCCGGTCGTAGGATTGCAGCCCGATCTCCGGTCGGCATTCCATCGCGGCGGTGAGAACCGTGGCGCCCAATTTCCGGGCGAGCGCCGCGGGAATGGCTTCCTCAAAGAAGAACCAGAAATGACCACCGTTGCCGGACCGGGAGCGCTCCACAGCGACGGGAAGATTCAGATTCCGGCAGGCTTGCCGAAACACCGTGGCATCGTCCATCCAGGCGTTGCCGTCGAAATCGACCGCGAGAAAAAAGCACGTCTCGTCGAGCAGCATGGGGTACACGCCCATGACGAACGGCGCGCCCGAGGGATCCTGGCCGGATAGGTGCCAGCGAACGACTTCGTCGGTCACGGGCAGAAGCAGTCGGTGAGAGCATTCCGCGCAGCGGATGCGCGGTTTTTCGCAAATCCCGCGGACCCATTCGTTGCCGCAGGCGGGTTGGTAGCCGGAACGCCCGGTGCGCCGGCTTTCGAAGCGCCTCGGATACACGTCGTCGCGCCCGCGGAAGAGGGAACGGAACAGGGTGATCTTCTCTGCCGCAGGCGAATCCCGTTGGACGATGCGCGGTCGGGCCTCGCGCTTTGGTTCCGCCGCGAGCGTGTGGTTGGGTTCGTCCCCGGCAGTTCCGCTCATGCGCGGGAGTGAGGCGACCAAGCCGTCCGGGGGCAAGCGGATAGCGCCCCGGAACGGTGACGACCCTGTCGTTGATGGGTCGGTCCGCTGGCGTCGAAGGCCGGCCTCAAGGCATGCCCGGGCGATGATGACGCCTACGGGAGAAGGAATGAATCCCAGCCATCGCTGGTGCTTGAATGGTTCGGCCTCCGTCGCAGGCGAGGGTCGGTTTTCATCCTTCGCCTAAAGCGCACGCAAAACCCAACCCATTGCGCTTCAGCGCAATGGGCGATGACGATGGTCGGCAAAACCATGTCAACAGAGCAGTGGGCGAGCAGGTCCGGGCAGTGCCGGAGCAGTGGACGAGTTGTTGGAGGCGAGGGTCGGAATCGAACCGACGGATGGGGCTTTTGCAGAGCCCTGCCTTACCACTTGGCTACCCCGCCTCAACGCAACGGACGGCCATTGTCCGTGCCGAACTGGGTCGGTGCAAGGGAGTTTTCTCGGAAGTCGGTTCGCCACCAGGGCGATTGACCACGTCGATTCGGGCCCACGACCGGCTCCCCGCCATAGCGTCCACGCGACGGCGGGCCGGGTCGCGGGGCGATCGAAGCAGGCGAATCGAGAGGCGAAGCCTGCGACTCGGCAGTCGCCGGCCCCACATCGCAGTTCCACGCAGGACTTGGTCAACGGCCCTGGTTTCGCCACCAGGGCGGTTGACAAGGTGGGGAGGGGCCCACGACCGGCTCCCCGCCATGGCGTCCGCGCGACGGCGGGCCGAGTCGCGGGGCGATCGAAACCGAAACCGGCGCCCGGGGAGGGGATGCCGGCGACTCGTCCGTCGCCGACCCCACCACGCGGTTCCGCACCGAACTCCGTCCATGGCCGTGGGATCGCCACCCGATCCCCGATATGAGGCCATCGAGGTCGGGAGCCACTCGCCGGCCCGGGCCCGGTTCGCGGAACTTCCGCGTTCGCGCCGTCGTCCGAGCCCGCCGCTTCGGGGCAGGACCGGGACGAGGTGGAGGCCCAGCGGTGGCCGGCAGTCTCGGTGCGGGGCCCGGAATCCACGGAAACTTTCGGGGAAATCCGGTGTTGCCATTGACGGCCCGCGTGACCGGAACCTAGTTTGCGACCAAACAAGCGCGGGAGCGCGAGGCCCGATGCCGTCCTTGCCGGTCCAACCCTGCCGAGTCCGCCGTCCCCGCATCACCCGATTTACCGTTCATCTATGAGAATCGCATTCCCGGTCACCCGTTCCCTTCGTCCGTTGCGCCGCGCGGCGTTCACGCTGATCGAGATCATGATCGTGGTCGGCATCATCGGCCTGCTGGCCGTGGCCATCGTGCCGAACATCAACAAGAACCGCGAACGGACGCAGCTGCGCCTGATCGAGACGAACCTGCGCAAGATCGACGCCGCGAAGAATCTCTGGGCCCTGGACAACAACAAGGGCAACGGGGACACGCCGTCCTCCGAGGATCTGAAGCCCTACGACGGCTGGCCGAAGCCCATCGCCGGCGAGAGCTACAGCGTCAACGCCGTCGGGACGCCGCCGACCGCCACGCTGGCGGGGCGGATGGGGACGAACTCGGCGAACAGCGTAATTTCCCTGCCGCAGGAGTAGCGAGCAGCCTGGGTGCTGGGCGCCGCCCCGTCCTCGACGCGCGGCGTTGGCTCCCCGGCGGTGGCTCCCGCCCGCCGTTCTTTCCCCGGGGTGCCAAGGGTCGATCCCCACCCCTCGGTTGGGTCGGCCCCCGTTCCGCCCCCTCCCGCTCGGGTCGTCAGTACCCGGGCTCTCGGATCTCGTTCAGTTTTCCAAGCCGGATTTCGTCGGGGGCCAACCGTTGCCGGATGCCGGAGGGCCAGGTGATCTCGACCTCGTCGACCCGGGGGTTGGGACCGAGACCAAAGGTGACGGGGAGTTCGGATTGGGACAGGTAGCCGCGGGTGGGCATGACCTGGCGCCATTGGATGTGGGCGCGCGAGCGCAGCTTGACCACGGCGCCGATGGCATCCCGGTTGCTGCGGGAACCGGTCAGGCGAAAGCGGATCCAGCCGTGCCCCAGGCGCTGCTCGTTGCGGAGCAGGAGCGGGCGCCCGTCGATCTGGGTGATCACGACGTCGAGGTCCCCGTCCCCGTCCATGTCCGCGAAGGCGGAGCCGCGTCCGACGATGGCCTGGAACAGGTCCTGACCGACATGGGTGGGGGGGACGGGAACGAACCCGCCGGAGGGCTTGACCCCGCGGGTATTCCAGAAGAGCTGGGCCGGCTGGCGGTAATGCTGGCTCGCCTGGATGCGGTTGATGTCGTTTTCGATGTGCCCGTTGGCGGTGAGCAGGTCCAGCCAACCGTCGAGATCGTAGTCGAAGAAGAATACGCCGAAGGTGAGGGAGAGGCGGCTGGCGGCGCCGACGCCCTGGGCGATGGCTTCGTCGGCGAAGATGAGGGTGTCGGGTTGGGTGACATAGAGGGCGAGCATCTCGTTGGCAAAGTTGCCGATGGACACGCCGAGGCTCTCGTCCTCGGTAAACCGCCCCGCGTCGATGCCCATGGCGCCGCGCGCCGCGCCGAAGGTGTCGAAGGCCAGGCCCGACTGGGCGCCCACCTCCGCGAAGGTGCCGTCCCAGCGATTGGAGAAGACGAAGTTCTGAACGGTGTCGTTCGCGACGATGAGGTCGAGCCAGCCGTCACGGTTGAAGTCGACGGGGGCCAGGCCGAGGGATTTGCCCATGGCCTCGCCCGTCGCCTGGTTGCGGACCTGGATGCCGGAGGCGGCGGAGACGTCGGTAAAGCGTCCGCTGCCGTCGTTGCGGAAGAGTCGGGGATAGGCCCCGGGGAAGTTCATGGGGGGTCCGTACGCCCGCCCGATGCCCACGAGTCGATAGTCGACCTTGAAATCGATCTCGCGGGACCAGCGAACGTACTGGGACACGAACAGATCCAGGTCCCCGTCCCGGTCGACGTCCACAAAGGCCGCGCCCGTGCTCCAATCGAAGGGGCCGGCGGCGAGACCGGACTCGGGGCCGACCGGGCGGAAGCGACAGGCGCCCTCGTTGTGGAACAGGCGCAACTGACCGACGCCGGTCAGGAGAACGTCGAGCCGCCCGTCGCCGTCGAAATCGCCGCAGGCGACGCCCATGCTGCCCGGCAGGGCGGATTCGAGGCCCGATCCCTCGGAGACGTCGGTGAACCGTCCCGCGTCATTTCGATAAATCCCGTTGCGGGTGAAGCGGGCCTTGGACGGGCTCTCCCAAGGCCAGGACGCCCCATTGACGAAGAGCAGATCGGGGTCGAGATCGCCGTCCAGGTCGATGAACGCGACGCCGCCGCCCATCGTCTCGGGCAGGAGTTTTTCGCCCGCGGCGCCGGAGTCATGCTCGAAGCCGATGCCGACCCCGACGGTGACATCTTCGAATCGCGCCGCCGGAGCCACGGCGTCGGCGACCGTGCCGGAGAGGGGGGACAGCGGCGTCACGCGCGATGGGTTGGCGCGCTGACGCCGGCCCACCATCAGGATCGAAAGCACCAACAAGACGAGGACCAGCAGGAGGGCGAAGGACCACCGGAACGCCCGACCAATCACCTCGTCGTCCGCGGGCACCAAGGCGGGATCGGGAGCGGAGGCCGACGGCGGGCGGTCCCCTTCCCCATGCGGGGGCATTCTGGAATCACCGGAATCGGGCACGGCACATTTTCTAGGGCGTCCCGCCGGGGAGAAACAGGAAACTCGCGCGAACGAGCCGGGACGGCAGGGCGCGGGCCGACGTCGACGGGGCCCGCGACGGGTTCCCCGCAATCGCGTCCGCACGAGGGCGGGCCGGGGGGCGGGGCGATGGTCGGAGCAGTCCGACGAAGGGCCAAAGCCGGCGACCCGGCACTCGCCGGCTCCGGAGGGCGGTTCCGCAGCGGACTTTGTCGGGGGCCCTGGCCCGGGCGGGAACCGCCCCCACACCGGGTCATTCCCGACCACGCGGCGGCGTGGCCGGTGTCCGGTCACGCCCGAAACGGAACATTTTCATTCTGGCGCGCACGCTCGGGGGGGTTGTTAAGTCGGGGGACGACATGAGGTCCATGACCGGCTACGGCTGCGGGGAGGTCACGCTCGAAGGCTGCAAGGTCAGCGTCGAGGTGAGCTCGGTGAACCGCAAGCAATCGGAAATCTCGATCAGCCTGCCCCGCGAGCTGGATGCGCTGGAGGCGCGGCTCCGGGACGAAATCAACCGGCACGTCTCCCGTGGCCGGGTCAGCGTGAAGGTCCAGATCCACGCCGGGGAGGGGGAGCGGACCGGGCGCGTCCGCATTAATCGGGCGCTGGCGCGGGCCTATGCCCGGGAGTTCGCGGAACTGGCCGCCGAACTGGGTCTCGAGGGCCGTCCGACCCTCGACACCGTGCTGCGGGCGCCGGGCGTGATGGAAACGGACGACGGAGGCGGGGACGCCGAGGCGGTCTGGCCCGCGGTGTCCGGGGCCCTGGCAGCCGCGCTCGAGCAACTCGTCGGCATGCGCGAGAAGGAGGGGGCAAATCTCGCCCGGGACCTGGCCGCCCGGCTCGAGTTGATGCGCCAGGCGGCCGCGACGGTGCGGGAACGAGCCCCGGCCGTCGCCGAGCATTACCGGACGCAGTTGCTGGCGCGAATCGCCGCCGCCGGCATCCCGCTCGGGCCCGAGGACCACGAGCGTCTGCTGAAGGAGGTGGCCCTGTTCGCCGACCGCTCGGACATCAGCGAGGAGCTCACCCGGCTCGAAAGCCATTTCGGTCAGTTCCAGCAGGGCCTGGCCAGCACCGAACCGGTGGGGCGCACCCTCGATTTCCTGGCGCAGGAGCTCAACCGCGAGATCAACACCATCGGCTCCAAGGCCAATGACGCCGCTATCGCCCGGGCGGTCGTCACGCTGAAGGCGGAATTGGAACGGATCCGGGAACAGTCCCAGAACATCGAATGACCCCACCCCCGTTCGAACGCATCGTCGCCCCCCTGCTCCTCCTCGTCACCGCCCCCTCCGGAGTCGGCAAAACCACCGTCGGCGACGGCCTGCTGGCCATGGTCCCCGGTCTCGCCCGGGCCATCACCTGCACCACCCGCCCGCCCCGCGGAAACGAGCGGGACGGCGTCGACTACCATTTTCTGGATCGCGACACCTTCGAACGCCGGGTCACGAACGGCGAGTTTCTGGAGCATGCCGAGGTTTACGGCAACCGCTACGGAACCCTCCGCGCCGAGGTCAGGCGCCATCTCGAGGCCGGGCGGGACGTGTTCCTGAGCGTCGACGTCCAGGGTGCCGCCGCCATCCGGGAGAGCGCCCGGCGCGACGCGGAACTGGGGGGCAGCCTCGTCTCGATCTTCCTCATGCCGCCGTCCCTCGACGAACTCCGCCGGCGATTGCTCGGGCGCAACCAGGACGCCGCGGAGGCGCTGGCCCGGCGCCTGACCATGGCGCGGACCGAGATGGCCTGCTGGCCGGACTGCGACTACGTGGTCGTCAGCGGAAGTCGCGAGGAGGACCTCGCGGCGGTCACGCGCATCGTGACCGCCGAGAAACTCCGGTCGCGCCGCGTTCGCAGACTCCAGATTCCCTAGCCGTTCGCGCCCACCCCGAGAACCCGTCGTCCGTGCCCATGCCTTCCGCCCCGCTCCAGATCGCCCTCGGCGTCACGGGCTCCATCGCCGCCCACAAGGCCATCGAGATCGCGAGCCAGCTCACCAAGCTTGGCCATGAGGTGACCGTCGTCCTCACGGCCGAAGCCCAGCGGTTCGTCACGGCGCTCCCCTTCAAGACGCTGTCGCGCCGCCCCGTGATCACCGGCCTGTATGACGAGGAGGAGGGCTGGAAGCCGGCGCACATCGCGGTGGCGGACGAGGCCGACGTCCTGCTCGTCGCTCCGGCCACCGCGAACACGCTCGCCAAACTGGCCCACGGCCTCGCGGACGACGCGCTTGGCTGCATCGCCCTCGCGCTGAACCCCCGCGCCCGACTGGTCCTCGCCCCCGCCATGAACGGACGCATGTGGCAGCACCCCGCCACCCAGGCCAATGTCGAGACGCTGCGCCGGCGCGGCGCCGAGTTCCTCGGCCCTGCCGAGGGCCTGCTCTCCTGCGGGTACGAGGGGGTCGGACGACTCCTCGAAGTCGAGTCCCTCGTGCAGGCCGTGATCCGGGGTTCCCCGACCTCCTGAGCCTCCCGTCCGGCGCGTCGGGGCGGGCGGGGATGGGTGCATCTTTCGCCATTGGCCAGAGCCGGCGCTCCCGGGCACGCTGGGCGGGCGGGTATGCTCCGAATCCCCCAGCGCTTGCGGAATCTCTGGCGAGCCCTGATCGCCCCGGAACCGGATTTGACGCTGGCGGCGGGCCGGATCCGGCTGGTGGAACGGGACCTGGGCTTGCCGGTCAAGTCGGCAGTGCTGCTGGCGGTGGGCTGGTTCCTGTACTTCTCGCTGGATATCGAGAAGCTCGCCAACACGAGCGAGGTGGCGTTGGAGGCGGTCGGCGCACTGCAGCAGGTCTTCGTCGTCTTCGCCATCCTGAACGGATTCCTAGCCCTCCCCATCTGGGGCATGCACCACATGCCCCTCAAGGCCATCCAGTGGATCGTGTACACCGTGGCCCTGCTGGACGCGTGGTTTCTCGGCGCGCTGACGCTGGTCACCGACGGTTTCGACAGCATCCTGTTCTGGGTCTTCCCGCTGTTGATCGTCCGCAACGCGCTGAGCATGCCGGTGGCGCCCCTGCAGATCTCGCTGAACCTCCTGACCATCTCCGGCTACGTCGCCGCGGGCGGCCTCGATCTCTGGATCCTCCAACTGGACGAGGAGACGGAGGTCGCGCGCAGCGCGGAGGCCTTCTTCCTGCGGATCTGCCTCCTGCTCCTGCTCACCGGCGTCTGTTATGCCCTCCGGGTGCTCGTCGACCGCGAACGCCACCGGGCGCTCGAGGCGGCGGAGTTCGCGCTGCGCCGGGAGCAGATGCGGACCGCCGGAAGGCTCGCCGCCGTCGTCGCGCACCAGATCAAGAACCCCCTCGGCATCATCAACACCGCCGCCTTCGGCGTGCAGCGCGCCCTGGAACAACACGGCGATGCCGATTCCAAGCGCCAGCTCAGGATCATTCGCGAGGAAGTCGAACGCTCCGACCGCATCCTGACCGAACTCATCGGGTTCGCCGAACTCGCGGAAGGACGGGTGGAGCGGCTGAACGTCGTCGAGGAACTCGAGAACTCCCTCGCGCGCGTCTTCCCCGTGGGCTCGGGCTTCCGCACCCGGATCGAGCGCGACTACGTGCCGCCCCATCCCGTCCTGCTCTTCAGCCGGCGTGGCCTGGGGGAGATCCTCGACAATCTTCTGAAGAACGCGCGCGACGCCCTGGGCGGAGGCGGAACGGTCCGGGTCAGTGCGCGGTACGCCGTCGATTTCGAGGTGGAGGTTGCCATCGCCGACGACGGTCCCGGCATCCCCGCCGAGAGCCACGAGAGGATCTTCGAGGCCTACTTCACCACCAAACCCGGCGGGACCGGCCTCGGCCTCGCCATCGTCCGGCAGAATGTCGAGTTGTTCGGCGGCCGGGTGCAGTTGGAATCCGACGTTGGCCGGGGAACCTGTTTCCGGCTATTCTTCCCCGGGCGAACCACGCTCAATCTCGGGTAGCTCCGGAGCCCTCCGGTCGGAACATGAGGACACTGCCGCCCATCCTGGTCGTCGACGACGAGCCGAACTTCCGCGCCACCCTCGAACACCTGCTCCATGGCGATGGGCATGGCGTGATTTCGGTGGCTTCCGCGGAACAGGCCCTCGCCCGGCTCGAGGAACGCGAGTTCCTGCTGGTGATCACCGATGGGCGCCTCGGCGGCACGAGCGGCTACGAGCTGCTCGGGGAATCCCGCCGGCGCTGGCCCGCCACGCCCGTCGTCGTCATCACCGCCTACGCCACCCCGCGCCTCGCCGTCGAGGCCATCCAGGCAGGCGCCTTCGATTACCTCGCCAAACCCTTCGCCCCCGAGGAACTCCTCCATGTCATCGGGCGCTGCGCCGAGCGCTACCGTCTCGTGCGGGAGAATACCGCGCTGCGCTCCCGCGAATCCCAGGGGTTTCAGCTCGACCAGCTCATCGGCGAATCCCCGCGCGTCCGCGACCTGAAGCAGATGATCCAGACCGTCGCGCCGACGCAGGCCACGATTCTGGTCCTCGGGGAGAGCGGGACCGGCAAGGAACTCATTGCCGGCTGTCTGCACAGCCTCAGCCGGCGGTCCTCCGCCCCCTACGTGCGCATCAACTGCGCCGCGATTCCCGAGGCC
>CAZSOV010000009.1:52005-61193 GCA_964608505.1 uncultured Verrucomicrobiota bacterium
ACGAAAAGGGCGCGTTCACCGGCGCCGTCCGCCAGAAACTCGGGCGCGTCGAGGAAGCCGACGGCGGCACGGTCTTCCTGGACGAAATCGGCGACATGAGCCGCCCCCTCCAGGCCAAACTCCTCCGCTTCCTCGAGGACGGCTCGTTTTCCCGCGTCGGCGGCAACGAGGAGTTCCGGGTCGATGTCCGGCTGCTCGCCGCCACCAACCGCGACATCGTCCAGCTGATCCGCGACGGCGGCTTCCGCGAGGATCTCTTCCACCGCCTCAACGTCGTCCAACTCCGTCCGCCCCCCCTGAGGGACCGCGGCGACGACGTGCTCCGCCTGGCCGAGCACTTCCTCGGGGTGTTCGGACGGACCCTCAACAAGTCCGAATTGCGCCTCGGACGGCCGGCTCAACAGACGTTGCTCCGGCACCGGTGGCCCGGTAATGTCCGGGAACTGCGCAACGCCATCGAGCGCGCGGTGATCCTCGAAACGGGCACGGAGATCCAAGCCGGAAGCCTGCCGGACTTCGCCTTGGAAGCCCGGCTGGCCCCGGCTGCGGAGATCCGGACGGACCGCCCCCTCGAGGAGGCCTTGGCCGAGTTCGAGCGCCAATGCATCGCCGCCGCCCTCGAACGCCATCGCAGCATCGGACGCGCGGCGGAAACGCTCGGCATCAGCCGCCACGCGTTGCGATACCGGATGCAGCGGCTCGGACTGCAATCGGACTCGGCGGACGACGAGACGGTGCCGGCGACGGAGCGATCCCAGACCTGACATGGAAAACCTCGGTGGCGGTGCAGCGAAGGCCGGCGCGCTCGTGGCGACGGACGTGTTGATCGTGCTCGGCTTCATCGCCGCCGTCGCGGGCATCCTCGCGTTCGCGGTCTATTTCGTCATGCGCTTCCGCCGCAATCGCGCGACCGAACGCGAGCGCCAAATCAAGGGCCTCCACCTGCCCTCGCGCCGTTCCGCACCCCGGGACGAGGACCGCGACCACGACGGCGATGACGACGGAGGCGGCGGCGACTCCGAGGGGGATGGCGCCCGCAGCGGGCGGCGGCGCGTCCGCCGCCGACGCCGGGATCACCGGCCCCGCAACCCCTCGCTCGCCGAAGCCGGAGGGCTGCCGCCGGTTCGACCCGAGGATTCCGTCCCCCCCGTCTGAGCCACCGCCCCCCATGGAGACCAGCGCCGAAATCACCCGGCGCAGCGGCTCGAACCTCGCCCTCGCGTTCGTCCTGCTGCCCAAGGAACGACGCATGGGCATGGCCGCCCTGTACGCCTTCTGCCGCGAGGTCGACGATGTCGCCGACGAGGACACGCGGCCTGCCACCGACCGGGCCCGGGATCTCGAAGCCTGGCGCCAGGACGTGCGGCTCGCGTGCGAGGGGGGGCAACCCCGGTTTCCCGTCAATCGCGAGCTCCAGCCCGTCATTGCCCGGTACCGCCTCCCCTTCGCCCTGTTCGACGAACTGATCCGCGGCTGCGAGATGGACCTCCACCTCCATCGCTATCGGACCTACGAGGAACTCGAACACTACTGCTATCGAGTCGCTTCCGTCGTCGGCCTGCTCAGCATCGAGGTCTTCGGCTACTCCGACCCCCGTTGCCGCGACTACGCCGTCCAGCTCGGCAAGGCCCTTCAGTTCACCAACATCCTGCGCGACGTCCGCCGCGATGCCGAGCGCGACCGCATCTACCTCCCCGCCGAGGAACTCCGGCGCCACGGCGTTTCCGACGACGACATCCTCCAGGGTGCCTACTCCGAGGGCTATCGGCGGGCGGCGGAAGCCGTCGCGGATCGCGCCCGCGCGTTCTATCGCTCCGCCCGCCAGACCCTGCCCGAGGCGGATCGCCGCTCCATGGTCGCCGCCGAACTGATGGGCTCGGTCTACTGGCGGCTCTTCGAGAAACTTCAGGCCCATCGGTTCGACGTCTTTGGCCCCCGTCCGACCCGGTTGAACAAGCTCCAGAAGATCGCGCTGGTGATCCGGACCTGGTACCGGATTCGCTCCGGCGCTTCGTCCGCCAACTACGGCACGCCCTGACGCGGCGGCCCCTCGATCTCGATCCTTCGCGGCCCCCTCCGTCGGGAGGCCGATCGCCCGTCTCCCGCCTATTCCTGGCCGGCACCGGAAAGCAGCGCCCGCCGCGGCGGCATCGAGGGCAAGGGGGGAGCCGTGGCTTCGGTCGGCAGGGGAGGAAAGATCGGCAGCCGGTTCACGAGCCGGCGCCAGGTCGCCCGCTCCTCGGGGGCCAGGGATTCCCAACGCTCCGCCGACCGCAGGAACCGCGCCCGCTCGTCGGTCGACAACGTCGCCAGGCGGGTGAACGAGTCCACGCACGTCCTCCGTTGTTCCGGCGTCAGCTTCCGAAAGCGCTCCAGCACCGACGTCATCTCCGCCCGCTCCACCTCGCTCATCGATCTCAGCGCCCGTTCCGCCCGGGGCGCGGGGATTTCGAAGAACTCGCGCCACCGCTCGTGCAACCGGTGAAACTCCGCGGGCGGCAAATGACCGAGTTGCGCCACCTGGCGCTCGAACAACTCCGAGGCCGCGGGCACCGTGGCCACGTTGGTCCCCGGCAACGGGGGCATCTGGACCTGCCGGAGCCGCGACAGATACCGCACGGTGCGCTCGTGCTGGACCAGGGCCTCCTGTTCCGCCGGCGGAAGCGTGTCCCAGAGCGCCAACCGCTGGTCGAGCACCGGGCGCAATGCCGCCGGCACCCCCGCCAGCAATTCCGACCGCTCGGACGGCGCCCGCCGCAGCAGTTGCTGCAGGTGCCAGTAGAGATCCGTCGCGTTGAGGCGCTCCTCCCGGTCCACCGCATTCAACCTCTCGTACTCCGCCAACCGCTGGCTCAGGAATTCCCGCTGCTTCCGCGGGCGTGTCCCCAACTCCGCTTCGCGCTCCGCCGGGGACATCCCCAGCCAATGCCGAAACTGCGCCACCGGGGAAACGGGCAACGGGGGCGGCGGCGGCGGTACCGCGATGAATCCAATCCTCGCTTCCCCGGCGCCCGCCGTCGCCGGCAAGTCCGGCGTCGCGCCCGTGGCCGCGAGCGCGAGCGAACCGAGCGCCAGCCACCACGACAACCCACCCTGGATCCAGCGCGCGTTCATGGCTGCAAGGCCGCCAGGAGTTCGAAATCCACCGGCGCCGGACGTTCGGCAAACCGCCGGATCGCGTCGTAATCCTCGAGAATCGCCGGCGAGATCTCGCCCAGCACCCGCAAGGGCGCGACCTGCCGCGCGAATTCCGCGTTCCGGCGCGTCACCTGCGTCTGCCAGACGATGCCGCTCGCCAACGCGACCAGGGCCACCGATCCCGCCGTCGCCCAGTGCCGATGCAGCCAGTTCCGCCAGTCGAAGAGCACGAACGACTCCCCACCCCGGCGTCTTTCCCCCCGCCCCACCTCCGCCAGCACCCGGGCCGTGAAGCGGTCCGGGACCGGTTCGTCCGGAAGCCGACGCAACACCCCGGAAATCCGCTCGTCCACTTCCCAATCCCCTCCGGCCTCCGGATGGTCCCGCAACCAGTCCGCCAACCTTCGCGACTCGTGCGGCGTGAGATCACGGCGAACCAGGAGATCGCGCAGTTCGGCAACAGGATCGTCTTTCATGGAAGGTGTCTGGTTCAAAACCGGTGCCCGGGAAAAGTTGCCCACCCGCCTGCCTCCGCCTCTCCCTCCAAGGCGCCCGCCCCCGACCCGCTCGTCCACTCCCCGGTCCGCAAATACGCCTTCAAGCGGCGCCGCAAGGTCTCCCGCCCTCGGTGGATCAGCGACTTCGTCGCGGAGACCGAGACCCCCAGGACCTCGGCGATCTCCTCGTAGGCCATTTCCTTTTCCCGGAAAAGCAGGATGGCCGACCGCTGGGCCTCCGGCAGTTCCGCCAGCGCAACCCCGATCCGCCCCTCCAGTTCCTCCAGCAACACCTCCTCGGCCACCCCCGGACGCCCCGTATCCGCGTGTTCCCGTCCCACCTCGCCCTCGGACGTCGTGACCGGCTCCTCCAGCGACTCCACGGGATGCCGCCCGCGACGTCGCATCTCGTTGAGACAGAGATTGCGGGCAATCGTGAACAGCCAGGTCGTGAACCGCGCCGCGACCCGGTACCGCCCCGCCGCTTTCCAAACCTGGACGAACACCTGCTGCGCCAGATCCTCGGTGTCCTCCACCGAGCGAACCGTCCGCTGGATGAAGTTGAACACCGGTTGCCGGTGCCGTTCCACCAACTCCTCGAATGCCTCCCGATCACCGCGCTGAACGCGCAGCATCAACAGGGCGTCCTCGTCTGGACCATGGAGCATTCCCGGCAACGTACCCCCCTTCGAAAACCGTGCAGAGCCGAAAGTTCCGTCCGCCTGCCCCTCCCCCATCCCAACCTACGGCGTCTCCGACGGAAACCTCGCGCTCGCCGTCGTCACCCGATTCCCGCCACTCCCGCGCACCGTCAAAACCCCGGCTGCGGCTTCCGCAACCCCGCCCGCGCCGCGCGTCCCCCCCCCGACCAACACCGCGGTCGCCCACGCATCCGCATCCGCACCCGACCGATGCACCACGCTCGCCAGCACCGTGTCGTGTTCCACGGGTCGCCCCGTCCGCGGATCGATCAGATGCGACCGCGTCCGACCGCCCTCGGAACGCCGGGTGCGGTAGGTCCCCGAGGTCGCCAGCGCCGCATCCCGCAGCACCACCGCTCGCAGGACTTCACCCGGCCGTTCCGGGTCCTCGATGGCCACCCGCCAGGCGCCCCGCGCCAGCAACTCGCCCCCGACCTCGATCAGGAAATTCGTGCACCCGGCCGACCCGAGTACGTCCGCCAGCCGATCCGCGGCATAGCCCTGCAAAATGGCGCCGAAGTCGAGTTGCACGGCAGGGTGCTCCTTCCGGACCCATCCCCCGGCGACCTCCGCCGTCACCTTCCGCCAACCCACGCGAGGCAGGAGGCTTCCCAACGCTTCCTCCGAGGGGGGCGAGGGGACCGCGTCTCCCGGACCGAAGCCCCAGGCCCGGACCAGGGGCGCAACGGTGATGTCGAAGGCCCCGTCGCTGGCCCGGGCGATCTCGAGACATCGCGCGACCAACCTCACGAACTCGTCCGGCATCTCCATCCGCAGCGTGGTCAGGCTCGCGTTGAACTGCGAGGTCGCCGAGTTCGTCCGCCAATGGGACAACGTGGATTCCACCCGCTCCAACTCCGCCCCCATCGCGCGCTCGAGCGCCTCGCGCGACGCCCCCCAGCCCGGCACCTTGACCGACCAGGTGGTGCCAAAGGCACGTCCGACCGCCACCATCCCTTCTCCCGACGCCGCGGCGTCCGACCCCGTTCCACCCCGCCCCACCCTCCCAACCATCCCACCCCGCCAGAGGACCAGAACCCCTCCGGCCACCAGCAACGCCGACGCCAGGACGTCGCGAGCGCCGAATCGATCCCGCGCACCGCCGGGTCGGACGAATCGCAGCAGCGCTCCCGTGGGACAGCCGAAGCGACAGTACGCCATCGGCACGAACAACGCCGCGACCCATCCCGCGATCGCGAGGACACCCGAGACGGTTCCCCACCCCGCCCAGGTCCACGCGTCGAACGGCTCCAGCCGGGCCAGATTGAAACTCCACCCGCCCACCAGGGGCAAAAACGCGACGCCTAGCAGCACCGCCGGCAGACGTTCCAACCAAGCCGCCACCTTCGGTGACGGGATCACCCGCCATCGCCGACACAGCGCCAGCCACTCCTGCACGACGCCATGCGGGCAAATCTGGTGGCAATAGAACTGCCGCCGCGTCCCCCACGGCACGAGCAGCGCGAGTCCCGCCATCAGCACCAACGCGGGCGCGGTATCCCAAGCCACCCCATGCCGCGCCCAACCCGCCAACAAGGCCAGCGAAAGCAGATCCCCCAACCAAAGCCCGAACACCATCACGAGCCCGATCTGCCAGCCACGACGCACCCGAGCGCTGCCCCGCATCCCCGTGAAGGACATGATCGCCGCACCCAGCACGATCGCCAGCAGCCCCAGGTCCCGTGCATTCCAACCCCAACCACGCGTCCCCCGCTGCCACGCCGCGTGGTCCGCCGCGAGCCGCCGACGCAGTCCTTCGGCCGCCGCATAGCTCGTTTCCGTCGCCCCCGAGACCCCTTCGATCCCCGCCCTCCCGAACTCCAGGCGCGCCCATTCCTCCACCGTCCGGCCCGCCAACCCCCGCCAGAACACCGCGTCTTCCCGAACCCGCTCCGCGTAATCCGCGTCGTCGTAACTTCGACGCGCCTGCACCGCCCGCACCGTCCGCCCGTCCGGTTCCAGCAACGCCAGCACCTCGGTCGGCCCGCCATGCCCCCGCACCCCTTCCGCGAACGGCGAACTGCGCGCCGCGAAACCCAGCACCCCTCCACCCTCGTCCAGAACCGTCACCCAGTCCGGACGCGGCCCGCCCCGCCGCAACCCCCGCGCCCTGGGAAACACCCCCCGCACCTCGTCCAGTGTCACCCCCTCGGGAAACCGCAACGACGGCGCCCGTCCGGTCAACCGCCGTTCCACCGCCTCCGCGATCCCCAGACTCGTCAACGTCGAACCCGCCACCGCCGCCACCCGCGGCGCCGGTTCCGCCGCCGGACGCCATCCCGACAGGCTCCGCCAGAACCCCGGCGCGCGCTCGACCTCGGCCACGTGCGCCGGCGTATCCCCGCTTCCGACCAGTTCCATGCCCGTCACGCGCCCGCCCGCGTCCAGCGCGACCAGCACCCGGTTCGGACCGGAGTACCCCACGATGTCATCCGATTCCGGCGACGTCGCGATCAACATCCCCAGGGGCGTCCCCCCCGGGTTCAGAACCGAATAGGTCCCTCGCCCCGGCCCGGTGGCCACCAACCGGTTCGCCTCGGGAAACCACCGACGCGCGCGTTCGATCCCGATCCCATCCCCAACCCCTGTTGGCTCCCCCCGTTGCCCCGACACGTGCAAAAGCCCGGCCGCCAGCGCCACCGCCGCCAACCGCCACAAACGCAACAAAAGCAACGCCGCACGCCCGGGGCTTCCGCCATTGCCGACCGTCGCGTCGCTGCCGTCCATGCCCGTGTGCCACTCGACGCTCGTCGCCGGGTCCTAGGGCTTCGCCTCCAGTACCTGCACGCAGTCGGCGTGCACGTAGCCGTCCGCCCCCGCGCTCGAGACCACCACCGAGTGCGGTCCCCCGGCGCCCAACTCGAACACGCCCAGGGAATGAAAACCGTACTTCTCCACGGACGGCTCGCGTTGATCGACGCGCAATGTGAGCGGCGCCTGGCCCGCCCGGTTCAGAAGGATGGCCGTCCGCGTCGACCGATTCTCATGCGGTTGCCACGCGATCCGCACCTCGTACCTCCCCGCCGTCGGCACCCGGAACGCGAATCGCGCCTCCCCCTCCCCGCCGGCGCCATGATACCGGTAGCCTTCCCCGACGAAATCCTTCAACCCGCTCCCGCGCGTCCACTCCCCCTTGAACGTCGCCACCGCGTCGTCCACGACGATCCCCGGCAATGCCCTGGCCTCCACGTAAGGCGCGGCTCCCGGCTTTCCCTCGGGTTTCGGACCATACGCCACCACCGCCTCGATCCCGGGGTCCGGTTGCAGTGGATCCGCGATCGAGTTCCGGCGCATTGCTCCAGGCTGTTCCAGCAACTCGACGAGCGCGGGCAGATGCCGCTCGTAAACCCCTCGTGGCGTCGTGTTGTGGTACACGCTCAGATACGCGGCCTTCCCCACCACCTCCCCCATCATCCCGCACGTCCGCATCACCCGCACCGTCCCCAACGCCTCGTGCGACACGCTGATGCACCGCCCCGCCATGAACAGATTCGGCACGTTCGTCGAGTACAGGCACCGGTACGGCACTGGATACCCATTCCTCCGATCCACGCCGCTGCCGAACTCCGCCCGCGAAATGAACGGATTCTCCCGGAACTTCGCCGCGTACTGCTCCTTCGGGTAATGCAGGTCGATGTCCCAGGTCGTCGGCACGCACCCATCCGGGAATTCCCGGTATCCCACGATGTCCTCCCGCTGCAGAATCACGTCGCCCTCCAGCATCCGCGACTCCCGCGGCCCTCCCACATGGGCCACCCACTTCAACGCCGCGTTCGCGTGCTTCTCCTTCTCCGCGCCGTGCTTCAACGCGCTGAACGCCCCGAACACCGCGCGCAGGTTCCAGTCCCGGATGTACTCGAGCTCGCGAATCGCGTCCCTGTCAAAACCCGACTCCCAGAACCACTCACCCTTCATGAACGGCTTCCCCTCCAGCATCGCCTTGCTCTTCACCTGCCTCGGAAAATCCCCCACCTCGAGCGCCAGTGCCCATGGAGTCTCCGGCCACCCCTGGGGTGAAGCCTCCTCCTGCCAGAACCACATGTTCGACATCCCCATCCGACCGCGCGGTTCCATGTGGTACTTGCCCCCCGCCAGCACGCCCAGCGCGCCGTGCCCCGTGCAATCGCTGAAGAACCGTCCCCGAAACCGCCGCTCCAACCCGGTTCGCACGTCCAGCGCCGTCACCGACCGGATCCTGCCCGACCCCGGCTCCGTCTCCGCCGCATTCACGAAGTGGCCGAGAAACAACGACAAGTTCCGTTCGCGGCGCGCCACCGCTTCCTTGCGCGCGTCGCCGAACTGCTCCGGCACCCCGGGCGAATCCTGGGCCCGGTCCGCAAACTCCTCCACGATTTCCCCCAAGTGTGGATACTTCCCCCGCATCGTTCCGCCCTGTGCCCACACGCGGATCTCGCTGCTCCCGTTGCCCCCCAGCACGAAGCGATCCTGCACCAGCGCCACCCGCAGCCCCTGCCGTGCCCCCGAGATCGCCGCTGCCAATCCCGCATACCCCCCGCCCACCACCACCAGTTCATACTCCCCCCCGTCCTCCGCTCCCGCTCCTGCCCCCAGCCAGCGCCGGCGAGCCGACACCAACGACTCCCCCTCCGGCGGACGAAACGATGCATCCCGGCTCATGAGGATCGCGTCGCATCGCCCATCAAAC
Organism: uncultured Verrucomicrobiota bacterium; assembly: GCA_964608505.1. Taxonomy (GTDB): domain Bacteria; phylum Verrucomicrobiota; class Verrucomicrobiia; order Limisphaerales; family CAIMTB01; genus CAIMTB01. Next base: position 61,008 of record CAZSOV010000009.1, read on the forward strand.
CCCGTCAGATCCCGCAGCCCCAAAGTCACCTCCCCCGCCTCCCGGGCCACCTCGCCCCCAGCCGCCTTGAACGCCTTGAGCTCCTCCTCGTACCTTGCCTTGTCCTTGGCGGCGAGCTCCTCAAACGGCTTCTTGTCCTCCTCCGACACGCTCTTCCACAACTCGCCCGCCTTCTTGGCCACGTCC
>CAZSOV010000009.1:61203-61796 GCA_964608505.1 uncultured Verrucomicrobiota bacterium
GTCACCCCCAACGCCTGCCCCCCCACGAGCACTTGGAACCGGCCTGGCTGTCCGGATGCCTGCCAGGGCGCAACCCAGTCCTTCGTCCGCGCCCAGACCCGATACCTCCCACCCTCCGGCAGCCGGACCTTCGTCATGGCGTCCTTCACCGGTCTGCCCAGGCCATGGGCAAGTAGATACGGCGAGCCCATGATGTGCGTGAACTGCGTGTCCAGCACCCACCCTCCATGGTCCGCGAACGCCTCCGCCTCGACATAAACGGGAGCCCCACCTTGGGACTCCAAGCCCCCAACCCCCAGGCCAAGGCTACCCAGCAGCAGTCCCAGCCACCGGGCCCGCGAACGCCGCGCGTGCCCCTCGCCCTCGCCGTGTCCATGCCGCGGCGGAAGCCCCGCTTCCACCTCAGAGCCCCCCTTTTCACAACTGGGCACGGAGCGAACCAACATCGACATGGAGGCCATGCGAGTATCCTGCCCGCCCGCACGCCGCTTGAAAACCCGCGATTCCGACGCCACGACATTTTGAAATCCCCAGTCTGTTTCAGAGAACCGACGTCAGCTTAACCCGCCCCGCCCGATCTGGTGGTCTCGCCA
>CAZSOV010000010.1:0-20980 GCA_964608505.1 uncultured Verrucomicrobiota bacterium
TTGTACCAGGCGGAGAAGCGCTGCTTGAGCATCTTCATGAACCCGCTGACATCCCACATCCGGGCGTGGAACGAGGCCAGGTAGGCCGCCTCGCCGACCGCGTCGTTCGCCTCGCGGTAGGACTGGAACCGCTGACGCACGGTCCCCACATTCTGGTGCCCGGACAGTTGATCCAGCTTGGCACAGACCTGCTCGACCGAGGGCCGCCGCTCCGGCGGGGGCGGGGCCGGGACCTCCAGGAGGAGATGGAAGTGATTGGACATAAGGCAGAAGGTAAGGACACGCACCTCGCAGAACGCCTCGCATTCACGGAGCAGCGCGACGAAGTGCTCCTTCTCGGCGGGTTGGAAGATGAACCGGCGATCGACGACGCGAGAGAGGCAGTGGTACCACCCGACCGGAGCCTCCGGCGGGAACTTCAGGCGCGAATGGCGCATGCCCCGAGCATGCCAATCGCGCGAAACTGTGTCAATAAATGACCTGACACATCATATGTTTAATCTGTCTGGCCCTTAATGGTTGGCGCATTCAGTGGGTGCTTGGATTTTGGGCGGACGAAGGGTCGAGTGGAGCCATGAAGCGTCGGTCTGCTTTCCGGGAATCCGGGGGTGGGTTCCCCCCGGTTCGAATCGGCATGGGGTTCGTCTGGCTGGTCCTGAGCGGGCTCGGTGTCCACGCCGTGGCGCAGGAGGTGCCGGAATGGATCTGGGGCGAGGGCGATGCGGCGACGGTGTGGATGCAGAAGAGCTTCCGGACTCCGCCCTATACGTGGAATGCCCGCCTCTCGGTCGTCGGGGACGACGAGGCGGAGGTGTTTTTGAACGGCAAACCGGTGGCCACCTGCACGGGGCCGGATCAACCGGTGCGAGCGGAGGTGTCGATGAAGCTGGTGCAGGGCGAGAACGTGCTTTCGGTCCGCGCCCGTAATCGGGATGGCGCCGCAGGGGTGCTGGTCCATCTGAATCTGGGGGGGACGGAAACCTGGCAGGTGGTGAGCGATTCGACGTGGGTGGCGAGCCTTGAGGCGCCCGCTCGCTGGCCGATGCCAGGGGGGGACACCCACACGTGGTCGAAGGCGAGAAGGGTGGGGGTGTACGGAGAGCCACCCTGGGGCGAGGTGCTGAAGAAGGCGACGGCGACCGCGGCCAGCGCGTTGTCGGTGCTGCCGGGTTTCGAGGCGGAGTTGCTGAGATCGGCGGAACCGGACGAGGGGTCGTGGGTCTGCGTGACCGCGGATGCCCGGGGGCGGATCTACGTTTCGCCCGAAGGCGATGGGAGGCCTTTGCTTCGGATGACGCTGGGGGAACGAGGGCGGGTGACGAAGGTCGAGCCGATGCCGGCTCCGGTTCGATTCGCGATGGGGCTTCTTTTCGCGCACGGTGGCTTGTACGCGAATGCCAAGGGGCCCGCGGGCAACGGTCTTTACCGTTTGGTGGATGCGAACGGGAACGATCAGTTCGATCCGGACGAGTTGCGTCTGCTCAAGGCGTTCCAGGGCGGGGGGGAACACGGGTATCACGGGCTGGCGCTGGGGCCGGAGGGCTGGATCTACGTGATGAACGGGAATGGGACGAAACCACCCGAGGGCTTGGCGGAATCGTCGCCCTATCGGAACTACGGGGAGGACGTTCTCTCGCTGAACCCGGACGAGACGACGCGTGCAGGGGGCGCCCTGGCTCCCGGAGGCTTGGTCCTGCGAACCGACCCGGACGGACGGGTGTGGGAGGCCTTCGCCGGTGGATTTCGGAACGCGTACGATCTGGATTTCAGTCCGGACGGCGAGTTGTTCACCTTCGATAGCGACAATGAATGGGACTGGGGCACCCCGTGGTATCGGCCCACGCGGGTATTCCATGTGGTTTCGGGCGGGGAGGCGGGCTGGCGGGATGGAACCAGGGCGTGGCCGGATTCGCATCCGGACCTGCTGTCGAGCGTGGTGGACATCGGGCTGGGGTCGCCCTGCGGCGTGAGATTTGGAACGGCAGCCCGGTTTCCCGCGAAGTACCGTCGCGCGCTTTACCTTCAGGATTGGTCTTACGGGCGGATTCTGGCCGTGCACCTGGAACCCCGGGGGGCGAGCTACCGCGGGACTTTCGAGGAGTTGGTCCGGGGGCAGCCCTTGAATCTGACGTCGATGGCGTTCGGGCCGGATGGGGCGCTGTACTTCGTCACGGGCGGGCGGGGAACGCAGTCAGGACTCTACCGGGTGCGGTATGTCGGTTCGGAGGCGGTGGAGGAAGCGGCGGGGGCTGGGACTGCGGGGCGGGAGACGGCGTCGGGGAGCGACGTGCCGGCGGCGCGTTCCCGGGCGCTGCGGGATGCCATGGAGAGGTATCAGGGGCGGGCGGATCCCTCGGCGGTGGACGCGGTGTGGAGCCATCTGGGATCGGAGGACGCGGTGCTGCGTCAGGCGGCGCGGGTGGCGTTGGAGCGTCAGGAGGTGCCACGATGGTACGCGCGTCTGGGATCGGAGACGAACGCGATGACGGCTTTGCAGGGATGGCTGGCGCTGGCGCGGGTGGGCGATGACGACGAACAGAGGGAGTTGATCGAGGCGATGCTGCGGATGCCGGACGAGGCGATGGACGAGGAGCAGCGAATGCTGCGCCTGCGGGTGCTGCAACTGAGTCTACTCCGGCAGGGCCGTCCGGTTTCGGAGCTGCGGCGGCGGTTGGCGGAGCGGTTGGGGCGGAGCTATCCGGCGGCGACCTGGGCGGAGAACCGGGAACTTTCGCGGTTGCTGATCTGGCTGGAAGCGCCGGGAGTGATTGGCCGGACCCTGGATCTGGTGGAGACCGCGCCCTCCCAGGAGCAGCAGATGCACTACGTGGCCCAGTTGCGTGGCCTTCGGAACGGATGGTCGAGGGAGGACCGGAGGCGCTTTTTGGGATGGTGGTTGCGGCCGCGGGATCATCTGGCACGGCCAGGGTCCCTGCTGCACTGGTTCCATGATGTCGGGCGTGGATACGTGGATGGAGCGAACGTGAACCGGCATCTGGAGGCCTTTCGGAGGGATGCCCTGTCGGCCGTGCCCGAGGGCGAGCGCGAGGACCTGAGGGAACTCTGGGAAGCGCCGATGGCGGGAGCCCAGCTGATTCCGCCGGAGCCGCGGGCCTTCGTGACGGAGTGGACGATGGGCGAGCTGGAAGCGGAATTGGATCGGGCGTCGGCGGGAAGAAGTTTCGAACGGGGGCGGCGGGCCTTCATCGACACGCAGTGCTACGCCTGCCATCGGCTGGGCAACGTGGGAGCGGCGATCGGTCCCGAACTGGGGGGGCTGACTTCGAAATACCGGCGGCGGGAGATCCTGGAATCCCTGGTGGAACCCTCGAAGGTGATTTCGGACCAGTACCAGAACCTCCGGGTGTTCCTGAAGGACGGCGAGGACGTGACGGGTCGACTCGTGCGGGAATCGGACGGCGAGATGGTGCTCGAGACGGATCCGTTGACCCGGACGGAGCAGAGGGTGCCCAGGGGACAGATCGAGGAGATCCGTCCTTCGACGGTGTCACCGATGCCGGAGGGTTTGTTGAACGTGCTGACGCGGGAGGAGGTGCTGGACCTGCTGGCGTTCCTGGAAGCGGGGGGAAATCGAGAGGCTGCGGCTTTTCGGTCGGCCAAGGAACTGGGCACGAAGTGATCGGATGCGAGGGCAACGGGCGTAACGAGGGTGACGAGCATGGACGCGACGGAGCGCGGGATGGGGCGGAGGACGAGGGGAGGCGCGGCGTCGGCCGGGGTGCCCGGGGGGCTGCGGTCGACGCCCAGGATCAGCGTGATCATGCCGGTCCGGGACATGGCAGGGACGGTGGGACGGGCCGTGGAAAGCATCGTGGCCCAGGATTGGTCCGACTGGGAATTGATCGTGGTGGACGATGGGTCGACGGATGGAACGAGCGGCGTGCTGGAGGCATGGGCGCGGCGGGATGTCCGGGTGCGGGTGGAGCGGCGGGCACCCGCGGGGATCGTGGCGGCGCTGGGGACGGGGTTGGCGGCGGCGCGCGGCGAGTTCGTGGCCCGCATGGACGCGGATGACGTCTCGCTGCCGGGGCGGTTTTCGGCGCAGGTGGCGTTTCTGGAGCGGCACGGGGGGATCGGGGTGGCGGGAACGCTGGTGCGCTTCGGGGGGGATCCGGTGGCGAAGGCGGGGTATGCGGCGCACGTGGCCTGGTTGAACGGCGTGGTCACGCCCGAGGCGATGGCGCGGTCGCGGTTCATCGAGGCACCGCTGGCCCATCCGAGCGTGATGTTTCGCAGGGAATTGGCGGAGCGCCTCGGAGGGTATCGGGAGGGGCCGTTTCCGGAGGATTACGAGTTGTGGCTCCGCTGGTTGGAGGCGGGGGTCCGGATGGCCAAGGTGGAGCAGGAACTGGTGATCTGGAATGATCCACCGGGGAGGCTCTCCCGCGCCGACGCGAGGTATGCGCCGTCGGCGTTTTTCGGACTGAAGGCGCGCTATTTGACGAGGTGGTTGGCACGGGAGGGAAAGGACCGGGGGCCGGTGTGGGTCTGGGGAGCGGGGCGGGTGACCCGGCGCCGGGTGGAGGCGTTGCTGGCCGAGGGCGTTGCCGTGGAGCGATACATCGACGTGGACGCGCGGAAATGGGGGCGTCACCGGGACGGGCGCGTGGTCGTCGGGCCGGAGTCGATTCCCCGGAGCGGGGAGGCGTTTCTGCTGGGTTACGTGGCCAACCGGGGGGCGCGGGAGGCGCAGCGGGCGTTCCTGGAGGGACGTGGCTGGGTGGAGGGGGCGGATTACCTGTTCGTGGCGTAGGAGCCGTGGAGCGTGATCTTGGGGGGTGAGCCTGTACCGGCGGGAGGGGCAGGTCGGTGTCGCGTAGGCAGAATCGAATAGGTGTTCGGAGTTGCGGAGATTCCTACGAGCGAAGGGTTGACGCATCGTGAAAGCAGCCGATAGAGAATCAACGAACTGTTTTGTCGGGCGTGCCATGCGATGCGATGCGAGCCGGGGCACTTCGTCCGACCCGGTTCACTGACGCGATGAAAACAACATTCCCCGGGGGGCGTCGTGCCGCGTTCACATTGGTGGAGATGATCGGAGTCCTGGCGGTGATCTCGATCCTTTCCTCGATGCTCGCGCCGCGCGTGTTCCAGGCCATTTCGGACGCGCGAATTGCCAACGCGGTAGGTACATGCAATTCGGTCAAGTCGTCGGTGAATGAGTATTACGGCAGATACGGGAAAATCGGAGGTACCAACGGTACCACGCTGAGCCTCCCGAATGCAGGGGACAAGTACGAGGATTGGGACCGCCGCTGCCTCGTGGCGGAAGGGTACATGGAGAAGCCGTTTCTGGTGAAGGTAGGCAACGAGCGGATGGGGAGCGGCAACGGCGGATCGCGGATGCGAGTGATCAACATTTCCGGACTTAACGCGAATTCGCCCGCCGCGGCGGATCTTACGTCAATTGATTCCGGGGCGTACAATCGGGACGGGGCGAACGCAACCAACGACGTCATGGGCTCGCTGGTGGTCGAAGCCTGCATCGAGGACGTCGATATGGCCGAAGCGCGGGAACTGAGCAACCGGCTCGACGGCTCGACGCTGAGCACGGCGAGCGGGAACGACGAATCGGGGCGGGTGAAGTATTTCGTCACCACGAACGGAGTGGCCAAGGTGCGCATCTACATCGCGCACCGCTGAACGGCTTTCAGTCGATGGGTGCGGGGATGCCCCGGGACGTGACGCGCCAGCGTCCGCCCGGGGCGTCTTTGTCCATGGACTCCTCCAGAACGAGGCAACGGCAGGGTGCCCCCTGCGCTGCCAGGGTCGAGACCATCTCGGCGCCGCGCACGAGCAGGGCCGTGGAGAGCGCGTCGGATTCGGTGGCCAACGGAAGAACCATGGCTGCCAGGAGCGGTCCCCGCACCGGTTCGCCGCGGCGCGGGTCGATGACGTGGCCGAAGTAACGGTCGGCGGTGCGAAAGCCCTTTCCCCAGACGGCGGAGACGGAGACGGACTCGTCGCGGAGCTCGAGGACCGCCAGCGGAGGGGCATCGGGTTGGGACCGCCAGCTGCCGGTGGCGGGTTCGGGGAATGGGCGATCGATGCGAAAGCGCCAAGCCTCGGTATCGAGGGGCCGGCCCCAGGCGACGGCCGTACTGGTGCCGCCATGGACCAGCGCATGCTGGACGCCGGCCTGGCGCAGGAGGTCGGCGGCGCGGTCGAGGGCGTAGCCTTTGCCGATGGCGCCGAGGTCGATCATCATGCCGGGGCGATCGAAGCGAATCGTCGAGGCCTCGTCGTCGAGCTCGATGCCCTGAAAGGACACGCAACGTCGGGCCGCGGCGAGTTCGTCGGGGGAGGGGACGCGTCCGGCGCTGCGGAGGAGTCCCCAGGCCTGCATGAGGGGGCCGACGGTGATGTCGAAAGCGCCCTGGGTGGCTTGGGACAGGAGGGTGGCGTGGCGGACGAGGGCGAAGACCTCGGGCGAGACGCGCACGGGGCGAAGCGAGGCGGTGCGGTTGAGTTCGGCGATTTCGGACGCGGGCCGAAAGAGGCTGAGAACGGACTCCAGACGATGGATTTCGGCGAAGGCTTCCTCGCCCGCGGCGCGGAGGAGGAGGGGGTTTTCTCCGACGAGGACGAATTCGAAGCGGGTGGCCATGGCTTCGCAGGCCAGCGGGAGCGCCATCATGGGATGGAAACAGGGTTTGCGAACCGGGTCCGAAGGGCAGCAGCCGTGGACCGCCCGGCGCCGCGTGGGGGCACGCGGCCAGCAGCGTGCAGGCCCGGTGGCCTCACCGGGCGGAGCGGGTGCAGGAGGCGGTTCATGGAGAATGAAGTTCTCCAAGGTCCGGACACGTATTGAGACCATGAACCCGAACGATGGAAGGAGGAGGATTTGGAGTAAGAGTAAGATTAGGAGTAAGATTAGGAGTAAGATTAGGAGTAGGAGGATCCGGGATGGGAGTCTGGGCTCGGTTCATGGAGAAAGAGCCCCGGGATCGGGGGGGGGAGAAAAAAGGAACGCCCGCCACGAGGTGGCGGGCGTCGAGAAGGCCATGTGTTCCCGGGTGGGAGGGCCAGCGTGGAGCAAGCGGAGCCGGGGAGCCGGGTGGGCTCAGGACAGCTCGGGTTTGGTCCAGCCGTAGGTGATCGGTTTGATTTCGCGACCGTCCTGCGAGGTGATCTTGCGGGACTTCTCGTCGAAGAGGCAGGTGGTCTTCATGCGTTCCGCCATTTCGGCGAGGTTGACGACCGTCTGGACGCGGATGGCGAGGTCGATGTTGGCGTTGGGAAGTTTGTTGGCCCGGATGGAATCGAACCAATTCTTCTCGTGGCCGGGGACGGTTTCGGCCGGTTGGAGGCCGGGGAAGTCCTCGGGATCGATTTCCTCGGCGTAATCGCGTTCGGGGACGAGCTTGATGCGTTCGCCCATGTTCCCGATTTCGAGGGAGGCTTTGCTGCCGTAGATGACGAAGCCGGGGCTCTTCTCGGAGACCGAGCTGCAGGTGACGGTGATGAGCATGCCACTGGGGAACTCGGCGAGGAGCTGCTGGTGCTCGGGCACGTCACGTTTCGGGGTGCCGGGCGTCTGGGAATCGGGATTGACGTTGCTGGTTCCGATGCAGGTGACGCGGGTGGGGAACTCGGGGTTGCCGGTGGCCAGCACGAGGGGGTGGAGGCGATGGGGGGCGAGGTCGCCGAGGAGTCCGGCGCAATAGGGGTAATATTTGCGCCAGCGATGGAAGGCATCGGCGCTGAACGGGCGCTTCGAGACGGGGCCGAGCCAGGTATTCCAGTCGATGTTCTCGGCCTTGGTTTCGTTTTCGATGGTGTAGTTCCATTCGCCCTTGGGCTTGTTGCGGCAGTAGTAGCCCTGGGCCCAGACCGGGGTGCCGATCTTGCCGGCCTTGATCAGTTCGGCCGCCTTGTGCCACCCGATGGCGGAACAGCCTTGGGAACCGACCTGATAGACGCGGCCGGTCTTTTTGACGACCTCCTGGACCTTGAACGCTTCGTCTAGGTAGCGGGTCATGGGCTTCTCGCAGTAGACGTGTTTGCCGGCTTCCATGGAATCGATGGAGAGCTGGGCGTGCCAGACGTCATGCGTGGCGATCAGGATGGCGTCGATGTCCTTCCGTTCGAGAAGCTTCCGGTAGTCGGTGTAGAGGTCGGAGTCCTTGAGGCCGGCGGTGGTCTTGGCCCAGTCGCGGCGTTTGTTGAAGAGATCGCAGGCGGCGGCGACGACGGTGTTGTTGGCACCGGAATTCTTGTGGATGCCTTCGAAGTGTTCCTTGCCGATGTTGGGGCCGATGCCGATGAAGCCAACGGCGATGCGGTCATTGGCGCCGATGACCCGTCCGCTGGACGGGGCCTGGGACTGGCCGTAGACCGGTGTCTTGAGGGAAGTGACCGCGGCGACGGTGGCGGCGGTGGTGGTGCTCGTTTTGATGAACTCGCGGCGGCTCGACGAGGCCGACCGGGCTTCTGGTGCGATGTTATTCATACCTCGGGAAATGGGGGTTGGGTCGTCAGGAGAACTTATGATACCGGGGCAGATGGTCAAACCCGAACTTCTGATCGGGTGGGGGTCATCGGCACCTGGGATCGACTGCTTGCCAAGGAGACGCAGGCGGAGGGAGCCTCATTCATGACGTTGGCCACGGAGCGCTTCGATTTCCTGGTATTGGGGAGCGGGATCGCGGGTTTGTTCTTCGCGTTGCAGGTGGCGAAGGTGGGTCGGGTGGGGTTGGTGACGAAGAAGCGGCGGGCGGAGTCGAACACGAACTACGCGCAGGGGGGCATCGCGGCGGTGCTGGGAGCGGACGACACGTTGGAGAACCACGTTCGGGACACGCTGGTGGCGGGGGCGGGGTTGTGTCGGGAGGAGGTGGTTCGGACGATCATCGGCGAGGGGCCGGGGGCGATTCGGGAGTTGATGGCGCTGGGGATGCAATTCGACGAGCGGCCCGTCTCGGAGACCATGGGGGTGCGGGAGCCGCATTTGACGCGGGAAGGGGGGCATTCGCGGCGGCGGGTGTTGCATTACAAGGACATGACGGGGCGCGAGGTGGAGCGGGCGTTGGTGGCGGCGGCCGAGGCCTCGGGAAACCTGCGGATCTTCGAGAATCACCTGGCCATCGATTTGATCACGCGGCGGAAGCTGGGGGATGGGGGGCCGGACCGTTGTCTTGGGGTGTACGTGCTGGATCGGGATTCGGGGGAGGTCCGAGTCTTCGAGGCGGGCACGACCGTGCTGGCGACGGGGGGGTGCGGGAAGGTTTACCTGTACACGACGAATCCGGACATCGCGACGGGGGACGGGGTGGCGATGGCGTGGCGGGCGGGGGTGGCGGTGGCGAACATGGAGTTCATGCAGTTTCACCCGACGTGCCTGTATCATCCCAAGGCCAAGTCCTTCCTGATCTCGGAGGCGGTGCGTGGGGAGGGCGGGGTGTTGAAGACCCCGGAAGGACGGGAGTTCATGGGTGCGTATGACGACCGCCAGTCGCTGGCGCCCCGGGACGTGGTGGCCCGGGCCATTGATTCGGAAATGAAGCGGACGGGGGCGGACCACATGACGTTGGACATCACGCACAAGGCGGCGCCGTTCATCATGGGGCATTTTCCGAACATTTATGAGACGTGCCTGAAGTACGGGATCGACATGACCAAGGAGGCGATTCCGGTGGTGCCGGCGGCGCATTACCAGTGTGGCGGGGTGGTGACGACGGTGGACGGGGAGACGGAGTTGCCGGGGTTGCTGGCCATCGGGGAGGTGGCCTGCACGGGGCTGCACGGGGCCAACCGGTTGGCCAGCAATTCGTTGTTGGAGGCGTTGGTGTGTGCCCGGCGGGCGAGTCGGGTGGCGGTGGGGACCCGGTGGGAGGCGGAAGGCCGGGAGATTCCGCCGTGGCACGCGGGTTCGGCGCATGACCCCGACGAACTGGTGGTGGTCTCGCACAACTGGGACGAGATCCGGCGGGCCATGTGGGACTACGTGGGCATCGTGCGGACCAACAAGCGGTTGGAACGCGCGGCGACGCGGCTGAAGGCGTTGCAGGAGGAGATCCGGGAGTACTACTGGGACTTCACGGTAACCGGGGATCTGCTCGAGCTGCGGAATATCGCGACCGTGGCGGAGTTGATCGTTCGCTGCGCGGCGCGCCGTCCGGAAAGCCGGGGGCTGCACTACAATCTGGACTATCCCCGGTCGGACCCGGCCTGGGCGCAGCGGGACTCGGTGATCCGGCGGGAGGCGTGACCGGCATTCGTGATCGAAAATCGGTTGCAACCGGGCCCGGGGATCGGGTGTGGTCGGCGACATGGATCACGTTTTTTGCATCCTCGTGGGTCTGGGTTTGGCGGCGGCGTGCGGATTTCGGGTGTTCCTGCCGATGTTCGTCGCCGGGTTCGCGATCCAGACGGGGCACTTGACGCCCTCCGCCGAGTTCGCGTGGCTGGGGTCGATGCCGGCGATGGTCATGCTGGGGACGGCGACGGTGCTGGAGATCGGCGGCTATTACGTGCCCTGGATCGACCATGCGCTGGACACGATCGCGACGCCGGCCGCGGTGGTTGCCGGGACGATCCTGATGGGATCGGTCGCGACGGACATGGATCCGCTGCTGAAGTGGACCGCGGCGGTCGTGGCCGGCGGCGGCGTGGCGGGAGTGGTGCAGGCGGGGACGGTAGCGGTTCGCGGACTGTCGCTGGGGATGACCGGCGGACTGACCAACCCGCTGGTTGCGACGGCGGAATTGGGGGGCGCTCTGGTGACCAGTGCCCTGGCAGTCGTGGCGCCGGGCATGGCGCTGCTGGGTGTTGCCGCCCTGGGGATTCTGGGGGTGACGATCTGGATGCGCCGGCGGGGACGGAACATGGCCCAGGCCTGAGAGTTCCCGAGCTACCGCACGAGGCGGTAGAATCCGGGTTGGGCGGGGAGCGGCGCCCTCCAGACGGCGCCCTCCCGGCGGGGGGTCAAGGAGAGGGTTTGCCAGGCCGTGGCGGGGAGAGTCGGGCAGAACTGCACCTGAAATCCGGTGCGGTCACCCGGCCAGCTGAGGGAGGGGCCTTCGGCGTCGAGGCGCCATCCGAGGCGGGGGGGCGCGGGGTTTTCGGGGGTGCCGGACGCCAGGAGGACGTCGGAATCCAACCGGGTTTCGTGGCGGCGGGTTCCGGAGGGGGTGGTGACGTCGATTTCGTAATTCCCCTTGAACCCCCGGACGAGCGCGCGACCGGAGGCGTCGGTGGCGAGGTTGGTGGTGGTCCACCAGGTGCGGAAGACGAGGTTGCTCCAGGCGATTCCATTGGGTTTGAGGGTCCAGTTCGTGCGGAAGAGGGCGGCGCTGGAATTCCACATGCGTCCCTCCCAGAAACCCCAGAGCAGGATGGCGCGGGTCTTGGGGTGGCTGAAGGCGACGGTGGTGACGTCCCTCAGGTAGTCTGCCTGGGTGGCGGGGTCGGGGCAGGTGACGTCGAGTTCCGTGATCGAAACCTCCGGGACGAGCGCGGCGAAGCGGTCGATGGACCGGTAGACCTGGGAGAGCGGCGGGAGGTACCCGGCGAGATGGCACTGGAATCCCAGGCCGTCGAGCGGCGCGCCCTGCTGGAGGAGGGACCGGGCGATTTCGAAGAAGCCCTCGGCGTGGGGGCTTCCGGGGAACGCGTCCACGTTGTTGTAGTCGTTGAGATAGAGCCGGGCGGCGGGGTCGAGGGCACGGGCGTGTTCGAACCAGGTTTTCATTTCGCCGGTGCCGAGGACATCCATGACGTCGTGCTCCGTGTAGGGTTCGTTGACGACGTCCCAGTCGACGCACTGACCGGCGAGTGAGCCCAGGACATCGGTGAAATGATCGCGGATACGGCGGCGGAGGGCCTCGGGTTGGGCGAGGAGAGCGGGGACATCGGCGGGCAGGTATTTCGTGGAGGGCCAGATCAGAGTGTGGCCGCGGACGTCGAGGCCGTGTTGGCGGAGCCACCGGACCCCGGCGAGGGCCTGGGCGCGGTTGGCCTCCCAGACGGGCCATTTCAGGTCGTTCTCCAGCACCGCGCGTGTGAACCAGTTGGTGACGACGCGGCGGAAGGCGTTGGCAGGCGCTCCCGAGGCGAGCAGGAGGTCGGCGGGAACGGCGGAACCGAACGGGAAGGCGTGGCGGGTTTGCCGGGCGGAGACGAGGGCGCCGGGGACGGGGTTGCCCAGGGCGTCTCGCACCTCGACCGTGAGATTGGCCTTGCGGTGCTGCTCGATGCGCGACTCGGCTTCGGCCCGCCATGGCGCCGCGGGTTCGCGTTCGGGGTAAGTAACGTCGTTCGGGAAATCGGCGAGAGGCCGCGACCGCCCGTGGTTGGTCAGGACGAGCCCGGCGAGGTCGATGGTTTGGATCTGGTAGCCGAGGCGGAGGTTTAGCTGGGCCTGGCCGGCGGCATAGGCTTCGGCGGAGGCAAAGGCGAAACGAAAGCGCTGCCATTGCCCGGCACTCTCGCCGAGCAGGCGCTCGAGCGATTTGGTGAAGGGATCCCCGGCCCGCTCGAAGACGAGCTCCACGACCGCGCCGGAGGCGGCCCCCAGGGCTGCCTGGCGGAGCCAGATCTCGCCCGCGAGAATGTCGCCCTTCCCGACGGGTTGGCTGACCAGGGTATGGAGCTGAAGATTCCAGGCGTTCGGGGGGACCCGGAGCGTGCGAATGCGCAGGCCGCGGGTGAAGGGCTGTCCGGCGACGCTGATCACGGACAGCGTGGCATGGGAGGCGTCGGGCAACTGGGGGTTGAACGCATCGAGTTCGGGGACGAGGCCGCCGCGACCGCCGATGGCGTCGGAGGCGAGGAGGTCATTGGGGAATTCGGACAGGGACCGGGCGCGGGCGTGGTTGGTCATCGCGAAGGGCCCGATCTCGACCGTTTGAACGGCGCCGCCCAGGCGAAGATTGGCCTGGGCGGTGCCCGTCGGGTAGCGCTCCCGCGACGCGAACGCGAACCGGGCGCGGGTCCAGACCCCGCGGGATTCGCGGACGGTCCGGACGAGGGACTGGACGTAGGGTTCGCCCGCCTGTTCGAAGACGATGTCGAGGACGGCCTCGGCGCGGTTCGGGTCGGCGTTGCGAAACCAGAGTTCTCCGGAGATGACGTCGTCCTTTTCGACCGGAGCCAGGGTGGGACTGTTGAGCTGGTTGTCCCAGGGGTTGGCCGGTTTGACGAACACCTCGGCCTTCAGGGCGGTCGCGAAGGCCTGCCCGACGACGGGTACGCTCGAGAGGCGGGACAGCTTGGGATCGGAAGGCCAATGGTTGAAAGCGTCGACGCCGTCCCGGAGGAGAGCGGCGCGCACCGGGGCGGCAGGCAGGAGCAGGAGCAGGAGCAGGACGGCGAGGGCGCTGAGGCACCTGCGCGGGTGGGACAACGGCAGCACCATGCCGCTGGAGATGCCACGCTTTTCGCCGCGGAGACAAGCGCGGGAGGGCGAGCTGGGGGGGGGGCGCCAGCCGGGCCAGGTGCGAGGGGAGTCGGACGTCGCGGTCCGGGGGAGGGGGCCTTGGCGACGGAGCGCGAGAGGCCTCCACGGGTGCAATGGTCTTGCGATGGGGATGGTTCATTGGTTCTGCTTCTGGGATGCATCATTGCTTGGGATGGCGGCGGCGCGTGCCGGCGGTCGTGGGGCTCGCCTTGGCGGGCGGTGCGGCGTCGGGTTGGGCCCTGGGGATTCGGGTTTCGAACCAGGACGGGCTCGCGACGGCGCGCGGGAACGCGTTCGTGGCGACGGCGGACAACGCGTCGGCGGTGTATTACAACCCGGCGGGCATCACGCAGGGCAGCGGCTGGGAGGCGCGGGTGGGGATGTACACGATCCTGCTCGAGAGCGAATACGCGGGGCCCGGGGGGGCGGTGGAGGACACGCAGGATCGCCCGTTTTTCGTGCCGCAGATGTATGCCACGTGGGCGCCCGAGGATTGTCCGTGGGCGATCGGGCTGGGGGTTTATTCCCCGTACGGATTGGGGAGTTTGTGGGCCACGGACGTGCCGTTTCGGGCGGTGGGGTATCGGGCGGAGCTGGCCTACGCGACCGTGAACCCGGTCCTGGCGTGGGACCTGGGCGGTGGGCTTTCGCTGGCGGGCGGGCCGACGGTGAATTACGGCGATTTCCAGTCGGAGACCGGCATCGGGACGGTGGCGGCGGATCGACTCCGTTTTCGGGGTCGCGGCGCGGGGTTGGGATTCAACGCCGGCATCCGCTGGCAGTTGGATGAGCAGCACGCGTTCGGGGTGAGTTACCGGAGCGCGGACCGGCTGACGTTCGACGGCCACGCGAGCACGGTGATTACGGGCGTGGCGGCGACGCGCGAGACGGCGCGGATGGGGTTCCGGTTTCCGCAGACGGTGAGCGTGGGCTACTCGTTTCGGCCGACCCCGGCGTGGAATGTCGAGGTCAACGCGGACTGGACGGGTTGGGAACGGTTGGACGCGGCGTTGTTGGAGAAGGGATCGGGGAACCTGACGCTGCCGTTGTTCTGGGAATCCGGGTGGATCTACAAGGCCGGGGTGACCCGGGAGTTGGCGCACGGCTACCACGCGAGCGCGGGGTATTGGTTTGCCGAGGAAACGGTCCCGGACGCGGTTTTCACCACGCTGGTGAACGACCAGGCGCTGCACGTGTTCAGCCTCGGGGTGGGGCGCCGGGGTGAACGGTGGGACTGGGACGCGACCTTCCAGTACGGGCACGGTCCGGCGCGCGACGTGGCGGGCAGCCTGCCGGCCCAGGGCCAGACGGCGGACGGTCGGTACGAACTGCGGACGCTGGCGTTCCTGGTTTCGGTGGGACGCCGCTTCTAGGGAGGCGGTCAGGAACGCGGGGCTTCCCAGAGCACCTCGCCCGGGGCGGCGTCGAAGTCCCATTCGACGAACGCGCCCCCCAGCACGGGGATGGTGCCGTCGGGTCGGGATTCGATGCCGAGCTGGGATGCGATGGGGTGCGAGGCGCAGGGCAGGAGTCGCAGGTCGTACTGGCCGGAGAGCGGTCCACCGGCGCGCAGGCCGCGGACCTGCAGGGGGCTGAGGACGAGGCCCTGGTAGCAGGCGCGGGTACCGTCGACGGCATCGCGAAACTGCTTGAGGTTGACGACCGGCATGGTGCCGTGGGCCCAGTCGTGGAGGGCATCGAAGGCCAGTTCCAGATCGCGCAACGGGTGGGTGGCGGCCTGCTCCAGCAACCAGAGACCGAACGCGCCGGCCTCGGTCCAGAGGGACGGATGATCGCCGGGGGCGGGGGGATCGACGCGACGGAGGTCGAGCAGCGTTTGGCGAGTGCCCTGGGTGTCGGGCGTGAATTCGGGGAAGACGACGGTGTCCACGGACCAGGCGGTGGCCTGGGCGGGGATGGGGGGGATGGGAATGTCGCCGATTGCCTTGCCGTACCCCCAGGATTCCCGGCCGGTGCACATGCCGCGGCTATTGCCGATCCAGATGTAGGGCAGCCAGGTGGCGATGCGGGGCAGGTGGAAGAGGCCGGGCCGTCGCAACACCACGGGGATGGTGAGGGTCGCCTCGTGGTTCTCGGTCCAGCCCGGGTGGGAGTTGGGAGCGGTCAAACGGCGGGCGTAGTTGAAGACGAGCAACACGACCGGACCGAGGACGTCGACCTCCCAGGCGCCGCCGGTGGGAGCGGCGAGGTGGCGTTGCACGAGCGCGCGGAGCGATTCGGTTTGGGCGCGGACGGCGAAGGCGTAGCTGGTGACGCCTTCGAAGCGGCCCGGGGGGAGGACGGAGGACTCGCCCATGGTGGTGCATTCCACGTAGGGCGGGAGCGATTTGAGGGCAGGCATGGGGGTGGCAGGGGGAGCGTGGGCGGGGGCGTGGGCGGGGGCGTGGGGGTCACTCGGCCGAGTCCGTGCCGTCGAGGAAATGTTCGCCGACGATGTTCAGGGGATCGCCCGAGACGGCCCGGGCGGCGATCATGCCGGAGATGGTGGTGGCTTCGACGCAGGTGACGTTGAGGGTGGTATTGGTCCAATCGCCGGCGAGGAAGAGGTTGCGGAAGCCCGACTGGTCTCCCCGGAGTCGGTGCTGAATCGAACCGGGGAAGGAGGTGACGCAGCACTCGGTGGGATCGACGTTGACCCGCAGGAACTGGGCGGAGAGTCGGTCCGGTCCGGAGACGTCCCGGGGGTCGAAGAGCATCGCGTAGTCGAAGTCGCCTCCCGGCGCGGCGGTACCGGGCCAGACGGTGGTGCCGTAGTCCTGGAGCCAGCGGGAGGTGACGCTGCGGGTGAGCGCCGCGGCCTGGGCCGGCACCGAGGCGTCCGAAACGGGCGCCGCGTAGAGCCGGGTGGAGAGGGGGCCGCAGGTGTACATCAGGGCGCGCGGCGCGTGGTCG
Source organism: uncultured Verrucomicrobiota bacterium (assembly GCA_964608505.1). Lineage (GTDB taxonomy): Bacteria > Verrucomicrobiota > Verrucomicrobiia > Limisphaerales > CAIMTB01 > CAIMTB01. The sequence continues at coordinate 16,334 of CAZSOV010000010.1, forward strand.
AGGTTGGGCCAGCGCTCGAAATCGAGCAGGGGCGACATGTCGGCCCAGACGTCGTTGGGTTCCGGCGCGGCGACGGAGGCGACCGGGGTGGGCCAGCCGAGGTTTCGAGTGGGGGCGACGAACCAGAACTGGGGCGCGAAGGTGGCGACGAGGTCCTGGCGGTCGACCATGTCGCGGAAGCGGGGATTGGCGGCGAAGAGTTCGGCGCACATCGAGGGGTCCTCGGCGTTGAGGGTTTTGAAGGCGCCCAGGGAGATGGCGAGGACGACGGCGTCGAAGTCGGTGCCCGCCTGGAGGGAGACGCGGGCGGCGGGGGGGTGGGGGCACCAGTGGGACTCGAAGTTGACGCCGGCTTCGCGGAGGGCCTGGCCGTCGCGGAGTTGCTCCCACAACGGGGCGTTGGGCCAGCAGAAGAGCCGGGCCTGGTCGTCCCAGAACACGGGGTCGTAGTCGCGGCTCGGGTCGGCCGGGAGGGCCTGGACGTCGAGGTCGACGCGCTGGATTTCCTGGCCGTCGGGGGAGACGGCGAGGTGTTTCACCTTGTGGAAGAACTTCACCTTCACCCCGCGATCGCGCAGGACCTGGTAGTAGGGCGCGATGATGGCGGAGCCGAAGCCGGCCTGGCCGAGGTAGAGCGGGGAGCCCTTGTACGTGGCGCACAGGCGGATGGCGAATCGGGCGGCGGCGCCGGCCGCGTAGGCGGGGCGGTCGAGGTCCCCGTCGCGGTAGGCGAAGGGGGTGTCATAGAACGCCCGGATCCAGGAGGCGCGCCGGACGATTTCCGGATCGCCGCCGTTTTCGAGCAGCCATTCGCGGAGATCGAGGTGATCGATGCGGCTGAGGTCGAGGTCCTGCAGGATGCCGTACTTCGGGTTGAAGATGCCGCAGAGGAAGGCGATGGCGTAGTCGATGGTGCTGAGATAGACGTGGGCGTCCGGGTTTTGGCGGGCGTGGGCGGCGACGAGCGGCAGGATCCAGGCGCGGAGTTCGCGGAGGAGCCAGCCGATGAATTCGAGATGTTCCGGCGAGGCCTGGGCGTGCCGGCCTTCGAGGGCGAGGATGGCGACATGGATCCGGTCCAGGTGGGCGGCGATGCCGGAGGTTTCCGGAGCGGGCGCCGAGGCGCGCGCGGGGGATCCGGGGTGCAGTAGATTCACGAGGTGCCGGAACAGGCCGTGGTGTTCCTCGGGGAGCGGCGGGTGATCCGGGGGGAGTTCCGGCTGGCCTTCGAACAGGGCGCAATGCTGGCGGAGGAACTCCCAGAAATGAACGAGGGCCGCCCACGGCTCGCGCCAGACGCCGCCTTCGCCGGGGACGCCGTCGTTGGTGGGCCAGTGAAAATGCCAGAACCCGTACTGGTCGGGGCCGGCGGCGAGGTTGCCGATGGGGGTGTAGGACAGCGGCTTGAAGACGTCGAGGTAGGTCGGGAAGCGGTAGTTCGGGTACAGGCGGAACATCTCGGCGGAGCAATCCCGGAAGCTGGCGAAGGCGTTGTCGTAGAAGCCGAACCAGACGTGCAGTCCGTGCTCCTCGTTGCGCCAGCCGCGGTCGCGGTCGACGCCGCTGGCGAGTTTGCCGCCAAGGCGCCAACCCATCTGGTAGAGGGTGATCTCGAAGCGCTCGCGGAGCTCGGGGGTGCGGGAGAGATACCAGGCCGTGGTGATGGCGCCGATGCCACCGCCGAGGATGGCAATTTTCTGGCGACGAGGGGTCGGGGTGCTCATGGGGCTTTGAATGAGGGACAAGGTTGGGGTCGTGGGAAGGAAGCAGGATTTGGGAACCGCGCGTCGGGACCGTGAACCGCGGATGGCACGTCGCCGCGCGGGGGCACGCGTTCTGCCGCCGGTGGGGCAGGTACCCTCACCCTCACCGGGCGGCGCGGTCGTGATGGGCGGTACATGGATGCGGCCATCGTCGGAGGTCGTTCGCGGGGTGGGATCGCGGGCTAGACCGTGGGCGCGCGTTCCGAAAGCTGGAGGGTTCTCCAGCGGGCACCGAGCATCGACAGGACGACGTCGCCGGGGGCCTCGCGCCGGCATTGATCGAGGAGATCGATGGCACCGGAGGTATGGCCTTCGTGGAAGGCGTCGACGGCGAGGTGGAGCTTCTCGCGGGTGCGGATCTTGGCCTCGGCGAGTTCCTCGGGATCGGCGTCGAAGACCTCGTGGAGGTCGGAGGCGGCCCGGCGGCCCTTGAACTGGACGCGATCCAGGCGGCGCGTGCGGTGGGCCTGGGGATTCTCGAGTTGGCGCAGGGTTTCCGCGCTGACGAGGAGCGGGGTGGCGTAGGTCTTGGTCAGGTTCTGGAGGCGGGCGGCGACGTTGACGGCGTCGCTGATCACGGTGCCTTCCATGCGGTTGATGCCGCCGATGGTGCCGAGCATCAGGCGTCCGGTGTTGACGCCGATGCCGATGCGGACGGGGACCTGGCGACGGGTGGCGCGGTCGGCGTTGAACTCCTCGAGGGCACGCAGCATGTCGACGGCGGCGGCGAGGGCGTCGTCGGGCCGGCCCGGGAAGAGGGCCATGATGGCGTCGCCGACGTACTTGTCGATGAACCCATGGTGGCGCTGGATGACGGGTTCCATGCGCTGGTGGAAGGAGTTGATGAACCCGAAGGTTTCCTCCGGAGTGAGGTCCTCGCTGAGGGACGTGAAGGCGCGGATGTCACTGAAGAGGATCGACATGGTGCGCTCGACGTTGTCGCCGAGGCGGACGTCGACGATGGAGTTCTTGCCGAGGAGCCGGAGGAACTCGTGGGGGACGAACCGGGCGTAGGACAGGTTGAGGGCCTGGAGGTTGCGGTAGATGCGGGCGTGGGCGATGGAGATGGCGGCCTGGGAGGCGAGGACCTCGAGGACGGTCACCCGTTCCTGGGGGAAGGCGTGGGTGACGAGGTTGTTTTCGAGATAGACGATGGCGGCGAGTTCGCCCCGGTGCAGGGCCGGGAGGCAGTACAACGATCGCGGGGCGCGATGGGCGATGTAGGGGTCGACCGAGAAGGCTCCGGGGACCGTGGCGTCCGCGAGCAGGACTTCGCGTCGCGAACGCGCGACATAGTTGAGCACCGTGATGGGGAAGCCGGCGTCGGGGGAGGGTTTTTCGGGAAGGGGATGGCCGGGGAGCTCCGGCATGTCCTGCCCGCCGGCGTCGGCCTCGACCTCGACGAAGAGCTGGCCCTCGCGATCGACGATCAGGGCACCGCGCTGGGCGCCGGCGGCCTCGAGCATGGCCCGCATGACGTTGCGGAGGAGCGGTTCCAGGGCCAGTTCGGCGGCGATGGCGCGGGCGGAGCGGGCGACGGCCATGAAGTCCATGCCCAGACCCGGCGCGCGGGAGTTGGGACGCGGGAGGGAAGCTTCGAGGCTGGAGGTCGTCAGGGCGTCGTTGGGTTCGGCGGGAGTCGCGAGGTGCGGGTGGAGGCGGAGCAGGTCTCGCACCTTCGCGGAGGCGCCCCATTGCTGGTAGAGCAGGAGGGCGTGGCGGATCGGGAGGTCGGTGCCGGGTTGGGCGGCGGCGATCCAGTCGCCGTGCCATTCGTGGCAGAGGGCCGTCTCGAGGAGATGTCGCGTGGCGGTGGCCTGTTCCGTGGCGGACGCGAGCAACGCGAGCGCGGCGGGGGTGCGGCCCTCGGCCCGGGCGATCCAGGCTTCGGCCATGGGCACGAGATGGGCGGTGTGGAGGGGGGCGCCGGCGGCCCATTTGCGGAGGACGGGCAGGTGCCGGCGTGCGCGACGGAGCCAGCGACGGGCGGAGGGGCCGGGGGATTGGGCGGCGGACGCGGCGGCGGCGACGGCATCGAGGAGGTGGTAGAGCGGGATGATGGTGGTGCCGAGGCCGGCCCCCGCCTTGACGGACGGGGCGGCATGGTCGCCGAACTCGAGGACGCGCGCCGGGTTGCGGAAGATGGAGGCGAGGATCATCTGGGCGACGCAGGCGAAGACGATGGCGACGCCGTCGTTGGCCTTTCGGTGGACGGGAAGTTGCGCGTCGACGTCGTAGTGGCCGCCGCGGAGGACGTCGGGCTGGGGGGAATCGGAGACGAGATGGACGACCAGTTGTTGCCAGATGCGTTGCGGGTGGAGGGCGGTGGCTTGCTGGAGGCGCTCGATTTCGCGGGTCAGGACGGATTGTTCCTCGGCGAGGCGGTGAAGGTTGGTGCCGGCGAAGAAATGGAAATACCCGTACATGAGGGCCGCGTAGGCGCCGAACTCGAGATCGCCGGTTTCGAGATAGGACTCGTAACAGGCGAGGTACCGGGGAAGGACGTCGGCGTGGGGTTTGCGCCAGATGTACAGGAAGCCCTCGACGATGTGGCGGACCTTGGTCTCGGACTCGCGGGCCCCGAGGCGGACGATCAAGTCGTCGGCGAGATGTCCGAAACGCTGGCCCCCCTCGACGTCGCCGAACATGCCGAGCAGGGTGACGCCGTAGGCGGCGTAGCCGACGGCGGAAGCGCCGGTGTTGCCGTGGCGGAGGGACAGTTCGATGAACTTGAACATGATCAGCGGGTAGAGCGCCGGAAGGGCGAAGTACGCGCTGGAGAAGACGCCGGAGAGGAGGCGCATGGCGGCCAGTGCCGCGGGATCCGACATGCGGGGTTGCTCGAGGATGGCCTGGACCGAGGTGCGGGACAGCCGCCAGCGGG
>CAZSOV010000010.1:20990-60598 GCA_964608505.1 uncultured Verrucomicrobiota bacterium
AGGACGTGGCCTTTGTGGGGGCGGTCGGGGAAGTCGGCCCCGAGCCGGCGCAGGACGGGGATGGCCTTGCGAATCGCCTCGATGGGACGATTGCGGACCATGAGGGACTGGATGAGAACGTCGTGGATGCGGGCTTCATCGACGACCGAGCGGGCGTGGGGGAGGGCTTCCGCGGCGGCCCGATCCATCTCGTCGAAGCGGAGGCTGAGCAGGGCGGAGGTGACGCTCTCGACGGCGAGGTCGAAGGCGAGTTCCGGATGGGCCTGCCACGCGTCGGACGGGAGACAGGCCCGTCCGGCGGCGGCGCAATGGAAGGCCAGGTCGAAGGCCGCGGCATCGCGGGCGCGGCGGCTGCCTTCGAGGTTGAGTCGGGCGATGTCGAGGCGTTCGGCGGGATCGGTGACGAGGGCGGCGCCCTCGTTGAGGTGCCCGAGAATCTCGAACGCGCGCCCTTCGCCGGACCGGGAGTCATCGGCGCGGCGCAGGAGACGTCCGATGCGGAGGTGGGCGGCGGGGCGTTCGGATTCGGGCAGCAGCGAGTAGCAGGCCTGTTGGACGCGGTCGTGGGAGAAGCGGTAGCCGAGGCGGGATGGGTGGAGCTCGGGATCGGCGGGGCTCGGGCCGCCGGTCGCGAGAAGCGGCAGGTACTGGCACGCGGCGGCGAGCGGGGTGATCAGGCCCTCGGACAGGGCGGCCCAAAGTTGTCCGGCGGCGTCCGGCACGGCGAGGTCGGAGACCAGGGAGAGGGTCTCGAGGTCGAAGCGATGGCCGATGCAGGCGGCGAGGCGGAGGATGTGGCGGGTGGCCTCCGGGAGGGGGCGGATCCGCTCGAGCATGAGTTCGACGACGTTGTCGGTGGAAGGGGCGCGAGCCACGGCGTCGAGGTCCCATTCCCAGCGCGCGGCGCGGGTCTGGAAGCGGACCCAGCCCTGGGCGACGAGATGGCGGAGGAATTCGCCGAGGAAGAACGGGTTGCCGCCGGTGCGGTGATGGCAGAGGGCGGCGAGGTCGTCGACCTCGGCGAGGGGCCGCCCCAAGGCATCGGCGACGAGTTGGCGGACGTCGGCAGGGTCGAGGGGGCAGAGGGTGAGGAGGTGGACGGTGCCCCCCTGGTCGCGGATGGAGCGGAGGCGGAGGGAGAGCGGGTGGGAGGGGCCGACCTCGTGGTCGCGGAAGGCGCCGATGACGAGGATGTGTCGCAGGGCGGTGTCGGTGGCGAGGGCCTCGATCAGGGCAAGGGTACCGGAGTCGGCCCATTGCAGGTCATCGAGGGAGAGGACGAGGGGACTATCCGGGGCGGCGATGAGCCGGAAGAAGCGGGTGAACGCGACCTGGAGACGGTTGCGGGACTCGGCGGGGGGGAGTTCGGGGATGGATGGTTGGGGGCCGAGGAGGAGGGCGAGGTCGGGAACGACCGTGGCCAGGACGGGGGCCATGGGACCGAGCCCGGCGGCGAGGCGTCCGCGCCAGGAGGCGACGCTCGATTCGGGTTCGGCGAGCATCTGGCTGATCCATTCGCCGAGGGCCTGGACGAGGGCGACGTAGGGCACGTGACGCCGGTATTGATCGGACTTGCCGGAGGCGAAGCGCCCGCGACGTTCGACGGCGGGGCGTTGGAGTTCGCGGATCAGGGAGGACTTGCCGATGCCGGCATAGCCGGCGACGAGGAGGAGTTCGTTGGTGCCGGAGGCGACCCGTTGGAAGGCGTCGAGCAGTCGGACTCGGTCGGGTTCGCGCCCGTAGAGTTGCTGGGGCAGGGCGAAGCGTCCGGAGCCTTCCGGGCGCTCGGGGGAGAGGGATTCGGGGGCCTCGGGCCGGTCGAGGGCCGCGCGGCATTCCTCGAGGTGGATGAGGATGGACTCGGCGCTCTGGTAGCGGTCCTCGGCGGCCTTGGCGAGCAGGCGAAGGACGAGTTCGGAGAGGATGCGCGGGATTTCGGGGCGCGCGGTGTGGGGCGGCGGGGGAACGCGGGCGAGGTGGTGGTGGATCAGTTCGAGGGTGTCCTGGCCCGAGAACGGCGGAGCGCCGGTCAGCAATTCGTAGAGGGTGATGCCGAGCGAGTAGAAATCGGACCGGAAATCGACGGGGCGGTTCATGCGCCCGGTCTGCTCGGGCGAGACGTAGACGAGGGACGCTTCGAAGGCCTGGGTGGCCTGGGTGGCGGGGATTTCCCGTTCGAGACGCGTCGCGCCTCCCAGCCCCACCAGCAGCACCCGGGAGAGGTCGGGCTCGACGAGGACATGGTCCGGGCGCACCTCGCGGTGGATGATGCGATGGCGGTGGAAGGCGGCGAGCGCGCGGGCGAGGCCGACGGCGACGCCGAGGAGTTGGCGCAAGTCGGGGCGGGTGCGCTCGAGCCACGACCGGAGCGGCAGGGCCGTGGGGGCATCCAGAACGACGACGAGCCGGTCCGGGGCGCGTTCGAGGGAGATGGGGCGGGGCGCGCCGTCGCCGTCGAGGAACTGAAGCAGATGGAACTCGTGGAGCAGGCGGGCCTCGGCGAACGGCGCCGGACGGTCGTCGCCCAGGGTGGGCGCCTCCAGGAGCACCGGGCGTCCGTCGCGGATGTGGCGGGCGCGGGCGAGTTCGAGCACGCCGTGGGTGCCGAAGGATTCGAGGATCGCGAAGCCTGGCGGCGGCGAGGTCATCTCATGATTTCGAAGGGTCCGCGGGCGGGGCCGGCGGGTAGTTGAGAATGGTGGCGGGGACGCCGCAGATGGCCCGGGACGCCGCCATGCCCGATTCGACCGCCGCCTCCACGCAGCCTCCGTTCACGCTCGAGACCAGCCAGTCGCCGGCGAGGAAGAGGTTGTCGACCCCGGAGTGTTCGGCGCGGAGCCGGTACTGGATGGTGCCGGGCACCGAGAGGACGTAGCGTTCGCTGGGATCGACGTTGGCACGCCAGTACTGGGCGTTGAAGCGCTCCTCGCCCTGGCGTCCCGAACGATCGTAGAGGCTCCCGTAGTCGAAGCGGGTCGGGTCGTTCGAATGGCCGGCGTTCGGCCAGAGGAGGGCGGCCTGGCGGTCGAGCCAGGCGAGCGCGTTGGAGCGGACCTGGGCGGTCTGGCGGGCCGGGTAGTCCGGGTCGTCGAGGGGAGGTTCGGGAGGCCCGGGGAGGACGCCGCAGAGGTATTGCAGGCTGAGGGGGCCGGGCGGAGGCCAGTTTTCGTAGGGGAGAAGGGCGGACATCTCGCCCCAGGAATCCAGCGGTTCGGCGTAGCTGGTCATGATGGTGGTGCCGTGCGTCCAGCCGAGGGACTGGGTGGTCCCGTTCATCCAGAGCTGGACGGCCTGGGTCTGGACGGTGTGGCTGTGATCCAGCATCGCGGTCCACGCCGGGAGGCGCCGGTAGAGATCGGCGCAGATGGACTTGAGGCCGGCGACGGAGATGCCGAGGACGACGAGATCGAAGTCGCGCCCGAGTTCGAGCGTGCGCCGTTCGACGACCGGATGGGACCACTCGGACTCGAACTGGACCCCGGCGCGGCGGAGTTCCTCGCCGTCGAGGAGCTGGTTCCAGAACGGTTGGTTCGGCCAGCTGGGAAACCCCTGGGGAGACGTGAAGAGCGGTACGTAGGTCTCGCCGGCGAGGAAGGCCTGGCGGTCGACGGCGATGGATTCGATGCGCCGGTTGTCCGCGGAGAGCCCGAGGGAGCGGACGCGATGAAAGAACTCGAAGCGGACACCGCGCTGTTTGGCGAGGAGTTCGTGGATGGGGGCGAAGATGGCGTCCCCCATGCCGGGGAGCATGCGCCAGAGGGGGGCGTGCCGGTAGCTGATGGCCATGCGCAGACACACGCCGAGGGCAACGCCCGCCGCCATTTGCGCCGTGTCGCGCCGCGCGACGCCTCCGGGGTAGGCGAAGGCCAGGTCGAAGACGACACGGCTGGCGGCGCAGAATTGGTTCTCCTCGGCGATGCCGTGCTGGAGCAGCCAGTCGAGGTAGTTGAGGTGGTTGATCCGGTCAAAGCCCGCCTCGCCCCACGGCAGGATGTCCGTGATGAGTCCGCGGACATTGGCGGAGATGTAGTCGAGCCCCTGCCAGACGAAGTAGACCCAGTCGGAAATGCGCGCGCGTTCCCGAACCTCGGGCTGATGGAGCCAGGCCTGGAACTCGGAGAGCAGCCAATCGAGGAATCGATGATGATGCGGGCGCGCGGGAACGCCCTCGTTCAGGAGTTGGTCCAGGAGCTTCTCCGCCGTGGAAAGGGCCCAGTGGGAGACCGCCCCTTCGACGTGGGCGGTCAGATGCTGGAGGTCGTCCGCCACGTGGCGCTCCACACGTTCCAGCCAGCCCAGCACCGGGTTCGAGCGGGGCACGGGCGGCGCGACCTGCTGCCCGAAGTCCGGTTGCGACGAGAGCGAGCGCAGCCAGCCCACGAGGCCATGGACGGAGGAGAGGGGATCGATGGCGGCGGCGGAGGCGCGGGGGTCGCCGGGCAGGCCGGGAAGTTCCGGCATCGTGAAGGTGCGCGGACTCCAGCGCGGCGTCGAGCCGGGCGGATGGAGGAACTGGACCAGCGTCACCTGCCACTGTGGCTGGAAGACGTCGGACCATTTCTGGAACGGGTTGGCGGGGCTCTTCTGCCACTCGTCGTAGCAGGCGCGTATCAGGTTGAAGGCGTTGTCGTAGAAACCCAGCCAGATGTGCAGGCCGTGCTCGAGGATGCGGCTGCCCTCCTCGGGATCCCGCCCGGCGGCGCCTTTGCCACCGATGCGCCAGCCCTGCTGGAACACCGTGACTTCGTATTGGGCGCGCAACTCGGGCGTGCTCGTGAGGTAGCAGGCCGCCGTCATGGCGCCGACGCCGCCACCCAAAATGGCGACCTTCTTGCGAGGTGGAGGATTCACGTGGGGAGGAATGCCGTCGGACCGCCGGGAATGAACCCGCCCACGCGTCACCGTGCCCGGGGCCCCGGACGGAAGCGTCGGGGGGAGGTCCCCCGGCGGCGGGGGGATTTTTTGGAGCTAATGGGGGCCTTCTGCAACGCTAATCACTCGGCGAGCGCGAGTTGCCGTGCCGTTCGCACGTGCCGGTGCGCCGGGGGGTGGGCGGGGGAGAGGGGATCGCGGGCCCGTGGCCGGCGCGGGAGCGGCTAGCTCGTCGCTTCCCCGACGGCGTCGCGGATCAGGCGCTTGAAGGGCTCGATGCCTTCGTCGAATCCGGCGGCGATGGGGAGGACGGGGGTCCTGGGCACGCGGCGCTTGAACCGGCGCAGGTTGGGCTCGGCGCTGGGCTCGTCCATCTTGTTGGCGACGACGAGGCGCGGCTTTTCGAGCATGGCGGGGTCGTACAGGCCGAGTTCCTCGAGCAGTTGTCGATGGTCGTCCCACGGCGCCCGCCCATCCGAGCCGGCCATGTCGATGAGGAGGACGAGGATCTTGCAGCGCTGGATATGGCGGAGAAAGGCGTGGCCGAGTCCGACGTTGCGATGGGCGCCGTCGATGAGACCGGGGACATCGCAGACCACGATGCGGCGGAAATCCGTGTACTCGACGATGCCGATCTGGGGGGTGAGGGTCGTGAAGGGATAGGCCGCGAGTTTGGGGCGCGCTTTGGAGACGGCGGTGAGCAGGGTGGATTTGCCGGCGTTGGGATAACCGACCAGGCCGACGTCGGCGATGAGGCGGAGTTCGAAGACGAACTCGCCCTCCGCTCCCGGCTCGCCCGGCTGGGCGAATCGCGGGGTTTGGCGGACCGAACTCGCGAAATTCCGGTTTCCGAGCCCCCCGCGACCGCCTTTGCAGAGGATGAAACGCTGGCCGTGCTCCGTGAGGTCGGCGACCAATTCCCGGCCTTCGGCGTCCACCTCGGGGGAGGCGGCGTCGTCGGACAAATCGACCTCGAGGGCCTTGTGCGCGCCGGCGTGGCGGAGGACGGGCCGATGGTGGGTGCTGGAGAGGATGAGCGGTTGGCCCGGCTTTCGGAGGGGAACGGAGGCCCTGGGAGGGAGAGGGGCTTCGGGTTCGTCGGAGTCGGGGTCGAGTGCGGCCGCGGCCGCGGCTGCCGCGTCGGGAGCGGCATCCGGTGCGGTGGCCACGGGGTCCGGCGGGCACCGCCAGACGAGGGTGCCACAGGGGACCTTGACGATCAGGTCCTTGCCGGCATGGCCGTCCATGCCCTTGCCCATGCCATGTTCGCCGTGCTTGGCGTGCAGGCGGGGTTGGTAGAACTGATGGATCAGGTTGTTGAGGTCGTGGTCGGCCTCGAGGATCACATCGCCACCCCGGCCTCCATTGCCGCCGTCGGGGCCGCCCTTGGGTCGGTAGGCTTCGCGCAGCAGGGAGATGCAGCCGCGGCCGCCGTGGCCGGCCCGGGCGTGAATTTTGACCTCGTCGACGAACATGGCAGGGGGCAGGGGGAAAAGAAAAAAGGGCGAGGCCCGACGCCTCGCCCGGTAGATCGAATCGTCGCGGAGCCCGGAATCAGTTTTGACCGGGATCGGCGGGGGTGGCGGCGACCGGAGCGGGGAGGATGTTCACGCGGCTCAGGTGGGTGTCGAACTTCACGTGGCCATCGATGAGCGCGTAGAGTGTCCAGTCACGTCCGACGCCGACATTTTTGCCGGCGACGAAGCGGGAGCCGCGCTGCCGGATGATGATGGTGCCGGCGCGGACGAGTTCGCCACCGAAGCGCTTCACGCCCAAGCGTTTGCTATGGCTGTCGCGCCCGTTGCGGCTACTGCCTTGTCCTTTTTTATGTGCCATGTTGGGACTCCTGGATCGGTCAGGCTTGGATTTCCTTCACTTGCACCACCGTCAGTTCCTGACGATGACCCTGCTTCTTGTGGTACCCCTTCCGGCGCTTCATCTTCCAGATGATCTGCTTGTCGCCGCGTTTGTGCTCGAGCACGTCCGCGAGGACTTTCGCGCCGGCGACCGTAGGTGCGCCGATGTTGAGTTGACCATCCCGATTGACTAGCAATACCCGTTCAAACGTGACCGGTTGACCCACTTCGACGTCGAGGCTCTCGACTTCCAGTTTGTCGCCGGCCGCCACGCGGTATTGCTTTCCGCCTGTCTCTAGGACCGCATACATATCGCTTCGTTCTCCCGCAAAAAGGGGCGAGACAATGGGCCGACCCGGCGCCGGGTGTCAACCGTGGTTTTTTTTAAAATGAGGTTCCGCCCGCGGGACGGGGACGTCGCGGACGCCGTCCGGGGTGGGGCGGAGACCCCGGTTGGCCGGGCGCGGTGATCCTGGCCTCCGCGTGGCGGTTGACGCCCGGGGCGGCGGTTGGCGATGCTCGCGGCGTCGTTTCCACGAATTCCCGAACCTCGCAATCCTATGGCAGACAAAGTCCTTCGCGTCGGCATGGTCGGTTATAATTTCATGGGGAAGGCGCACTCGAACGCGTGGCGCCAGGTCAATCATTTCTTCCCGGACCTGCCGGCGAAGGTGGAGTTGCACACGCTCTGCGGTCGCACGCCGGAGGCCACCTCGAAGCACGCCGCGATCTACGGGTGGAAGAACACCATCAACGACTACGACGCGCTGCTGGCGAATCCGGAGATCGACATTGTCGACATCACCAGCCCGAACAACCAGCACGCGGAGATGGCGATCAAGGCCTGCAACGCGGGCAAGGCCGTGTTGTGCGAGAAGCCGCTGGCCATGAACGTCGCCGAGGCCCAGGCCGTCGTGGCGGCGGCCAAGAAGAACAAGACCATCAACATGGTCTGCCACAATTACCGGCGGGCCCCGGCCATCGCCTTCGCCAAGCAGATGATCGAGAACGGCGATCTGGGGGATCGGTTCTTCCATTTCCGGGCCCGCTACGCGCAGGACTGGATCGTGGATCCCGAATTTCCCCTGGTCTGGCGGCTGCAAAAGGCCATCGCCGGCTCGGGTTCGCACGGGGATCTGGCGGCCCACCTCATCGACGTCGCGCATTACCTGATCGGCGGGATGAAGGAGGTCTGCGGGCTGATGGAGACGTTCGTCAAGGATCGTCCCGTGCTGGCCGAAGTGAAGGCGGGTCTGAGCGCCACGGCGGGCACGAAGCGCGGGAAGGTCACCGTGGACGATGCCGTCAGCTTCATCGGACGTTTCAAGAATGGCGCGGTGTGCAACATCGAGGCCACGCGCTTCGCCACGGGGCACAAGAACGGGATGGAATTCGAGATCAACGGCAACAAGGGCTCGATCTTCTTCTCCTTCGAGGACATGAACCGGCTGAAGTACTACAGCGCCGCGGATCCCGCCGGAAAGCAGGGCTTCCGCGACATTCTGGTCAGCGAGGCGGGGGTGCATCCGTACTGGAAGGCCTGGTGGCCTCCCGGGCACATCATCGGCTACGAACACACCTTCGTGCACACCGTGGCGGATCTCGTCACCAACGTCTGCGAGGGCCGGAACACGCATCCGACCTTCGCCGACGGGCTGGAATGCCAGAAGGTCCTCGATGCCGTGGACGCGTCGGTGAAGTCGAAGAGCTGGCAGAAGGTCTAGGCAACCCGGCGGGCGGACCCACGCGGCGGGACCGGTGTCCCGGCAACGCGAGGCCCCCCCCGGTTCTGGTTCGAGGTCGAGGCCCGCGATCCGGTGGTCGCGGGCCCTGCCATTTCCGGACCCCGCCGGGGAGGAGGGCAGGGGCGGGGGCGAGGGCGGGCCGCGCGTCGGTCGGGGACACGCTTGACAGCGTCTTCTTTCTGATTTTCTGTCGCGACAGAAATTATCGATGTTATGGCGATGACGGCACTGGAAGAGCGGTTCGTGTTGCACTGGGGCGAAATGGGGGCGCGATGGGGCCTCAATCGGACCGTCGCCCAAATCCATGCCCTCCTCTACCTGGCCCCCAAGCCGATGTCCGCGGACCAGATCTGCGAGGCTCTCGACGTCGCGCGGTCAAACGCCAGCAACAGTCTGCGCGAACTGCAGAACTGGGGCGTCGTCCGCGTGACGCACGTCCTCGGGGATCGGCGCGACCATTTCGAGACCATCACCGACGTCTGGGAGCTGTTCCGGCGGGTGGTGGAGGAGCGAAAGCGACGGGAAATCGATCCGACGCTCGAGTTTCTGCGGCAGTCGGTCCTGGAGGCGGAGAAAGCCGGGCCCACAGCGGCCCATGTCCGCGAGCGGTTGGTGGCGATGCGGGATTTCTTCGAGACCATGACCCGGTGGTACGAGGGTGTCCGGTCGCAATCGACCGAACGCCTCGTGCAGTTCCTGCGGCTGGGGGACGTGGTGAAGCGATTGATCGGAAAAGGCTAGCCCATGACCCGTGTGATGCCGATCCGATGGAGGGAAGTGGCCTGCACCGGCGCGGGCGGCGCGGCGCGGGGGTGGGCGCCGAGGCGGTTCTGGCCGGGCGGACGACGGGCACGCTGGATGCTTTTCTGGCTGGCGGTGGCGAGCGTGGAGATCGCCCTGAGTTGCCTGGCGAGGATGGGGCGGGTGCTGCGGCTGCCGCCGGGGTGATTCCGCTCGCTCGGCGCTCAGGGGGCACGTGGGGCCAGACGGAGGAACACGGCCTCCCGGGGGGCAAGGACCGGGGCGCCTCCGGCCCAATCCCCGAACGCGAACTCGTTCACCGTCCAGGCGCCGTCGACGAACCGGAAGAGGAGGTCGCCATCCCGTGCCGGGAGTCCGGTGAGTTCGGTGAAGGAGGCCTGGCGTCCGAGCGTGTTGCCACGGCTGACGAAGGCGACGGTGCGTTCGGGACGGACGAGGGCGGGCAGGGGTCCCGGGGTGCCGGAAAAGAAGAGGGGGATGGTCTGGGTGCCGGGGACATGGATGAAGAAGGCCTCGCCGGGGCGGATGGGGGCCCGGTAGTGATCCCAGGAGTCGTGGAACGCGAGGATGCGATAGGTCTGCAACGCTGGATCAAAGAGAAAGAGCGTCGTCCCATTGGGGGGACGTTCCATGAGCGTCTCCGGGGTGTTCGCGAGGGGGGCATCCTGGGCGAACGGATGGGCCACGAGATGGAGGCCGGGCGGGGCATTGACGAAGGTTCGAGCGCCGCCGAGGGCGAAGTTCGGGAGATAGATTTCGGGGGGAGGACCTTGGTCGCGGGGGAGGGCGGTGAACATCTCGAAGGATTCGGAGAAGCCGATACGGCTACCGGCGGCAATGGCCTCCGCGTAGGTGGCGCCGAGGGATGAGTCCCAGGCCCGGGCCTGGAGTTGGAACGGAGCCCCGACGGGGATGGCATCGGCCAGTTCGACGAGCAAGCGCGCGGGTGCCTGCCAGACGCCGGCCTGGGTACCGGTGCCGATGGCATGGATGGGCCCCACGGGAGTTCCGCCGGCGCCCTGGAGGAAGGCGGCGTTGTACACGTTGGTGGTGACGAAGCACTGGGCGACGAAGCCGGGGAGATCGAGCGGGCGTCCGCCCGCGAGGGAATCCCAGACCAACGGACCGTTCAGGTGACGGACGAGCGCCGCGGGTTCGCGGAAGGGCTGCAGGGTCAGGAAGCCGAGGGGGTCGAGGTATTGGCGGTCGGCGCTCGCGAAGAACATCATCGTGCGCGAGACCAGGCGCGGACCGGCGGCGGCCTGTTCGAAGGTGGCCCCCAGGGATCGGTCCCAGATCCGGACCTGAACGGTGGCACAGCACCCCACCTCGACGAGGATGGCCGGGAAGGGATCGGCGCCGGGCTGCCAGTAGCCGGCCTGGTCGCCGGTTCCGAAGGGGGCAGGATCGCCGAGCGGGACCATGGCGACGGGCCATTGGCGCAGGTCCTCGACGTAGAGCTGGGCCACGAAGTTGGGGTCCGACAGCGGCTGGCCATCCCGACCGAGGACGGGGTTGTCGACCCTCCCGGGGACGCGGTTGCGGAAGTCCAGGTAGACGCCGCGGGGGGTCGAGGCGACGAGGTTGAACTGGAGCGAGGGAGGCAGGGTGGGAGCGGGGGCGAAATCGTCGCCGCCAAGTCGAAGTCGAAACACGCCGAACTCGCCGGCGCCGCCCGCGAACTGGGCCTGGTCGTAGGAATCGCCGAAGGCGGTGTCCCAGAGCCGGACCTTGGCCCAGACGAGTTCGCCGGCACGGAAGCCGGGGACCGGGAGCACGGCGGGTCCGGGAAGCTCGGGCCAATACCCGGCGCGCGCGCCCTTTCCGAGGCGGGACGGGGATCCGACCGGCGTGAAGGAAGACGGGTCGTCGAGACTGAGCGCGACCCACAGTTGGGCGACCGTGGTCGGCGGCAGCGGCATCGGGGCGGGATCGGGGGGGATCGAGTAACCCACGCGCGCGTCGAGTTCGCCGGGGACCAGGTTGCGGAAGTCGACGGTGCCGACGGGGGCGGGTTGGACCCGGAAGGAGCGGAGGTCGGAGAGGAGGGCGGGCGAGCCGTCGGCGGGGGTGGGTACGATCAAGGGGCCAGAGGAACCGATGACGCCGCCGGCCCGCGCCGCCTGGGCGAAATGGGTGCCGTCGGCGGCACGCCAGGCGAAGATCTGGACATCGGCGATTTGGCCCGCGGCCATGTTGGTGAGCAGGAGGGCCGGGGTGGGATCGGGTTCCCAGTAACCGGCCCGGTTGCCCGTGCCGAACGGAACGGGGGGGCCGACGGGCTCGAGTTCCGCGAAGCCCAGGCCGCGGAGTCGGGCAAAGAGCTGGGCCACGTGGGTGGGGCCGGCGAGCGGGGTCGTGCCATCGACCGAGAGGACCGGAGCATCGAGGAGACCGGGGACGAGGTTCTCGAAGCGGATGGAAGCGTAGGTGGGGCGGACGAGGGCGAAGGGTTCGAGCGCGGAGATCACGCCGGGCTGGAGCGCGGTGCCGGGGACGACTTCCAGCGTCTTCGAGATGCCCCAGGCACTTCCCGAGGCCAGGGCGGCGTCCCAACTCATGCCGCGCCGGGCCATCCAGACCCGGACTTGAGCCCAGCAGCGCTGGTCCGGGGCGAAACCCGTGGTTTGAATCGGGATCCGGAAGAGCGGGAATCCGGCGTCGGCATCGGCGCCCAGGAAGATCGGGTTGAGCGTGGGTTGCAGTTCGAGCGGAGAGGGACCGATCCACACCGACGCCACGTACAGATCCTGGTCGAACCGGCTTTGGAGCGGGGTTTGTCCGTCGGTGTCCAGGATCCAGGGTGTCCCGCCGTCCTGGCGGTCGGGCAGGAGGATCCAGCCCGCTAACGTGTTGGTGCGGGCGATGGCCGCACGCGGCGCGAGCAAGCCGGCGAGCAGGAGGACGAGGCCGACGAGGGACGCGCCGGCGTGGGTGCGGCCACGTCGCCGAAGCGCGGCAAGCAGGAGGCCTCCCAGGGCCAGGAACGCGGTGGGGCCCGGTTCGGGGACGTCGACCCCCACCAGCGTGATGGGCTTCAGGCCGGCGAGGTAGGCGGGAAACGAAGGGGGTTGGGTGCCGTTGCGGGTGTCACCTCCCAGGACGACGGGGAAGATCTCCGAAACGCCGTGGCGCCCGTTGGCGGTGACCACGGACGCGTAGGATGCCCCCGTGGCGGTCGACCAGACCTGGACCTGAACGTAGGCGGTGGACGCCGGGGCGAGGCCCGGGATGGAGTACACCTCGCCGGTCCAGTATCCGGCATTCAGGAAGCCGACCGGGGTGGAGAAGGGGCTCAAGGCGTCGGGACTGGCGCCGACGAGCAGCGCGGCGAGGAGACCGAAGGGCGAGGCCTTGTCGGTGGACGCGACCTCGTAGACCGGTGCATCCAGGCCAATGGGGGCGGCACGGTTCGCGAAGTAGAGCGTGCCCTGACCTTGGACGGCGAGAGGCGCCACCAGGAGGAAGCTGGCGATGAAGGAGCGGAGTCCGGCGAGTTTCATGGGCGAGGAATTCCCGGCTTTGGGGTCAAGCGCGTCCCGACACGTCCGCGGCGCGGCATGCGCTCGCGTACGAATCGCTCCGCGATGGTTGCCGCGAACGAGAAGCTGGATCAATCGCGCCGGCCGCGGAAGAAGCGGAAGAGCTGGCTGGCGATGGAGTGGAAGCGGGTGACCGTGGCGCCGGTGCCGGCGAAGGAGCCCTCGCCGGTTCGGGGTCGCACGGGGAAACGGCGCGGTGTGCAACATCGAGGCCACACCTTTCGCCACGGGGCACAAGAGCGGGCTGGAATGGGAGATCAACGGCAACAAGGGCTCCATCCTCTTCTCCTGCGAGGCCTTGAACCGGCTGAAGTACCAGGCAACCCGCGAGATACCGATCCGAAGGGGGTGCCGACTTCCGCGCCCCGCACGGTTGATTTCGGGCCGGGCGAGGGCCGGGGCGAGGAGGATGGAGACGGCTTCGCCCGGGGCGGAGGGAGGTCCGGTAGGGCAGGGGGCCCATGAGGCGTGGAGATCGCGACGGAGACGGAGGTGGAGGACGAGGGGATTGAGGCCGGGGACGCGTCCGTCGCCAGCCCCACCGGGGCGTGCGGGCACTCCTCCCGGCCTTCTTTCGGACGGATGGGGGCAAGAAAGGGTTAGGCTTGGCCAAGTCGGGGAAAGCTCCTGTGCACGGTCACGGGGAACTTGGGATTGCGTGCTGCCGTGGTGGTCGCCCGGGCTCCATGAAGGGTCGAAACCCAAACCAAGCTTCGCGGGGCCGGGCACCGAAGCGACCATCCTCCGGGCGTGCCTTGCCAAATCCAATGAGACGCCGCCGATTGCACGCCGTTCCGGAGTCCCCCGCGGCTCCCCGTCCGCCAGCCTTGGCGGCGTTGGATGCCGCGTTCGCCCCGCGCAGCGTCGCCCTCATCGGCGCCACCGAACGTCCGGGCAGCGTGGGACGGGCCGTTCTCCAGAATCTTTCCAGCTACGAGGGGGCCGTCTATCCGGTGAACCCCAACCGGCCCTCCGTCCTCGGTCGGCGCTCCTTTCCCACCTTGGCGTCCATCGGGGAAACGCCGGATCTCGCCGTCATCGCAACCCCGGCGGCGACGGTGCCGGGCGTGGTGCGGGAATGCGCGGCGGCCGGGGTGCGGGCGGCGGTCATCCTCTCCGCGGGTTTCCGCGAGACAGGGCCGACGGGTGCCCGCCTGGAGGCGGAGGTCCTCGAGGCGGCCCGCGCGGGGCGCATGCGGGTCATCGGCCCGAACAGTTTCGGGATCATGGTGCCGTCGCTGAAGTTCAACGCGACGCTGGCCGCCACGCGGGCCCGGACAGGTTCGGTTGCCTTTCTGAGCCAGAGCGGCGCGCTGTGCGCCTCCATTCTGGACTGGAGCCATCGCGAGAGCGTGGGGTTCAGCGGATTTGTCTCCCTGGGCTCGATGCTCGAGGTGGGGTGGGGCGACCTGATCTATCACTTCGGCGACGATCCCCACACCCGCAGCATCGTGCTCTACATGGAGACGGTCGGGGACGCCCGCAGCTTCCTGTCCGCGGCACGCGAAGTGGCACTGAGCAAGCCGGTCATCGTGCTCAAGGTCGGCCGCACCGAGGGGGCCGCCCGGGCCGCCGCCTCCCATACCGGGGCCATCACCGACAGCGACGCCGTCCTTGATGCCGCCTTCCGCCGGGTTGGCGTGCTCCGCGTCCGGACGCTCTCCGAATTGTTCGAACTGGCCGAGGTGCTTGCGAAACAGCCGCGCCCGGCCGGTCCGCGGCTGGCCATCGTGACCAATGCGGGCGGACCGGGCGCCCTCGCGGCGGACATGCTCCTGGAACACGGCGGCGAGCTCGCGTCGCCGGTCCCGGAGACCATCGCGGCGCTCGAAAAGATCCTGCCGGCCCAATGGAGCCGGGGAAATCCGATTGACGTCGGGGGCGAGGCCGCGCCCGCGGTCTTTGCCGGGGCCATCGCGGCGATGAACGCGGACCCGGCGACGGACGGGGTCCTGGCCATCCTCACACCGCAGCCGCAGACCGACGTGCGCGGGACGGCGGAGGCGGTGCGGGCGCTGCAACTCAGCGCGCCCAAGCCCGTCCTCGCCACCTGGATGGGCGGCCAGTCGGTCGAGGAATCCCGCCGCATCCTGAACGAGGCCGGGGTGCCCACCCCGGATTACCCGGACGCGGCGGCGGCGTTGTTCTGCGAGATGTGGCGCCACAGCTACCAGTTGCGGGCCCTGTACGAGACGCCGGCCCAGGTCGTCGACCTCCCGGGGACCGGCATCGACCGGGCGCGGACGACGGAGGTGATCCGGAAGGTGCGCGCCGACGACCGGACGCTGTTGACGGAGGTGGAGTCGAAGGAACTCCTGGCGAGCTACGGCATTCCGGTGTCCCAGACGCACGTGGCGCTCAGCGAGAACGAGGCCGTGCGCATCGCCAACCGGCTGGGATACCCGGTGGTGCTCAAGCTGCATTCCCACACCCTCACCCACAAGACCGAGGTGGGGGGCGTGCAACTCAACCTGCGCAATCCCATCGCCGTACGCGAGGCCTGGCGCAGCATCGAAACCCACGTTTCCGAACGCGCGCACCGCGACGATTTCCTCGGGGTCACCGTCCAGCCGATGATCGTGCACAACGGCTTCGAGGTCATCCTCGGCAGCACGCTCGACCTCCAGTTCGGTCCCGTCCTCCTCTTCGGCACCGGGGGCCAGTTGGTCGACGTCTTCCAGGATCGCGCGCTCGGTCTTCCGCCCCTCAACGCCACCCTCGCGCTCCGGTTGATGGAACGCTCCCGGATCTTCTCGGCGCTGCGCGGCGGACGGGGCCGCGTCGGGGCCGATCTGCAGCAGTTGGAGTCCCTCCTGATCCGGTTCAGCTACCTCGTGCTCGAGCAGCCGGAAATCGCCGAGATCGACATCAATCCCCTCATCGTGGCCTCCAACACGATGGTGGCGGTGGACGCCCGGGTGATCCTGCACCCGCCCGATCTGGACCTCGCCACCCTGCCGCGTCCGGCGATCCGGCCCTATCCGAACCAGTACGTGTCGGAGCGGACCCTCGCCGACGGCACGGCGGTGGTGGTGCGTCCGATCCTGCCGGAGGACGAGCCGCGGATCGTGGAGTTCCACAAGACCCTTTCGGATCGGAGCGTGTACAACCGTTACTTCGTGCCGTTGAAGCTGAGCGAGCGCATCGCGCACGAACGCCTGGTGCGGGTCTGCTTCAGCGACTACGACCGCGAGGTTCCGCTGGTCGTGGAATGCCGGGCCGCCGGCAAGGTGCCCCGCCAGATCATCGGGATCGGGCGCCTGAGCAAGGAGCACCTCCTGAACGAGGGCGAGTTCGCCCTGGTGGTCTCCGACGCCTGGCAGCGGCGCGGCATCGGGCGACTCCTGCTCGAACTCCTGATCCAGGTCGCCCGCGACGAGAAGCTGGGCCGGTTGATCGGCCACATCCTCGTTGGCAACCGCGAGATGCAGGGCCTCTGCCGCAAGCTCGGCTTCCATCTCGAACACCGGCCCGGCGACGGCGAATGCCTCGCCGATCTCGACCTCTCCCCACCCCGCCAGGATTCCCTCTCCATTCCCATTCCCTTCACATCATGAGCGAGCAGAAGTTCTACACCCTCGACGGAAACGAAGCGGTCGCCCGCGTCGCGTACAAACTCAGCGAAGTCGTCGCCATCTACCCCATCACCCCATCCTCCCCCATGGGCGAGTGGGCCGATGCCTGGGCGGCCGCGGGCCAGCGCAACCTGTGGAACACCGTCCCCTCGGTGGTCGAAATGCAGTCGGAAGGCGGCGCGGCGGGAGCCATCCACGGCGCCCTCCAGACCGGCTCGCTCGCGACGACCTTCACCGCGTCCCAGGGCCTGCTCCTGATGATCCCCAACATGTACAAGATCGCCGGCGAACTCACGCCCGCCGTCTTCCACATCGCCGCCCGCTCCCTCGCCGCGCAGGGCCTCTCCATCTTCGGGGATCACAGCGACGTCATGGCCGCCCGCCAGACCGGCTGGGCCATGCTCTGCTCCAATTCCGTCCAGGAAGCCCAGGACTTCGCCCTCATCGCCCAGTCCGCCACCCTCCAGTCCCGCATTCCCTTCCTCCACTTCTTCGACGGCTTCCGCACCTCCCACGAGGTCGCCAAAATCGAGGTGCTGTCGGACGACGTCCTCCGCGCCATGATCGACGAGGACCGCATCCGCGAACATCGCGATCGCGCCCTGTCCCCCGATCGACCCGTCATCCGCGGCACCGCCCAGAACCCCGACGTCTACTTCCAGGCCCGCGAGACGGTGAACGCCTTCTACGACCGCTGCCCCGCCCTCGTCCAGCAGGCCATGGACCGCTTCGCCGCACTCACCGGCCGCGCCTACCGCAATTTCGAGTACGTCGGCGCCCCCGATGCCACCCGCGTCGTCGTCATGATGGGCTCCGGTTGCGAGGCCGCGCACGAGACCGTCGACTGCCTCGTCGCGCGCGGCGAGAAGGTCGGCCTGCTCAAGGTCCGCCTCTACCGCCCCTTCGACAACGCCGGCTTCCTCGCCTCCCTGCCCGAAACCGTGCGGGCCATCGCCGTCCTCGACCGCACCAAGGAACCCGGCGCGGCCGGCGAACCGTTGTACCTCGACGTCGTCCAGGCCTTCTTCGCCCGGGCCGAGCTCGGCCAGAAGGTCCCGGTGATCGCCGGCGGACGGTACGGTCTCTCCTCGAAGGAATTCACGCCCGCCATGGTGCGGGCCGTCCTCGACAACCTGTCCGCGGAACGCCCGAAGCGGGGCTTCACCATCGGCATCCTCGACGACGTCACCCACACCAGCCTCGAGTTCTCCGAGGAGTTCACCACCGAGACCGACGACGTCCGGCGCGCCGTGTTCTTCGGACTCGGCGCCGACGGCACCGTCGGGGCGAACAAGGAGAGCATCAAGATCATCGGCGAGAACACGGACAACTACGCGCAGGCCTATTTCGTCTACGACTCGAAGAAGTCCGGGGCCATCACCATCTCCCACCTGCGGTTCGGCAAGCATCCCATCCGGTCCACGTACCTCGTCTCCCAGGCCCAGTTCGTGGCCTGTCACCAGCCCGTCTTCCTCGACCGGTACGATCTGGCGGGACCGCTGGCGCCGGGCGGCACGTTCCTGCTGAGCGCTCCCTGGCCGACCGCGGAGGTCTGGGACCACCTGCCGGCGTCGCTGCAAACCGCATTGATCGAGAAGAAGGCCAAGGTCTACGCCATCGACGCCACCCGCGTCGCCCGCGAGGCCGGCATGGGCGGGCGCATCAACACCATCATGCAGACCTGCTTCTTCGCGCTCTCCGGCGTCCTGCCCCGCGAGGAGGCCATCGAGGCCATCAAGGATTCCATCCGCAAGGCCTATGGCCGCAAGGGCGAGGAAATCGTCCAGATGAACCTCAAGGCGGTCGACAACACCCTCGCCAATCTCTTCGAGATCCCCACCGGCACCCGGGCGACGAGCACGCTCCATATGCGTCCCCCGGTGCCCGCGGGCGCCCCCCCCTTCGTCCGGGACGTCCTCGGCGAAATCATCGCCGGGCGCGGCGACCGCGTGCCGGTGAGCGCGCTGCCCGCCGACGGCACGTTCCCCACGGGAACCGCGCGGTGGGAAAAGCGAAACCTGTCCCTCGAGATTCCCGCGTGGGACCCCGCCACCTGCATCCAGTGCGGCAAGTGCATCTTCGTCTGCCCGCACGCCGTCATCCGCAGCAAGGTCTACGATCCCAAGCTGCTGGCCGACGCCCCCGCCACCTTCAAGGCCGTCGATTCCCGCATCCCCGTCTGGAAGGGCCTCAAATTCACCATCCAGGTCGCCCCCGAGGATTGCACCGGATGCGCCCTCTGCGTCGACGTCTGCCCCGCCCGGAACAAGAAGGAAGCCCGGCTCAAGGCGATCAACATGGTCTCCCAGGAACCCCTGCGGGAAAACGAGAACACCAATTGGGACTGGTTCCTGCGCCTGCCCGAGCTGGACCGCCGCAAGCTCTCCACCGCCAGCGTCCGCGAAATGCAGGTGGCCGAGCCGCTCTTCGAGTTCTCCGGCGCCTGCACCGGCTGCGGCGAGACCCCGTACCTCAAGCTCCTCACCCAGCTCTTCGGCGACCGCCTCGTCATCGCCAACGCCACCGGCTGTTCCTCCATCTACGGTGGCAATCTGCCCACCACCCCCTATGCCCCCAATGCCCAGGGCCGCGGCCCCGCCTGGTGCAACTCCCTGTTCGAGGACAACGCCGAGTTCGGCCTCGGCTTCCGCGTCTCCCTCGACAAACAGCGCGACTTCGCCCGCGAACTCACCCGCCTCCTCGCCCCGCAGGTCGGCGACGCCCTCGTCCGCCGCCTGCTCGAGAACCGTCAGAAGGACGAGGCCGATATCGCGGACCAACGCGACGACGTCGCGGTCCTGAAGGAAAAACTCGCCCGCGTGGAATCCGTCGAGGGACGCCGCCTGCTGGCGCTCGCCGATCACCTGGTGCGCAAGAGCGTCTGGATCGTCGGCGGCGACGGCTGGGCCTACGACATCGGCTACGGCGGCCTGGATCACGTCCTCGCCAGCGGGCGCAACGTCAAGATCCTCGTCCTCGACACCGAGGTCTACTCCAACACCGGCGGGCAGATGTCGAAGTCCACCCCCCGCGGTGCCGTCGCCAAGTTCGCCGCCGGCGGCAAACCGCTCGGGAAAAAAGACCTGGGCCTCATCGCGATGCAGTACGGGCACGTGTACGTCGCCAGCGTCGCCATGGGCGGCAAGGACGAGCACACCCTCAAAGCCTTCCTTGAAGCCGAGGCGTACGACGGTCCGTCCCTGATCATCGCCTACAGCCATTGCATCGCCCACGGCATCGAAATGACCGGCGGCCTCCGCAACCAGAAGGCGGCCGTGCAGAGCGGCCATTGGCTGCTCTATCGCTACCATCCCGACCGCGCCGCCGACGGCAAGAACCCGCTCCAGCTGGATTCCGCGCAACCCCACATCCCGCTCGGCGAGTTCCTCCAGATGGAAAATCGCTTCCGCATGCTGTCGAAGAGCCATCCCGATGCGGCCCGGGGCTTCTTCAAGCAGGCCCAGGTCGATGCCCGCGCCCGCTTCGGGCTCTACCAGCACCTGGCCTCCCGCGAAGTCAAGGCGCCCGAACCCGCGGCGTCGGGCAACGGCAACACCCACGGCCAGGGAACCCCCGACGCCGGGGCCGACTGACCACGAGAACCATGGGGGGCGGACGGAGCGATCCGACGCCCCCACCCACGATGAATCCCGCCAAAACCCAACCCTGATCCCGCCCAGTTTATGGACCTCTCCACCACTTATCTCGGACTCCCCTTGCGGACCCCGCTGGTGCCCAGCGCCTCCCCCCTGTCGGAGGACTTCGACAACCTCAAACGCATGGAGGATGCCGGCGCCTCCGCCATCGTGCTGTACTCGATCTTCGAGGAGCAGATCCGCTACGAGCGCTACGAGCTGCACCACCACCTCACCCAGGGCACCGACAGCTATCCCGAGGCCCTCAGCTATTTCCCCGATCCCAACGAGCTGTTCGTGGGCGTCGAGGACTACCTGAAGCACATCCAGCGCGCCAAGGCCGCCCTCCGCATCCCGATCATCGGCAGCATCAACGGCTCCACCATCGGTGGCTGGACCGACTTCGCGAAGCAGATCGAACAGGCCGGCGCCGATGCCCTCGAACTCAACCTCTACAACATCCCCACCGACCTCGCCCAGCCCGGTGCCGAAATCGAAAAGCAGTACGTCGACGTCCTCCGCGCCGTGAAGGCCGCCGTCTCCATTCCCGTCGCGGTCAAGGTGAGCCCGTTCTTCACGAACTTCGCCCAGATCGCGAAGCAGTTCGACGAGGCCGGCGCCAGCGGACTGGTGCTCTTCAACCGTTTCTATCAGCCCGACATCGAACTCGAGGCGCTCGAGGTCGTGCCCAACGTCATGTACTCCACCCCGATGGCCATGCGCCTGCCCATGCGCTGGATCGCCATCCTGTTCGAGCGCATCGGCGCCGACCTCGCCGCCACCAGCGGCATCCACCGCGGCACCGACGCCATCAAAATGCTCATGGCCGGCGCCAGCGTCACCATGCTCTGTTCCTGCCTCCTCCGGCACGGGATCAAGCACCTGCGCGTCGTCGAGCAGGAGATGCGCGACTGGATGAGCGAGCACGAGTACGACTCCGTGACGCACATGAAGGGCAGCCTCAGCCAGAAGTACTGCGCCGATCCCGGCGCCTTCGAGCGCGCCCAATATATCCGCGCCGTCGGCGTCCACGCGCTCAAGGGGTCGAACTGAAGGGCAGGGCCTCGCCCCGCTCCCGATCCCGGCCTCGGTTCGTCGGGTGCTTCCCGTAGCCGCCGCCGTGAGACGGCGGCGGCCAGGACGATCGCGTGGCCACCGAGGTAACGAGGTGGAGCCCTTTCGTTCACCCCATACGCTATACGCTCCGCCTCCGCACGGCGGCTACGATGCGGCTCGCGAACTGCGCCCGCTCCCGCTTCCAGATTGTCGGGTGCATCCCGTAGCCGCCGTCGTGAGACGGCGGAGCACCGCGCCGTCCGCCGCCCGTGCCCGCCTCCGCACGGCGGCTACATCCCACCATTTCGTGCACCTGCATGCACCTCGTAGCCGACGATGACGAAGTGGAGTCTGGGCGGTGCGCGGGGCAGTTCGTTCGCGGAGCGCGTTCGCGCTGTCTCGAGACGGGAGCCGCCAGGACGATCGCGTGGCCACCGAGGTAACGAGGTGGAGCCCTTTTGTTCACCCCATACGCTCCGCCTCCGCACGTCGGTGGCGACGACGCGGGTGGCGAACTGCGCCCGCTCCCGCTCCCGATCCCGGCCCCAGATCGTCGGGTGCATCCCGTAGCCGCCGTCGTGAGACGGCGTAGCGCGGCACCTCCGTTGAGAATATCCGTGCCTTTGCGTTCGGGAACGCCCACCAGGCGCACGTTCCGTTCCGGGGATCGCCCGGTCATCCAGGGGCGAGATTGCGGCGAGGGCCAGTGCAGGCTCGTGGCCGGTTGGAGCGGACTGCGCAGGTCCATCGAAAAAATCGCGGAAATCCCGGAAAGCACTGCAAATTACGGGTCTGCGGCGAGGGAGTGGCCCCCCAAGGTTGTGCTAAGTACTATAACGTAGGCGAATCCCTTGGGAGGAGACCGTTTCGGCGGAAAAAAGGAATTGACCGACGGATCGGACGTCCGTTAGAACAGGGGCGTTGGGCGACTAGCATTTTTCACTAACGCAAAAAAACAGCATGAAAAGGACACTATTAGCGGCGGCTCTGGCCACTGCTTCTTTCACGGGGAGCGCTGCTTCGTATTCTGAATCGGACGTTTTCCCGGTCGGTTTTAGTGCCAACTTGGATCCCCTGAACTGGGGTACGGCTCTGTTGGCGCTGCCGTTCACTCCCGATGGCTCGGTTCAGTTGAGCATTCCGAAGTTCAACACCGGCCTCGGAACTTTGACTGGCGTTTCCTACCAGTTGGACATCGTGGGTGAAGCCGCTTTGACGGCGTCCTCCGGTCCTGCGGGCGGTACGGCGAACGTCCGTGCGACGATCACGGTTCGCGTCCCGTTCTTCAACGACGTGTTCCTGGAAGCGCACATCCCCGGACCCAACCAAGCGGCCACGATCGCTTTCAACCTGCCTGCGAACTCCACGCAGACCTCGGCTATCTTCCAAGACACCGACTCGGATACTGGAAACGGTCTGTTGTTGGCCCCCGCCGCATTCTGGTCGGGAGCTGGAAACAACGACTTTGATGCGTCCTCGTATGCTGAAGTGACCACCTCCGGCACCAGCGGTTCGTTGACGGCTGGAATCTTGGACGGCGTCTCCGGCGTCGAACTCACGGTGACCTACACCTACGACCCGCCTCCCGGCGACGTTCCGGAGCCCGGCACGTACGTGGCGGCGTTCGGGTTCCTGGGCGTTGCCATGCTCGGCTATCGCCGCATGCGCAAGGCCTGATTCCGTCACGCAACAATCTGTGGAAAGGCCCGCTTCGGCGGGCCTTTTTTTTGACCGTGTCAGGGCCCCTAACAATGGCTGGTGCTTCGTCGAGGCGCGCCGGGCAGAACGCGAAATCTGGCGTTGCCCTCCTGCCCGTCCGGAGCAGAGCGATGATTTGGGGTTTGACGCGGGGGACAGCGAGGCTGGCTGGTGGAGACGTGGATGTGGACAACCTTGCGCCTGGAAGCCGAGGTGCGCTTGGGGGTGGTGTGCTCCGGCGTGTGGGAACTGGGTCCGCGGGTCGGGCGGCACGCGCCGCGGGATCGGCGGTTGGCCTCGTGCCACTGGTGTTCATGGGGGAGGGCACAAGTCGTATTGGGGCAGGCGGATTGACATGGAAAAAGGCTTGCCTTGGAACGGCTAGACCTCGCACGCTCGGGGTCAGCGATTCTGGAGTGTGCATGGGCGGGTGGCTGTCCTTGGAGGAATGATTTCGAAGTGCCGTCGCAGAGATCGTAGATTTTTAGATTTTTGGAGCGAATCGTATGAAAATTTCGTATCCGTGCAGGATGGGGAAGACCACGGGTTTTGTGGGCGCGCTTGCGTTGGCGTCACTTTCGTGTGCGCTGCCGGCGCATGCCGCGTTACTCGTCAGCGAGGATTTTAATTATGGCGCCGGAGAGGTCATCGGTGCCAATGGCGGCTCGGGATTCAGTGCCGCTTGGGTAAACGGGGTTAGCGGCACCCTCGCGACGGAGGTGCTCGCAGGCGGGCTAAGTTATACCGACGGGGTCTCGAGCGTGACGCTTGGCGGTGTCGGTGGTGCGCTGGAAGTGGGGCGCTCTGCCATCTCGGGCAACAACGCCAATCGCGTGAGTCGGTCCCTTTCGGCAACGGCCAACCAAACCTCGCTGTTCGTGAGTTTGTTGATCCAGCCTACCGGGGGCAGCTTCCAAGCGAACGATGCGATCTTCATGTACCTCGGGGCCAGCGCGGGAGGCGCGGTGGGCCTTTCGGAGCGTGTCGGCATCAGCGCCAACGGCACGGACGTTCTGGGAGGGCAGCTCGGCAACGGGGTGAACGTGGGCGCCGCGGTTAATACCGGGGGAGCGACCGCGAACGGCACCACCTACCTGATCGTCATGAAGCTGGAGAAGCAGTTGGGCAATACCAGCGATCCCTACGACAAGATGTCGCTTTGGGTGAACCCGACGCTGTACGCCTCGACTTTCGATACACCCCAAGCCAGCACGACCATCACCGGGGGGCTCACCTCCTTGGCGGCCATTGGCGTCGGTACGGCCTCCGCGGAGTCCGGAGATTACGCGTTGCTCGACCGGTTCCGTATCGGCACGGAAGTCGGAAATGTCGTGGATCTGGGTATCGAGCTTTCGGAGATCCCCGAGCCCAGCACCTGGCTGGCCTACGCGGGCGCCGTGGGCATGGGCGGATTGTGGTACCGTCGCCGTCGCCAGGCCTGATTACCGCGAGCGAGGCAGATCGTTTTTGGAGGGCGGCTCGTGATTGAGCCGCCCTTTTTGTTGGCACGGTGGCCTTGCCCCATCGCATCACGGCGGCAGTGCCTGAACCGTCCAACGCCACCTCCTTCGGCTGATCTGTCGGCAGATGCAACCGCTGTGCTGAAGCCTGCGTGCCCTCACGCGGCGACGCGCGGTCCGCCGGGCCATACGGGCTTCAGGCCTGTCGGCGCGCGCGGCGGCGTTCGAGGAAATGGCGGACGAGGCTCACGAGGAGAAACAAGGCGACCAGGCCGGCGATCCCAACGCCGATGCGCCAACCGGAGGTCTGGGTCAGGGATTGGCCGAACCAGACGAAGCCGAGAATGTAGGGGACCTGAACGACGAGGGTCACGGGGAGGTAGAGGGCAAAGCGCACGCCGCTCAGGCCGAGCACGTAGTTTTGGAGGAAGAGTGGCAATCCCGGCGTGATGCGGAAGAGCAGGAGGAATCGGATTTCATCCCCTGGGTCGAAGGTCGGTATCTCCCGGCCACGCTTGCGCAGCCAGCGCTCCAGCGGATGCCGGAGGGCGCGTCGAGCCAGGAGGTAGGCCAGGGTCACGTTGAGGGACATGGCCAGGAAGGCGACGGCGAATCCCCCGACGGTGCCAAAGCGCGCGCCCGCCGCGATAAACAGCACGCTGGCGGGAAACGGACCCAGAGGAAGCACCACCAAGGCGAGGAAGAAGAGGACGAGCGGGGTCGACGCGAGTCGGGCGAGAAGGTCCTGCCAAACGTCGACGAGATCCATGGACTCGGAGCATGGGAGGGGAAGGTAGGCCGGGCGAGCCCGAACACCCGACTGGCTTGGAAACGCCGGTCGAGTACACGCCGGGATTATTAAATGTGGCCACACGCGCCGCCCGGTGAGGGCACCGGGCCTACAGGCTGTGGGTCGCATGCCCCCACGCGGCGCCGGGCGGCTCGCGGTTCCGTTCCCCGAAGCGGGGGATGCGCCTTGCTAACCGGATGCCTCGCCATCCTCCGCGGGCCGGCCGGTCCGGCCCGGGCAGCGATGTCGCGGAGCGGCGACCGAAGGTTGCCGGGGCCTTCAGGCCCCGGTTTGGTCCTCTCTCTCTTCCCCGTCGCGGAGCGACGTTCGACTCGGGGCACCCGGCTGGGGCGTGGACGTCGGAGGCTTGGGACGTCGCTCCGCGACGAGGGGTTTTTCGGAGCGACCTTGTTCCGGGGGTTGAAACCCCCGGCCACCTTCGAAGGGTCGCTCCGCGACCAGGAATTCACGGTGGGACACCTCGCCGGGGCTCTCCATGAACCGAACCCAGACTCCCATCCCGGATCCTCCTAATCCTAATCTTACTCCTCCCTCCATCGTTCGCGGTTCATGGTCCCCATACGTGTCCGGATTCCGGAAGAAGTCGCTCTCCATGCTGCGGGGCTTCGTGACGAAATCCATCCTGGCAGTCGGCGTCAGGCGGGGAACCGGGGCCGGGAGGAGGATTGAACTTGGACGTGACGTGGCGTTGGCTTGGCGAGTGCCCGGGGTTCCGCCACGGGAAGCGGTTTGCGGAACGGGCGGAGGAAGAAACGCGTCATGAAGGTATCCATCGTCATTCCCGCCTACAACGAGGAGAAACTGCTCCCCCGGACCCTGGAGGCCTTGAAGGGGGCCGTGGAGGGATTTCGGGCACGGGGGTGGGAGACAGAAGTGGTGGTCTGCGACAACAACTCGACCGACCGCACCGCGGAGATCGCCCGGGGAGCCGGTGCCCGGGTGGTGTTCGAGGCGGTGAACCAGATCGGACGGGCGCGCAACACCGGAGCCTCGGCGGCGGACGGGGACTGGATCCTGTTTCTGGATGCGGATTCGGTCCCGACGCGGGAGTTGCTCGCGGCGGCGGCGGAGAAGATCGCGGAGGGACGGTGGCTGTTCATCGGGGCGGTGGTGCGGTTGGACCAGGACGTGCCCGCGGTGGCGGCGGGGTTTTTGCGGATGTGGAACTGGCTGAGTCGCACCCTGCGGTGGATGGCGGGCTCGTTCGTGCTGGTGGAGGCCGGCGCGTTCCGGGAGGTGGGCGGGTTCAGTTTGCAGATGTACGCGGGCGAGGAGGTGGATCTGAGTTGGAGGCTGAAGCGCCTCGCGCGGCGGCGGGGGCTCGGCGTCACCATCATTACGCGCGTGCCGTTGACGAGTTCGGCGCGCCGGATGCGGCTCTATTCGCGGTGGGAGATCGCACGCTTCGTCCTGCGGGCGGTGTGGCGTCCGTTCGCGACGCCGCGAAGCCGGGAGGCGTGCGCGATGTGGTACGACGGGCGGCGGTAGGGTAGGGGGATCGGGGACTTGCTTCGGGGCTCGGGCATGGGTGTTGATACCCGGCGCCCCGGACGGAGGACGGCGATGGCGACATCGCGCCGGATCCGTCGGCGTGATGGAAGCCTGAATGAGGACCGCGGTAAAACTGCTGCCGGTGGCGGAGCGCGAGCTGCGGGTGGCGGCGCGGCGGCGGGGCACGTACTGGGTGCGGTTCGCGGCAGGGGCGGTGGCCATTGCGGCCTCGGCGGTGATCCTGCTGGCGATGATGAGGGAGTCCCTGGCCATGCAGGCGCAGGCGCTGACGGTGACGCTGGCGGTGCTGGGCTTCTTCTACGCGCTGCTGGCCGGGGTGTTGTCGACGGCAGATTGCCTGAGCGAAGAGAAGCGGGAGGGCACGCTGGGACTCCTGTTCCTGACGGATCTGCGGGGGTACGACGTGGTGGCCGGCAAGGTGGTGGCGCATTCCATCCGCGCGGTGAGCGGGTTGCTGGCGTTGCTTCCGGTGTTGTGGTTGCCGGTGCTGATGGGGGCGGTGTCGGGGGCGGCCGTAACCAACCTGGTTCTGGTCCTGGTGAACACCATGTTCCTGAGCCTGTCGCTGGGGGTGCTGGCGAGTTCGCTGACCCGGGACGCGCGGTTCGCGATCGGTGGCGCGCTCCTGCTGGTGGCCCTCCTGGTCGTCGGGTTGCCGCTCCTGTGCTGGCTGTGGGTGGAGTACGTGATGCGACCGGGCGCGGGAGCGGGGATGCGGCCGAACGGGCTGCCGGAGCACCTGGGGTGGGTGTTGTACGGGAATCCGGCGATGCTGTTCTTCTGGGCCCAGGCGGCCATGACCGGAACGTGGGGAGCGGGGGGAGACTTCTGGATCGCGTTCTGGGTGCAACACGGGATGGCGTGGTGCGCGCTGATCGGGGCCTCGGTCCTGGTGCCGCGCCGGTGGCAGGATCGGACCGAGACGGCCCGCGCGG
Source organism: uncultured Verrucomicrobiota bacterium (assembly GCA_964608505.1). Lineage (GTDB taxonomy): Bacteria > Verrucomicrobiota > Verrucomicrobiia > Limisphaerales > CAIMTB01 > CAIMTB01. The sequence continues at coordinate 48,450 of CAZSOV010000010.1, forward strand.
CGGGACCGGCGCGGAAGCGGGACGGCGGGGGGAGCGGCACCTCCGGAGCGGGGGATCCCGGGGCGGAGGATCGGGCGGACGTGCTGGATGCGTATCCGTTCGGGTGGGTGGTGGCGCGGGAGCGGCGAACGTCGGTGGTGACGTGGCTGGGCCTGGGGGTGGTGGCGGTGATCTGGCTCTGGGGATTTGCCGAGGTGCGGGAGGATTGGCTGCAGGGGATCATCGGGATGTGGGCCGTCCACGTGGCCGGTCTCTGGCTGAAACTGCGACTGGCGCTGGCCGCCTGTCGGCATCTGCACGAGCACCGGAGGAGCGGGGCGCTCGAGCTGGTGCTGTGCACGGCCCAGACCCCCTGGCTGATCGTGCAGGGCAATCTGGCGGGGTTGCGGCGCCAATTCCTGCCCCCGATCATCGCGGTGTTGGCGGCGGCGATGCTCCTGCTGGCGGCGGCGATTGCCCAGGAGCGCGGGGTCGACGCGGTGGAGTTGACGTGGATGTTCGCTGGGCTGGCGGGGCTGGTTTTGCTGGATTTGTGGGCCCTGGCGTGGGGTGGCATGTGGTTGGGATTGAGTTCGGCGCGGTACGTGCGGGCCCTGGTGCGCACGGTCTGGTGGGTGATGGTCCTGCCATGGGTGGCGTTCCTGGTGAGTTTCATCCTGGTGGGCGTGTCGGTGGAGACGCTCGGGATTCTGCAGGGGTTCAGCCCCGGCGCGCCGCTCGTCCTGGCCTGGGGGGTGGCGTTGTCGGTCGGGGCGGATCTGTGGATGGTCGGGCGGTCGCGGGCCGGGTTGCGGGACCGCCTGCGGGACCTGGCCCTGGACCATTACGGGACGGAAACTGGCGGCGGGGCGGGGTTGGCCGGGCCGGTGCCGGTGCCGGCAGGAGGAGCGGGAGTAGGAGTAGGAATAGGAACGGAAACGACCTGAGATCATGTTCGGAAAGCGAAAAGGCGGAGCGGAGGAACGGGAGCCGGAGCGTTGGTATCTGCTCCCGGCGATGCAGCATGGCGCGCGGAAGAAATTCCGGCGGCGCATGGCGGCGGCCATCGTCGTGGGTTTGCTCACGGCCTCGGCGCTGGCGGCACTGATCTATTACAACAACCGCATTTGAAGCCGGGCCCCCTCAGATTCCTGCCGGTGGTGGATCGCGAGCTGCGGATCGCGGCGCGCGGGAAGGCGACGTATCGCTGGCGGACCTGGGTGGTGGCGCTGGGGCTGGGCCTGATGGCGCTGGTGACCTTCTCGCTGACGGCGGACCGGGGAACCGGGGACACCCTGGGCCGTTCCCTCTTCTACGCGCTGGTCGGGGTGTCCTGTGCCTATGCCTTCGCCGCGAGCGGGGCGGTGACGGCGGATTCGGTGAGCCGCGAGAAACGGGACGGGACGCTCGGGCTCTTGTTTCTCACGGATCTGCGGGGTGCGGACATCATCCTGGGGAAGCTGGCGGCGAGCTCCCTGAACACGGCGTACGGGCTGCTGGGGTTGATGCCGCTGCTGGCAATTCCGGTGATGGTGGGCGGGGTGACCATCGGGGCGGGCGTGCTGGCCATGTTGTCGGTGCTGAATCTGATGTTCGTCTCGATGTGCGTGGGCATTTTCGTGTCGACGATCAGCTGGGACGAGCGACGCGCCACCTTCGCGGCCGTGATGGCCGGGGGCGCGCTGTGTCTGGCGCCGTTCCTGATGAGCGGCATGTGGATCTGGCTGATGGGGCGCGGGAGCTGGACCGCGATCCTGTTGTCGGGCCTGAGTCCGTTGGTGCCGTTGACCTACCTCGTGCCGAGTCCTGGCGGGGCGCCGGAGTGGTCGCCCTTCGTGCTTCTCCTGCCGTCGCATCTGGCAGGGTGGGGACTGCTGGTGCTCGCGGGGCTGCTGGTGCAGCGGGCCTGGCACAGCCGCAGCGGCTCGCCGGTGCGCCGGACGGTGGACGAGCGGGTGTTCACCCCGCGGGACCCCGTGGCCCGGCAGGGGCATCGGCGCCGGATGCTGGACGTCCATCCGCTGGTCTGGCTGCTGGAGCGGCATCCCGGGAAACGGTTCTATGCGGACGGCCTGGTGCTCTCGATCATCGCGATCTGGGTCTGGGGATACCGGACCTACGGCACGCAGATGTTCGGCGGCCCGACGTGGTTCCTGATCATGCCGCTGGCCTTTGCGGTGCACCTGATCCTGTCGTCCTGGGTCGTGGCGGAGGCGTCGATGCGGATCCTGGAGGACCGGAGGTCGGGAGCGCTCGAGCTGTTGCTGTGCACCTCGATGTCCGACCGTGAGTTGATCCGGGGCTATCGGACGGCCCTGCGGCGGTTGTTCCTGCGTCCCGTGTTGCTGATGGCGGCGGCGGAGGTGTACGTGGCGTTCAACGGATTCGGGGTGGACGACGACGAGTCTTCGCGGAACGGGCGCTGGATGATGCTGGGGATGGCGGGGGCAATTCTGTTGGACACGCATGCGTTGTCCTGGATCGCCCTGCGCCTCGCCGTGGCCCTGCCCAACGTGAACCGGGTTGGGATCTACGCGCTGGCGGTGACCCCGTTGGGGCCGGCGTTGGTCACCGCGGTATTGACGGTCGGTCTGGGGGTGATGAGCGGGGACACCAACGCGGTGACCTTCCCCCGGGTGGTGGCGCTCTGGTTCTCGATGGTGGTCATCGTCAATCTGGTCGTGGGCCTCGGGGTCTGCCGGAGAACCGTCCTGCGCGAGTTTCGGGAAGCGGTGGCCCGGGTTCAGCCCCGGGCGGCGGTGGGCGGTACGGCGAGGTAGGCCGAGGCCCAACGACGCGGCGTGGGTTCGCGAGCTGCGTGGCGCCGCGTGGGGGCACGCGGCCTACAGCGGAGGGTGGGAACCGCCCGGCGGCGCCGCGTGGGGGCACGCGGACGGCAGCGGGGGGCGGTGCCGGATCGCCCGGGCCAACAATCGACTGGCGGAGCGGGGCGAGTGGGGGTACCACCCTCGGCATGCACGTGAGGACGAAGACGGGGATACGGGGCGGAGGCGGGTGGTGGATGGCGGTTTGGGTGGGCATGGCGATGCTGGCCGGGGCGCGGACGTGGGCAGCGGAACCGGGCGGATTCGCCGATGCGCTCGTGTTCGATCAGACGGTGAAGGAGTTCCGGGGCAAGGGCGGGGAGACGAATTTCAATTTCACCTTCGCGTTCACGAACACGGCATTGGTGCCGGTGGTGATCGACGCCGTCCGGACCTCGTGCGGGTGCACGACGGCCAAGGTGCCGGCGTTGCCCTGGACGGTGGCGCCGAACGGGCGCGGCGAATTCGAGGTCGTGCTGGATGTGCGCGGCAAGTACGGGACGATCACGAAATCGGTGTTCGTGAATTCGACGCTGGGCTTGAAGCCGCTGACGGTGCGGGTGGTGATGCCGGACGCGGCGGCGCGGGGGGGCGCGCCGGGGATGCTCGCGGATGATCGGGTGCGCAACATGCAGATCGCGCTGGCGGACCGGACGGCGGTTTTCCGGGGCGATTGCGCGACGTGCCACGCGACGCCGGCGGTGGGCAAGACGGGGGCCTCGCTTTACCTGGCGGTTTGCGGCGTCTGCCACGACTCGCACAACCGGGCCTCCATGGTCCCGGACCTGCGCAACCTGCGGAAGACGACCGATCTGGATCATTGGATCAAGTGGATCAGCTTCGGTCGCCATGGTTCGTTGATGCCGGGCTTCGCGAAGTCGGAGGGTGGTCCCCTGACGGACGAGCAGATCGATTCCCTGGCGGACTACCTGAACCGCACGATCAGCATGCGCCGGATGGTGCAGGCGCCTCCGATGACGGCTCCGAGCCCGCTGCGGCCCCGGGTCCAACGGACCATCCAGCCGCCGCCGCTCCCCGGAGTGCCCGTGGGGGTTCCGGCGCCCGGAGCGGGTGGTGGCACCGGCGCCGGCAGCGGGAAATCCGAGTAGGAGCGCGGCAGGACACGGCAGCCGCCTCGTCGCGCGCTGGCATGGCTCCAGGCGATGGGTCGGAGAAGAAGATCCGCGACGCCTGGGTTCCGCTTCGGGGTGGGGAATGACGTGGGGCGGGAAGGCGGCGTGGAGGCGGGCCCGGAACCCGCGTTCCGGAGAGCGGAGTTCACGCCGCTTCGGGGCGACGGGTCGCCTCGCGTGGGCCGATCCCCACGGCAGGGTCGGTTTTCAGGGCCTTCCTGCTGTGTCAGCCTCGGGGGCGGGGCGGGGTGCCCCGGTTCGCCCGGGCGCCTGACCGAAGTCAATGAATCTTCAGTCCACCTCTAAGGTCTCCCCGGATTCTGCCGAAGCAGCCCTTGGAGGGTTTTCGGCGGTCGGATCGACGCGACGATCGTGGGGACGCGGAGGGGCCGACATTGCCGGGGGCACCATCGCGTCACCATGCACCATCCTCGAGTCCTCTCCGGAAACAGATCCACGGGGACCTGCCGGAACTCAGGCACGATCCATGGATCCCGAGGCGGCCCGCGCGCCTGGCTGAATCGGTTTCCCCTCCGGACTCATCTCCTTCTGGTCTTCCTGCTGGCGGGTTTGTTCCCGGTCGCGGGCAGTGTGATCGGGTGGTGGCGCAGCGTCGGCGCCCGGGCGGAACTGCGCCAGGTGACCGAGCTGCGCGAGACGTGCAACATCCTGTTGCTGCGCCAGATGGATCATCTGGCCTGGCTGCGCGCCGTGGGGGAATTTCAGACCGACGAGAACCTGACGCACCTCGACGTGATGAAGGACGGGCGGGCGTGTGCCTTCGGGAAGTGGTATTACGGCGAAGGTTCGGCGTCCGTCACGAATCTGGTACCCCACGCGGCGGCGAAGTGGGCGGCGCTGGCGGCGCCCCATCTCGAACTGCACGCCTCCGCCATCGAACTGGAAGGCCTGCTGAGCCGGGGCAGGGAATGGCGGCAGGCCGCCCGCGAGTACTATCGCACGCGCACCTGCGTCCTTTCCAAGCAGTTGTTGGATCGCTACGCCGACCTGCGGGGCGTGCTGGATGCCAGCGCGCGGGACTGGGAGACGCGGGCGACGGCTTCCGCCCGGGCCTTCGAAGCCCTGGCCATTGGAACGGTCCTCGCCGTCCTTGTGCTCGCGCCGGGCCTCGGCTGGGTGTTGTCGAGGAAGCTGGACCGCCGGTTGCGGGCGGTCTCGGAATCGTTGGCGCGCACCGGCGATCAGGCCGCGTCCTCGTCCGCCCAGGTGACCGCGCTCAGTCTCTCGCTGGCCCAGGGCGCCGGCGATCAGGCCGAATCCATGAGGGAAACCTGCACCGTGCTGGACGGGATTTTCCGGTCGACGGAGCAGAACGCGGGCCACGCGACGACGGCGAGCGAGTGCGCCCGCCAGGCCAGGACTGCGGCTGATGCGGGGGTCACCCAGATGGAGGCCATGTCCGGCGCGATGGAGGCCATCAGGTCCAGCAGCGACGAGATCGGACGCATCATCCGGACCATCGACGACATCGCCTTCCAGACGAACATTCTGGCCCTGAACGCGGCGGTCGAGGCGGCCCGGGCGGGCGAGGCCGGGCGCGGGTTCGCGGTCGTGGCCCACGAGGTGCGCACCCTCGCGCAACGCAGTTCGGTCGCGGCCCGCGAGACCGCGGTCATGATCGAATCCGCCGTGGCCAAGTCTGTTCTGGGCGTCGACCTCGGCGAGCGGGTGAGTCGGGGACTGCTGGAGATCGTGCAGCGCGTCCGCCAGGCGGATCAGCTCACAGCGGCGGTGTGCGAAGCCTCCCGCGCGCAGAGCAACGATCTCGCGCGATTGAACTCCGCCGTTCAAGCCACCGACGAGGTGACCCAGTCCAACGCCCGGACTGCCCAGGAAAGCGCCGAGGCCGCGGAGGAACTGAAGATCGAGGCCGAGGACCTGCGGGCCGCGCTCGAGGAACTCACGCGCCTCGTGGACGGAGACACGGGTGCGGCCCTCCCCGTCGGGAATGGGGACCGCGCGCCGTCCCGGGCAGTCGCGCCGCGGACGGGCATGCTCCGGGCGGGCAAGCCGACGGCGGGGACGCGGACATCGCGGTGCGCGCCGGGTTCCCCCGCCCGGGCTGGCCTGGAGATGTCGGCCTGAACCACAGCGGACGGCGGAATCCGGGGGGCGGGTCCCTGTGCGCCGTCGGGTCGGGCACGCCGCGGACCATCGGACGCTTGCCGGGAGACCCCGGGTCCCGCTTAATCGCAGTCCGTTCCTGCCCAACCGGGGGCCGGTGGGTTTCGTTCCGGTGGTCGGGTGGGGCGTCCGAGCGACTTCCGCAACCATCAACGATTTCGTCAACCCACGCCAATCTCGTCTACCGATGTCTTCCTATACCACGTGCACCGTTCCCGCCGGGGCGAAGATCACCATCCAAGCCGGCAAACTTCAGGTTCCCCACCATCCGATCATCCCCTTCATCCGTGGTGACGGCACGGGGCCGGATATCTGGGCGGCGTCGGAGCGGGTGTTCGACGCGGCGGTGGCGAAGGCCTACGGCGGGCAGCGGAAGATCGCGTGGATGGAGGTGTTCGCCGGCGAGACGGCGTTCACGAAGTTCAACACCTGGCTGCCCGACGACACGGTCGAGGCGTTCCGGGAGTTTCTGGTGGGCATCAAGGGACCGCTGACGACGCCGGTCGGCGGTGGCATCCGGTCCCTGAACGTGGCGCTGCGCCAGATGCTGGACCTGTACGTCTGCCTGCGCCCGGTGCAGTACTTCACCGGAGTGCCGAGTCCGGTGAAGCGCCCGGAAAAGGTCGAGATGGTGATCTTCCGCGAGAACACGGAGGACATCTACGCGGGGATCGAGTTCGCGGCCGGCACGCCCGAGGCGCAGAAGGTCCTCGATTTCCTGGCCCGGGAATTCCCGAAGGATTTCAACAAGATCCGCTTCGGGACCGAGGCCAAGGCCGCGGAGTACTGGAAGGAAGTCGGCGCGACGGGCGTGGACACCCGGGTGCGCGTGGGCGTGGGGCTGAAGCCGGTCAGTTGGTCGGGCAGCGTCCGTCTGATCCACAGTGCCATCGCGTACGCGCTCAAGTTCGGGCGCAAGTCGGTGACGCTCGTGCACAAGGGCAACATCATGAAGTTCACCGAGGGCGCGTTCCGCGACTGGGGCTATCAGACCGCCCAGGAGTATTTCGGGGACAAGGTTTACACCTGGGCCCAGTGGGAGAAGACGAGAAAGGAGAAGGGCGAGGAAGCCGCCAACGCCGAGCAGAAGGCCGCGCTCGCCGGCGGCGCGGTCCTGGTGAAGGACGCCATCGCCGACATCGCCTTGCAGCAGGTGCTGACGCGTCCCGAGGACTTCGACGTGATCGCGACGCTGAACCTCAACGGCGATTACCTCAGCGACGCCCTCGCGGCGCAGGTCGGCGGCATCGGCATCGCGCCCGGCGGCAACATCAATTACATCACCGGCCACGCAATCTTCGAGGCGACCCATGGCACCGCCCCCAAATACGCGGGCAAGGATTTCGTGAACCCCGGCTCGGTCGTGCTCTCCGGCGAGATGATGCTCCGGCACCTCGGCTGGGTGGAGGCCGCGGATCTGATCCTGAAGGGGCTCAACGGCGCCATTGCCAGCAAGCGCGTCACCTACGATTTCGCGCGCCTGATGGAGGGCGCCACCCAGATCAAGTGTTCCGAGTTCGGCGACAACCTGATCGCCCACATGTAGCCTGGGCGTTGGCCTTGGCCTTGGCCTCACGCCCCCCGCCCGGCCTCAAACCCGCCCCGCCGCGGACTTGCCCGATGGGGAGGCCTCCGGTTATCAAGCGGCGGTGCCCGCACTGTTGTTCGTCCTGACCCTGGCCATCGGCTCCGCGCTGCTCTTCGCCGTGCAGCCGATGGTCGCCCGGATGGCCCTGCCGATCCTCGGCGGCACTCCCGCCGTCTGGAACGCCTGCATGGTGTTCTTCCAGGCGGCGGTTCTGGGAGGCTACGCCCTGGCGCATGGGGCGGCGACCCGGCTCGGGCCGCGCGCCCAGATCGCCGCGTTCGCCGCGTTGATCGTGGCCGGCGGTCTGGCGTTGCCCGTCCGTTTCGGGGACGGGGACGGGGCCGCGGAGGCGCCGCTCGCCTGGCTGTTGGGCCGGCTCGGTGCCGTCATCGGATTGTCGGCGCTGGCCCTCGGCGCGGCCAGCCCGCTGCTCCAACGCTGGTACGCGCGGGCCAGGGGAGGACATCGGGACCCCTACTTCCTCTACGGCGCGAGCAACGTCGGAAGCCTCGCCGCGCTGCTCGGGTATCCCCTCCTGCTCGAGCCGGCCCTGCCCCTGGATCAACAGGCGGCGTGGTGGACGGTCGGCTATTGGATTTGGGGCGGTTTGGTGGCCGGTTGCGCCTGGATGGGCCGGGGACCTGCCGCGGTCCGGGCGGAATCCCCGGGTTCGGAGGGCTCCCGCCCGGAGTCCGAGCCGCGGGTGGATGTCGACTGGAAGCGGGTCCTGGCTTGGGTCGGCCTGGGGGCCGTGCCCGCGAGCCTGCTGCAAGGCTGCACCCTGTTCCTGACGACCGACGTCGCGAGCCTGCCCCTGCTCTGGGTGCTGCCGCTCGCGCTGTACCTGTGCACGTTCGTCGTCGCCTTCGAACCGTGGGGGGACCGCTGGGTGGCAGGCGCGCGTCGCGCCTTGCCCTACCTGGCCGCGGCCCTCGTCTACGCGATCCTCATGCGCGCAACCCATCCCGTCGTGGTCCTGATCGGGTTGCATCTGGCCTTCCTGTTCGGGGCCGGACTTGTCTGCCATGGGCGGTTGGTCGCGCTTCGTCCGGTGCCCGCGGCCCTGACCCGGTTCTACCTGGCCCTCTCGGTCGGTGGCCTGCTGGGAGGCGGATTCAATGCGTTCGTCGCGCCGAGGCTGTTTTCGCAGATCGCCGAGTACCCCATCGCCATCGCTCTGGCCTGCGCGGCGCTGCCTCGCCGGGCGGCGGCGCGGACGCGGGCGGAGGGTTGGCCCGGGGATCTCGCGGTGGCCGTGGGCGTGGGTGCGGGAATGCTGTTGCTGGGCATGGTCCTGCCCCGGTTCCTCGCGGAGGAACCGCGCCTGCGCGACGCCCTGGTGTTCGGCGGGGCCGCGGTCGCGTGTTGCACCTTGCTGGATCGACCTCGACGATTGGCCCTGGCGCTCGGGGCCGCGTTCCTGGTCGGGTTAGGGCTCCAGTCGAGATGGGCGGGAAACCGGTACGCGGAGCGGAACTTTTTCGGAATCACGCGCGTCGTCCAGGATGCCGAGGGCCGGTTCAACGAACTGGTTCACGGCAACACGATCCATGGTCGCCAATGGCGGACGGCGGAAGGGCGGGGCGAGCCCCTTGCCTACTACCACCGCGAAGGCCCCGTCGGGCGGGTGTTCGAGGAATTCCGCGAGACTCGTCGCACGGCCACCGGTGCCGGGCGCCCCCCGCTGAATTGGATGGGTTTGCCCGAAGGGCCGCGGATCGGCGTGATCGGCCTCGGCATCGGCAGCCTGTCGGCCTACGCCGAGGACACGGATTCCTGGACCTACTTCGAAATCGATCCGGCGGTGATCCGCGTCGCGATGGACACCAACTGGTTCGGGTTCCTCTCGGAAAGCCGGGCCGGGGCGTTGCGCATCGCGACCGGCGACGCCCGCCTGATGCTGGGGAAGGAGGCGGATGGCTCCTTCGATCTGCTGATTCTGGACGCCTTCAGTTCCGACTCGATTCCGGTCCACCTGCTGACCCGGGAGGCGGTGGAACTTTATCTGAAGAAACTGCGACCGCATGGCTGGCTGGTGGCGCACATCTCCAACCGATACCTCGAGCTCGAGCCGGTGTTCGCAGCGCTGGCACGGAACGCGGGCATCGTGTGCCGGTCGGGCGAGGATGACGCGACCCATGCGCCCGGGAAGGAGCCGTCCCACTGGATGCTGCTCGCACGCCGCCCGCGGGACCTGGGTCGGTTGACCCAGCAGGCGCTCTGGGCCGAGGCCGAGGGCGCGGACCGGGTGTCGCTTTGGACCGATCAACAGGCCGCCCTTCTGCCCTTGATCCAGTGGCGGTAGGCGCCGGATGTCGCGCCAGCCCCGGACGGGCGTGTCCCCCCGCCCGCCGCGCCTCCCGGGCGTTCGACCTCAGACAGGCTCTCAGGCCATTTCCGGGTTGCGCACGAGGTGCCCCCGAAACCACTCGACGGTGCGGCGCAGACCCTCGCGGACGCCGACCTCGGGCTTCCAGCCGAGGATCTCGTGGGCCCGCGTGGCATCGGCGTACATGCGCCAGATCTCCGTCGGACGATAGGGCAGGGCGCCGATCTCGACCGACGACTTGGTCGCCGTAAGCTCCGCGATCATGCGCACCAGATCGCAGATCCTGACTTCCTCGCCGGCGGCGATGTTGACCGGACCCTCGATGGGCTTGGGATGAAGACCCGCGCGGATCAGGCCTTCGACGATGTCGCTGACATAATTGAACTCGCGGGTTTGTTCGCCCTTCGTCGTGCGGACGGGGACGCCGCGGAGGCAGTTGAGGATGAGTTCCGGGATGACGGCCTTGCTGCTCTGGTAGGGGCCGAAGACATTGAACGGACGAACGACGACGATGGGGAAGCTGCCGGCCATGCGCTGCTTCAGCCGGCAATACATCTCCCCCGCGTACTTCGTGATCGCGTAGGGCGAGATCGGGTCGGGCGTCATGGTCTCCACGAACGGTACGCCCGCCTGATGGCCGTAAACCTCGGAGGTGGACATGTAGACGAACTTGTCCACCGTCCCGCACGTGTCCAACAGGTTGGCCGTGCCCTTGGCGTTCACGTCGAAGCATTCCTCCACCTGGGTGAAGCTCTGCCCGACGTGGTTGTAGGCGGCCAGATGAAAGACAAGGTTGGGCTTCCACTGGCGCACCTGGTCGAGCGCGCCGCGATTCCGGAGATCGGCCTCGATGATCTCCAGATCGTCCCAGATGTCGCGCAACCGCTCGTTCTTGACGACGTTTCCGTAGCGGACGGTGACCGCGACCTTGGCGCCGTCGGTCAGGCACCGGCGGACAAGATGGCTGGGGATGAAGCCCGACCCGCCGGTGACGACGACTCGGAGACCTTGGACGGAGTTGCTCATGGAACGGTGAACAGTTGTGCCAGGCGGGATTCGGCCTCGGCGCGCTCTTTCTCGGTGTTGACGGTGAGATGGTTTCCCTGGTGCCGATACGCGCCCAACCGACCCCGCGCGGCGAGATCGTCGAGAAATGCGGGCATGTCGGACCCTTTGGATAATCCCGCGAGCACCGCGGGCTCGAGAAGCAGAAAACCGATGTTGATCCAGAACGGCAGCATCGGTTTTTCACGGAAGCTGCGGACGCGGCCTGCGTCGTCGGTATCGACGATGCCGTAGGGGCTCTGGAGCGGGTGGGTGGTCAGCGTAGCCTCCGCTCCGGACGACACATGACGCCGGGCGAGGTCCGCAATGTCGACGTTCGCCAGGGTATCCCCGTAGCAGACCAAGGCCCGACCCGGAACCCATGGACGTGCGTCCACGAGGCGGTCCGTCATCGTGGCTTCCCCGGAATCCACGGCGCGGAAGCGGTCGCGGTCGGGGTAGTGGCGCTCGAGAAACTCGTGGATCATCTCCGATTTGTACCCCACGCAGAACACGAACCGCTCCAGGCCGCACCGGTGGAGGTAATCGACGAGATGTTGGAGCATCGGACGTCCGCCGAGGGGAACGAGGGGCTTTGGGCAATGTTCCGTGAAGGGGCGAAGCCGCTCGCCCTTGCCGCCGCACAAAAGCACCGCCGTGAGTTCCCGCGTGTTCAAAGCACCGTTCGTGGCTCCAGGTTCCGGTCGGGCAGCCCGGGTTGAACCCGGCCGTAGCTTGGCCCATCCCCGACCCGCGCCGAAAAGCGAACGCGCAAAGTATTCGGCAACGCCATGGGGACAAGCTCAAAGGCGCGGACGGCACGGAACGAGCGCGCCGAAGGAACCCGGATGGTGGGCTATCCGAAGACCCGGACCTGCAGGTTTCTTGTCGTAAAAAGGCCCGCGCCCGTGAGGCCTCGCATCTCTCGCGCCCCGCTTTTGCGGTTCTTTCCGAACCGTGCCCGGTGCCGCTCGAACATCCCCTCCACGAACTCCTTTCCCCCGAACACCGCCCCGTCGCAGAAATACCGCACCCGACACCGCACGTACTCCGTCACCGGCAATTGCCCCTTCGCCTCCAGCACTTTCAACACCTCCTCCCGCTTC
>CAZSOV010000011.1:0-59744 GCA_964608505.1 uncultured Verrucomicrobiota bacterium
GTCGGGAGTTCGTGGAGGGGGTTTTCCGGCAGCACCGGGAGAAGTTCGGGAAGAAAAGGAAGGATGGGGCGCGAAAGATGAAAGGGGTCGAAGCAGGGGAGCTGTTTACCCTGCGCGATCTGCAGAAAGATGTGTTCGGTTAGGCGCGTGGGCGCACGCCGGGACCGAGGCACCTGCGACCGACGCGGAGCCTTGGCGCGCCCCGCTCGAACAATCGCGGGGTCCGCGGACAAGGAAGTCCCCTCCGCGTTTGGGCCACGCGCGTGGGGATGACCGTAGATTACCGGCGACCCAATGCCTCGTTTCATGATCTTATCGCCGCCGACCCACTTCTGCCCACTTCTGCCAGTTGACATCGCGGGGCGTTTCGATCCAAGGTTCCGGCCTTTTCGCGCCATACAGTATGCCTAACACGAAGTCAGCCGAACGCCGCGCCCGGGTGAGCGCCCGTCGTCATGCCCGCAACAACGCGACCAAGAGCCGCCTGAAGACGCTGGAGAAGAAGTATCGGACGCTGGCCACCTCGGGAAAGAAGGACGAGGCTACCAAGGCGTTCCAACTCGCCATTTCGGCCGTGGACAAGGCGGCGAAGCGCGGCGTGATCCCCAAGGGTCGTGCCGACCGCAAGAAGTCGCGGTTGGCGCTAAACCTGAAGAAGGTCGCCGCGGCGGCCGCCTGATGCCCTGCGGGGTCCCGCTGGCCGACGGACGAGGATGGCCCCGGAGATGGCCCCGGGTATCCGTATAGAAGGGAATCCTTGCCAAAGCGGGCTGAGCCCGCGCTCCGTGCCGCTTGCGGGGGCGGCACGACGGGTGCGCCGTGCACCGATTACCCGCAGACTTCCGCGCTCGCCTGGTGGTGCGCGGCAACCCATGATCCGGCGTGCCTTCCGCATTCCAGACCCTGCTGGCGGCCACGCTGTCCCACCTCGACGAACTTAAAGCCCAGGGAGTTCAGTTCGTCGACGTCCAGGCGGCGACCCTGTCGAATCTACTGAAGCGTCCGGAACCGCAGGGACGGGTTGTGCAAGCCTCCCAAGCGCCTCGGCGCGAAGCCTGGGTCGGAGGGAGTGCTCCGCGCCCAGCAGCACCACCCCCCCCGAGCTCTCCATCCCGGACGCCACCCGCGACGACTTCCACGACTTCCGCGGCACCTCATCGCGTGGCGGAGACCGTACCGACCCCGCTCTCCGTGCCGTTGGTGATGGACGAGGGAGCCGTTCCCGGCCCCGCCCTGTTGGGCGCTGCGCGGGAGGCGGCGATGAACGATCTGCGGCAGCGGGCGTTGGCCTGTCAGAAATGCCCGCATCTCGCGCGCTCCCGAACCCAGGTCGTGTTCGGGGTGGGGTCCATCGAAGCTGAGTTGATGTTCGTCGGGGAGGCCCCTGGGGCGGAGGAGGACCGGAAGGGGGAACCCTTTGTGGGGCCGGCGGGTCAACTCCTGACCAAGATCATCGGGGCGATGGGGTACTCCCGGGAGACGGTGTACATCGCGAACATCCTCAAGTGCCGACCGGACATGCCGGCGGGCAGCCGGGGGAACCGGGCGCCGAAACCGGAGGAGATGGACACCTGCAAGCCCTATCTCCTGAGCCAGATCGATCTGATCCGTCCGAAGGTCATCGTGGCGTTGGGTCTGACTTCGGTGACGGGATTGCTGGGCAACCGGGGCACGATGGGGAGCGTGAGGGGACGTTGGTTCGAGTTGCGGGGCATTCCCGTGATGCCGACCTTCCACCCTTCGTACCTGCTCCGCAGCGAGGACCAGGCGGACCGCGGATTCGGGGAGAAGCGGAAGACCTGGGAGGACATGCTGCTCGTGCTGGAACGACTGGGGCGCCCGATCACCGAGAAGATGCGCGGTTACTTCCAGCGGGCTCCGGGCGCGTGACGAGGCCTGGCAGCGCCTATTTTCGCACCTGCACCCGGTAGAAGCGGTGCGGGGGACCCTGCTCCGGGCCCTCGATGATCTGGCGTGCGGCGCTCCCGGTAAAGGTGGCAGCCACACGCGAAGCGGCGGCATCCAGTGCTTCCGCGATCTGGAGTTCGTTCCCCCAGCCTTCGCAGGTCTCCAACGCGAGCTCGATTCCCGATTCGATGGCGAAACGGGTGGGGAACCCGGCGACTCGGCCCGCCGTCGCGCAGACGCTATGGCGGGGAGCCAGTCGCCGGCCCCACAACGCCGTTCCGCTTCCGGGGAGCGGTGCGGTTCCGCAGTCAGTCCGGCAGGAGGCGGACGCGGTAGAAGGCGTTCGGCTCCGTGCCCGTGGGATCACTCAGGCTCCCGGTGTCGCCCTGGAGCCGAACCGGGGCGCCGACGGCACGCCAGTCGGGGCTGGCCAACTCGGGAGTTCGCTCGAGCTGGCAGCGACGTCCGACGGGAGCGGCGAACCGGACCCGCACGCCTCCGGCATTGCGGTCCAGGCCAAGGACGGCAAAGCGACTGCCGGCGGCGCGCGGATCGGAGCCGGACAGGAGTTCGGCGGCGTTGGACAGGCCGTCGCCGTCGGCATCGGCGGCGCCGTCCGCGGCGTTGCCGGGATCGAGGCCATGCTGGCGTTCCCAGCCGTCGGGGAGCCCGTCGGCATCCGAGTCGCGGGATGCGGTGGCGGGATCCTGGCCGACGTGCCAGACCGCATCGAGTGCAGGGGCGTTCGTCCCGCGAGCCGGAGTAAACGCCAGGAAGGTGCCTCGGGCGACGTCACCAACGTCGAGGTCGCCCGCGTCGAAGTCGGCGACAATGCCGACGATCCGCGCGGGCTGGCCCGGGCCGGGGCGGCGCCACAATTCGAGGCGCATCGGGGCGGGCTCGGCCGGACCGGCCAGGGCGAGGCCGGCGCCGATGCGCCGCAGCGGGGCGGAGATCCGGGCGGCGGCCTGGCCGACCGTGGTGCCGAGGCTCGGGGCCAGGTAGAGGGTCTCGTTGACCATCGTGATCCGGTCGAAGACGAGGTTGCGGGTGGGGTCGGGATTGATCCGGTCGGTGAACACGGCCATGTACTCGACGCACCCCCCGCCGAGGCAGGTGAAGAACCAGTCCTTGGCAATGACCGGGCAGTCCTTTCCAAAGACCGTGCACCCGTTGCCACCGGGCATGAAGTTCGCGAGTGCGCCCACCGGACAGGCGTCCTGATCGTCGGGGATGCCGTCGTTGTCGTCGTCGAGGTCTTCGCAATCGGGGCGCCCGTCGAGGTCGGTGTCTCCGGCCTCGCTCTGGTAGTGGGTGGTGGTGGACTCCGAGCAGTTCACGTGTTTGGCGGTGCCGACCGCGGCGTTCGCCGAGTCCGGGTGTTGATCGCGGACGTTGAGGCATCCGTCGTTGTCACGGTCGGGATCGCAGGCATCGCCGGTGCCGTCGGCGTCGAGATCGCGCTGGTCGGGATTGGGGTTGGTGCGGCAGTTGTCGCAGACATCGCCGAACCCGTCCGAGTCCACGTCGAGTTGGTCCGGATTGGCCCGGGAGCGGCAGTTGTCGCGATGATCGGGGACGCCGTCCCGGTCCGTGTCGTAGCGGGCATCCTCGCGTCCGTTGCAGTCGAAGTCGCCGAGGCCGATGCCGACGGCGGCCCAGGCATTGAGGACGGTGCAGACGTCGGGGCCCGAAAAGCCGTGGGTGCCGGAGCGGGCCCAGGCGCGGGCGATGTTCACCTCGTGATTGCGGGCGACCTCCATGGTGGCGCCGGAGGGGAGCGTGCGGAGGGCTTCCCATTTGAGATTCCGGGTCCGGGGTTCGCCCATGCCGCGCACGACGATGCCGTTGTAGTCCTGACCCGCGGCCATCAGGAACGCGGCCTTGTTCGGAATGCCGCTGTTGGCATGAACGCGCCCGTTGTCCTGGGGGCCGAACACGCGATTGCCGTAGAGCTCGGGCTGTCCGAAGGAGGGACCGCCGGGGTTGGCGAGGTCGCGCACGGCGCCCATGCCGTTGAGACGATTCTCGCCGAGCAACCAGTTGATGACGCGCCCG
This sequence comes from uncultured Verrucomicrobiota bacterium, assembly GCA_964608505.1. GTDB lineage: Bacteria > Verrucomicrobiota > Verrucomicrobiia > Limisphaerales > CAIMTB01 > CAIMTB01. The sequence goes on from CAZSOV010000011.1 coordinate 3,967, forward strand.
CTTTCGGGGTCACCGCGTTCGCGGTCGGCGATCACGGCCATGACGTCGGCGTAATGCTCGTTCAAGGCGCCCGACTCGTTCTGGTAAACCAGCCCGCTGGTGTTGTGGATGATGGCATGGGTGAACTCGTGGACGAGCACCTCGAAATCCATCTGGCCGGGCGCGAACTCGATGAGGTCGCATCCGCCTCCGGGAACCCAGCGGGCGGCGGCGGACTGGGGCATGGTGGAATAGATGAAGATTTCGATCTCGGTTCCGGCGTTGTCGTAGGAGTGCCAGTTGAAGTTCTGGTGAAAGAAGGCGTACGTCTCCCGCGCAAACAGCCACGCGGCCTCGGGTTCGGCCACGCCGCGGAATCCGTCCTCCAGCCCGTCCTCGTCGCCGACGTCGCTGTCGTCGCTGGTATGGAAGCAACTGTCGTCGTCCGCGTTGGCCTCGAACTCGGCGCTCTCGAGGTCGAGTTCGAACAGATGCAGCCGGTCGCCGTGCTCGTGACGGTTGGGCAGGTGGAGCACCACCTCGCCGGTGTGCGCGTCCAGCAGCATCTCGTCCGGGACGTTCGTGAAATCGACGTGCCACACGAGGCGCGGCGCGGCGGCACTGTCCGCGAGGACGCCGGGGGCGAAGATTTCGAGGCGCACGTCGGGAACCAGCGCGGCCATCGGCAGCCGGAGCCCGAGGGCGGCCCGGGCGAGCTCGGCGGCGCGTTCCGCGGCGAGCGTGGGAACCGGATCGAGTGCCGCCAGCGACTCGGAGGGCACGAGGGCCCCGCTCGTGCCGATCACCTCGTTGCCTTGCAGCGACACGACGAGATCCGCCGCGAACACGGACAGACCCGCGTGCCTCTGGTGCAACACGACGTGATCGAGGGCCTCGTCGTCGTCGACCACCCGTTGGACGGGCAGGGCGGCGTCGGGATCGGCTTGCCGGTACAGCGCGCGAAATCGGCGCACGTAGTTGCGGGCCCGGTCGGCGGGGTTGTCGCCGGCGACCGCGACGCGGGTGTCGACGCTGACGGGAACACCGCTTTGGACCGTGATCTCGGTGGGTTCGACGGATTCGGCCTCGAGTTCGTGCAGGCTGGCGACGCTGTCCCCCTCGTCGGTGGGATCGGGCAGATAGGTCAGGCCGTGGGGCAGGAGATCCTCGCCCCGCGCATCGACGACCTGAACCGAGCGCGGTCCCAGGAGTTCGTCGGGCGGCAGGGCGGGAACCACACCGGTAAGGCGGGTGCCATCGGAGGAAACCGTCGTTTGGCCGAGCAGGTTCCCTTCCCCCTCGGCGGGGAATCCCACGCGCACCCGGGTTTCCGCCGTGAAATGGGTGCCGACGACGGTGACGAGATTGCCACCGCGGGCGAAGGCGAACGGGGGATCGACGGAGACGATGCGGGGAAGCGTGCCCGACGAGCAGGCATCGGCCAGCACCAGTACGTTCTCGCCGCAGCGGCGGAGGGTCAGGACGTGGGGACCCGCCGGCAGCGTGGGCGTGTATCCGATGATCTCCGTGTCGCTGACGACGAGCGCGTCGGCGAGCGCGAGGCCATCCAGCAGGACGATGTCATCGGACGTGAATCCGGTGCCCCGGATCGCGATCTGATCGCCGGAAGTCCCGAAATGGGAAGGCGAGACCCCGGTGACGGTCGGGGCGGGAAAGGCCCCCTCCCCGGTAACGGTGACCTTGAACGAGCATTCGGCGCGGTTGCCGGCCGCGTCCGTGGCAGTGCAACGGACGAGGGTTTCTCCGACGGGGAAGAAGCTGCCGGAAGGCGGGACGCAGGTGACGGGCAGGGGTTCGGCCCGTCCGCTGCAACCGCCGAAGGCCGTCACCTCGAAGGTGGGGCGGGCCCCGCAGGGCGAGGAGCGCGGCACGACGAGGTCGGCGGGGCAGTGAATCGTCGGGGGCGGCGGTGACGCGCGCACGGTGGTGGACAGGAACGCCTCTCCCCCGGTGGCGTCGCGCGCGATGATTTCGACCAGATTGGTTGACGGCTCCCCGGGAGGGAGGGGCACGGGGAAATCGAGAACGGGATCGGGACCGCAGGCCTCGCAGACGGTTTGTTCGGGTCCGCCGTTGAGCCGGTAGGCCACGCGGGTCACCGCCTGGGAGCACGTTTTGACGCTTCCGTTCACCCGGGCGGGGCCATCGCCGCAGTGCGTGACGGCGGCTTCGACACGGAGGCATTCCTCGAGGCACAGGCGCTGTCGGGCGCCGACGGACAGTCGGATGGGTTCCAGACCCGTGGTGGTTTCCTGGCCCGCGTCGTCGAGGACCGTGACGGCGGGCTGGAGGGTATAATCGCCCTGGGGGAGGTAGAGTGTCACGACGCCCTCGCGCCCGGCGTCGTCCTTGGCGACCGGGATGCCGTAGGAATCGTCGAAGGCCACCTCGTACTTGCGAGGCCGGCCTTCGAAATCCAGACCTTCGAACGCGCCCTTGCTGGTGTAGAACACGCGCGGGGCGTAGAAGCGCCGGTCGCCGGAACGGAACCGGATGCAAACCTCGCTCAAGCCCAGTCGGAGATCCCGTGCGACCCGCTGACCCGGGGCCACTTCATGCTCGGGGGCGGCCCGGTCGATCACCGTCAAACCCTGGTTCACATAGGGAACATCCGGAAGGTTCGGGGTGTAGAGCACGAGCCGAAGGAGATCCTGCTGCCAGACGCTCGGCTCCCCCGCCAGACCCGCCACGACGAGCTCGTAGTCGCCCTCGAACGCCCCACGCTCCGCGTTGAAGTCGCCCGGGAACGCGGCGAAGGCGCTGCCTCCCGAGGCACTGAAGGTCGCGCCCTCCGCCAATCGGTCCACCCCCGTGGCGACGATGTGGGACTGGTTGATGCCCGCCGCACCCGTCGAGTTCGGGATGCCGCGCGCATCGACGCCGTGGAAATCGTCCGGACGCTGGACGCCACGGAGGGCGGACTTGGCGGCGGCGGTGTCGGGCGGTCCGGCCAGCACGATGGCACCGTGCAACGTGCCGGGGCGGAATTCGAAGGTCGCGCCCAGATCGGAGCTCTCCCCCGCGACGACGTTCACTCCGGCGTTGTGGACGCCATGCCCCAACTGGGGCGAGACGAAGTACTCGAACCGGCGGTGGGTTCGGAAGTGGAGCTCGGTCCAGACCCGCCAGGGCGCCGGCGGGGATTCCGCGTCGGTGGGCACGAGGTTCTCGAGCTCGAAGGCGCCGGAGGCCGGGCGGGTATCGTTGTCGCCGGCTACGAAGTCCCAGCGTCGATTGCCGTGGGGACCCAGGGAAAACACCGCGGTGCGTCCGAGGAGGCCGATGGCGGGAAAGCCCTCGGTGCTCCACTCGAACTCGCCCTGCATGTCGACGCGACCGACGATGCGCCCCGGATCGGAAGCCCCCGGAACGACGAGATCGAGGGCGAGGACCTCGTCGCAGGCGACGTTGGTCTCGACCACGAGCGAGTGAAGGATCTGGTTGGCGTACAGATCCGCGCCACGACGGAACTGGAGGACGATGCTCAGCTTCCCGACCGGCACGACCCAGTGGGCCCGGGTACTGCCCGCCGGCACCGTGTGCAGCATCGCTGTCGCCACGCCGTCGGAGGCCGAACCGCTGACGTCGTCCACCGCCGCCGGATTCCCGGCGGCATCGACGAAACGCAACTCGAGCAGCCCCACGCATTCGGCGATGTCCAGGGGCTGCGGATCCGGCCCCGCCACGAGCGGCGGGGTCGACACGGGATGGAAGAACAACTGCTCGCGGTCGGAGTCGAGGTAGACGTACGGCTGGATGGTGTAGGCGATGGCCGAGGCGTCGTCGGTGCCGGCCTGCAACACGAGGTCGTAGGGGTTGCCAAGCTTGTCGAGCACGGGAGGCACCGTGGACGCCACGAGGCCGGGGCGGGGCTCCAGCGAGTCGGCCCGCAGGCCGAACGAGGTGATGCCCTCGTTCCCCGGTGGGCCGAGGCGGGCGATGATCTCCGGGTGGGCGTTCGCGAATCGGACGACGCCACGGAGCAGGCGGGTGTTGAGCTCGGCGTCCTGGGCGCGGGCCGGCGCGAGCGCGGCAAAACACAGGCCGCACCAAAGAAGGGCGAACGGGACCGCGACTCGTCGTGCTCGGAGCGTCTTCACGCGAGGTTCAGCAACATCCCGTGACAAAGGTTACAGGTCCCGCTCCCCGGAGGCGCGGCGCAGGGCGGCTGGCAGGGGGGACGGACCGCCACGGCAGGTGCTCCCTGGCGGAGTCCGTCCCGGCGGTCCACGTCACGGCGTGCGGACTCGGACGCCCTCCGGGCGTCCGCCCCTTCGGTGTCATTCCATTTGAGTCAACGCACGGAAAGCCGGGGGGCCAGACCGGGCTGGACGCCGCCCGGCGCCGGGGCTGTGATCTCGCGGAACTTCCCCGGCATCCGCATGAAGCTCCACTCCTCCCTCCTCCCCCTGTTGGCCTGGTCGCTCGTCGCCGTCGCCGTCGCCGTCGCCGTGAGCGGCGCCGAGCCGGTCCCTGAAAAGCTGGTGGTTCTGACCTTTGACGACTCGGTGGCGTCCCACCACTCCGTGGCGCGTCCGCTGCTCAAGAAGTACGGCTTCGGCGCCACGTTCTTCATCACCGAGGGGTTCAGCTTTCGCACGAACAAGAAGGACTACATGACGTGGGAACAGATCGCCGAACTGCACCGGGACGGCTTCGAGATCGGCAACCACACCCGCGACCATCTCGGGATCACGGCGATCACCTTTGCGCGCCTCGCCGAACAGCTCGAGGGCATCGACGCGCGCTGCCGGGAACATGGCATCCCGCGGCCCATCAGCTTCGCGTGGCCCGGCAACGCGTTTCATACGAACGCCCTGTCCGTTCTGCGGCAGGCCGGCATCCGCTTCGCCCGCCGGGGCGGCGAGCCCGAGGTGCCCTACAAGGAGGGTGGCGGCATCGCCTTCGAGCCCGGCCTCGATCATCCGCTCCTCATCCCGACGACGGGGGACGCCCGTCCGGACTGGTCGCTGGACAGCCTGAAGCAGGCCGTTGCCCGGGGCGGGAAGGGCCGGATCGCCGTGCTTCAGTTCCATGGCGTGCCGGACCACGAGCATCCCTGGGTCAACACGCCCCGGGAGAAGTTCGAGGAATACATGGCCTGGTTGCATCGCGAGGGGTACCGGGTCATCGCGTTGCGCGATGTCGCGCGGTTCGTCGACGAGGCGCGGATGCCGGATCGCCCGCTGGAGATCATGGACCGTCGCCGGAAGGAGCGCGCGCGGCTCGCCGGGTTGAATGCCTACTGGGCCGAGGTGGCGCGTTCGGTCAGGGAGGGCGACTTCGAAGGGTATCGGGCGACCTGCCACCCGGAGGGCGTGCTGGTTTCCGGCAGCAGGGCCACCTCGTACCCACTGGCCAAGGCGCTGGAGGGATGGAAGCAGGGGTTCGTGGACACGAAAGCCGGCAGGCGGAAAGCCACCGTCGAATTCCGGTTCGGCCAGCGCTGGGGGGACGAGACCACCGCGCACGAAACCGGGATCTTCCGGTACGTCGCCGAGGACGGCGAAGGCCACCGCCAGGAGAGCTTCGTGCACCTGGAAGCCCTTTTGGTCAGACAGGATTCATGGCGGATGCTGATGGAACACCAGAAGGCCGCGGCAACGCCGGACGACTGGAATCGATTGTCCGACCGGGAGCCGTGACTCCAATGGCCTCGGCCAGGCGCCGGACCCCAAGTTCGATGCGGTCCGGGCTGGCGTGCGTGAAGTTCAGCCGGAGGGTGTTGCGTCCGGCGTTCCCCACGTGAAAGGCCTCGCCCGGCACGAAGGCCACGCCGCGTTCCAGCGCCGCGGGCAGAACCCGCGTCGCCTCGATCTCCCCCGGCAGGGTCACGAACACGAACATGCCGCCCGCGGGACGTGTCCACGTGGTACCCTCCGGCAGATGCCTCGCGAGTGCCTCCAGGAGGGCGAGCCGGCGGGTCCGATAGACCGTCCGGAGACGGGGCAGTTGCTCGGCCAGCACGTCGCGCCGAAGCAGTTCCAGCACCACGTGCTGGGCAAAGGTGCCGGTGTGCAGGTCGGCAGCCTGTTTCGCCAGGACGATCCGATCCGCCACCGGCTCCGGGGCCACGATCCAGCCCACCCGCAAGCCCGGGGCCAGGACCTTCGAAAACGTGCCGCAGTGAATCACCGCACCCCGCGCTCCCCCCGGACCGGACACCGAAATGGCCCCGTCGAGTTCCAGGAGCGACGGGATTTCGGGCGTCCCCTCGTCACGAAGTTCGCCGTAGGGGTCGTCCTCGACGACGCCCACGCCCTGCCGGCGCCCCCACTCGAGGAGGGTGCGCCGCCGTCCGGGCGACAGCGAGGTGCCCAACGGATTTCGGAAATTGGGGATGAGATAGGCGAGCTTCGGCACGGGCCCTCCCGCTCCCGCTCCCACTCCCGCTCCCACGCCCGGCAACTGGTCCGGGAGCCAGCCCTCCGTATCGGCGGGCGCCGTGACGAACTCCACCCCGAGGGGTCGCCAGGCACCCAGGAGGGCGAGATACGTCGGATCTTCCACGAGCACCCGGTCGCCCGGATCGAGGAGCACACGACCCACGAGATCGAGCGCCTGCTGGGCCCCGGTCGTGATCACGACCTGGCCCGGTTCCACCACGAAGCCGGGCCGCGAACACCGTTCGGCGATCCACCGCCGCAACTCCGGCACTCCCGCCGTCTCTCCGTATTGAAGCGCGGCAGCGGAATGCCTTGTCAGGACCTCGTCGCACGCGGCCCGCAGGGCGTCCACGGGAAACAACTCCGGCGCGGGGAGGCCGCCGGCGAACGAGACGAGGTCGGGGCGCGAGGCGGCGGCGAGCAGATCGCGGACGGCGGAGCGGTTCATGAGGCGGGTCCGGGCGGCGAAGTGGGAAGACCAGTTCATGGTGCGCAGGTAACCGGGGAATCCGGCGCGCGGCCAATACTTCCTGGCTCGCGTGTCCATGCCGCCCGGGCATCGTGGGGCGCGTGGAACTGCGGCACCTGCGATACTACGTGGCGGTGGCCGAGGCCCTGAATTTCACCCGGGCCGCGGCGCTGCTGCGCGTCGCCCAACCCTCCCTGAGCCGGCAGGTGCGCCAGCTCGAGGACGAGATCGGCGTCGTGCTCCTGGAACGAAGCCAGCGTGGCGTCCGCCTCACCCCGGCGGGAACCGAGTTTCTCGCGGAGGCGCGTTCGATCCTGAGCCGAAGCGACGACGCCGTGCGTGCCATCCGCGCGCTCGAGGACGGAACGCGGGGCCCCCTGAACCTTGGGTATGTCTGGGGCCTCTTCCATGGCATGGTCCCCGGCGCGATGGAACGCTTCCACCGGCTGGCTCCCGAAGCGGCGGTGAATCTCTTCGATTGGACGGCGGCCCAGCAGGCGACCGGCCTGGCGGAGGGGCGCCTCGACGCGGGGTTCATCGGGTTCGGCGAGGAGGCCGAGGTCTGGGGACTGGCACGTCGCAAGGTGGGCGAATGCGCCTGGGTGGCGGCCCTCCCGGCGGGACATCCGTCCGCCCGGCGGCGGGTGCTCCCCATCCGGGCCCTCGCCGGGGGCGTGTTTCTCACCATCTCGGAGTCGGCGTTTCCGGGCGCCGCACGCCTGGTCGCCAAGGCCTGTGCCGAGGCCGGCTTTCGTCCCCGCCTGGTCCAGGCAGCGGACCGGGGACACACGCTGCTCACCCTGGTGGCCGGCAACTGCGGCGTCGGCCTGGTGCCGGAATCCCTGGCGGCCCTGCCGCATCCCGGCGTCGTCCTGAAACGACTGGAACAACCGCCGCGCGGGGATCTGTACCTGGCCTGGAATCCGGCCCGAAAGTCGGCGCTGCGCGACCTGTTCCTGGGGACCTGCAAGGAACCGGCTCCCGGCGCACCGACCCGTTGCGGCCCCTCGTAGCTGCCGACGCACGGAGGCGGAGCGTATGTGGCGAACGCAAAGGGTCCGCCTCGTCACGTCGTCGGCAACGCGGTCCGGGTGCGCGAAGGGCTGGGTCGTAACCGCGAAGGCCGCGACTAGGCAGTCGTGGGCCCCACATGGGCCCCACATCATGGCGCGTTTCCGTCCCCGGTCCGCGTCCGGCGCGTTGACCGCGGATTCGGGGCGGGCCTACGGTCCACGCGTGAAGTGGCTTCTGCGTCGGCGGATCCGGGCGGTATCGACGTCGTGTTTCCTGGCCTTGGCAGGCGTGCTTGGGGCGGCCGAGGGGGACTGGGTGGATCTGTTCGACGGGAAGACCCTGGACGGCTGGCGCGCCAACGAGGCCCCGGGTTCGTTCCAGGTCGCCGAGGGCGCCATCGTCTGTGCCGGACCGCGCTCGCACCTGTTCTACTCGGGACCGGTGCAGGGTTCGGAGTTCCAGGATTTCGAATTCGAGGCCGAGGTGAAGGCGCAGCCGGGGGCGAATTCCGGGATCTATTTTCATACTCGATTCCAGGACAAGGACTGGCCGACGGCGGGTTACGAGGTGCAGGTCAACAACAGCGCGACCGGCGCGGGGGGCTACCGGGAGAACAAGCGCACGGGCAGCCTGTACGGCATTCGCAACGTCTACCGGCAGTTGGTGCAGGACGATCAATGGTTCCAGCTCCGGATCTCGGTCCAGGGCCGGCGCGTGATCATCCACGTGAACGACGTGCAAACCGTCGATTATCTCGAACCGGACGAGGCGCCGACCGGGGGTTACGCGGGACGGAAGCTTTCGCGCGGCACCTTCGCCCTCCAGTGCCATGACCCCGGCAGCAAGGTCGCGTTCCGACGGATCCGGGTCCGCTCCCTGCCTGCGCCCCTCGTGGTCGGCGGAGCGGTGCCCTCGCCGATCTCGGCTGCACTGGCCAGGTTGCACGCGGACAACTATCCCGTGCTCGATCTGCACACGCATCTCAAGGGCGGGCTCACGCTGGCCGACGTGGCACGGCGCCAGTTTCGCACCGGTATCGGCGCCGGCATCGCCGTGAACGGCGGGCTCGGCTTCGCGGTGACCAACGACGCCACCCTGCTCGCCGCCGAGCGCGAAGCCCGACATCCCCTGTTCTACACCGCCTTGCAGGCCGAGGGACGGGAATGGATCCGACTCTTCTCGCCGGAGGCCATCGCCCGCTTCGACTACGTGTTCACCGACGCGATGACCCTCGTCGACGACCAGGGCCGGCGCATGCGGCTCTGGATTCCCGAGGAAACGAAGGTCGGGGATCCCCAGACCTTCATGGATCTGCTCGTGCGCCGCACGGTCGGGATCCTCGAAAGCGAACCCATCCAGGTCTGGGTCAACCCGACGTTCCTGCCCGCCGAGATCGCCGCGGATTACGACCGGCTGTGGACTCCCGAGCGCCGGAGGAAGGTGATCGAGGCCGCGGCGCGGAAGAAAATCGCGATGGAGATCAACGCCCGGTTCCGGCTGCCGAGCGCGACCTTCGTGCGCGAGGCCAAGGCGGCGGGCGTGAAGTTCACCTTCGGAACCAACAACGGCGGCAAGGACGATCTCGGCAATCTGGATTACACGGTCCAGATCGTGGGCGAGTGCGGGTTGAAGTGGGACGATTTCTGGGTGCCCCCGGCGCGGTAGCCGGCCCGCCGGACGGTCGGAGTCGGGGCCGGTCTTCGCCTACTCCCCGGGAGGATGCGCGGCCCAGATCGCCCGGATCGCGTCCTCGTCCCCGAATCCGTTCGGGGTCGCCGGCCCCGGACGATTCGCGTGGTACCACCGCAGGGCGTCGCGCGGGGACACGAGCGTCCGGCTGCCCGGCATCTGGAGGAATCCGTTCGTGTCGGTCCGCCGCACCCAGTCGCGCGATTCGCGCAGCCAGCGCGCCCGATAGTCCCGGGGCTGGTGCGCGAACCAGGTGATCTCGTCGTAGCCCCAGATCCAGATGCTCCCGACGCCCGCTTCGCCGGGACGCTGGCTGACGCCCCAGTTGTCGATCTCCACGAGGTACGGCAGGTGCTCGCAACTCCAGCCGCTGAAGGTCCGGCCCCCCTTGCTGCGTCCGTAGATCCCGTCCGAGAATCCCACCTTCAAGGTCGCCTCCTGCGGGCGGTCGGGCAGCTCCATGATGCGCAGGGGGAAAGAATGGAAGTCCATCAACAGCACACCGTCCTTCACCAGGCCCCCGCTCGGCACGTGGGAGTCGCACAACACCAGGCGACGCCGCGCGTGCTCCCCGGCGTAGGCCCGGATCAGCCCCAGGACCCGGGCGTAGTGGTGCAGGGCCTTGTCGTTGCCGTTCATCAGTTCGGTCTGCCCGAAATGGATGGCCTCGCACCCTGCGTCGATGAAGGACGTCGCCAGATGGTAGAACCAAAGCTGCGTCTCCGGTCGGCTTACGTCCGGCACCGATTGTCCTGTCCGCCAGTGGTCCTTGAACCGTCCGTTCGGGTAGAGCATGTCGCGGTAGCGGAACGTCCGCGTCTCCACCGGCAGTCCTAGTGCCCGGAACGCCCGTTCGGGCACCAGCACCCCATCCACCTGCGTCGTCACGATCTCGAACACGCAGGCCTGCAGGATCATTTCCGGATCGACCGCGTGCACCCGGGGCGCCTGCTCGCGCGCCCGCTGCAGGTTCGCGGCCAGGTTTCCCTCGTCCCCCCACAGGCAAAGCGCGCGCCCGATGAATTTCGCCCCGGTCTCCCGCAACATTCGGACGTTGTCGTCCAGGTCGCCGCGTCCGTTCAGCAACCCCTCCATGGTGATCGACCGCGACAGATAGTTCTCCAGCACGGCCCGCGGCAGGGTGCGCTCGAATCGGAACGCGCCGCCTGCCGCCGGCGCCGCGGACGACCCCCGCATCGGGCCGAGCACCAACACCGCCAGCACCGCGCACAGCGTCGCGGGAAGGACGACCGGGAACCTTCGACCCCAGGCCGGACGATCCCCGTTGCCGGGCGGGTACTGCGAGACTGGGACACGACGGACTCCCGGCCACGTTTTCATAGCCCGAGCCTGTCTGATTCAGGCCTACGGAGCGAGCCGGCATTCCTCGATCAGCCGCTCGTACTCCCGCTGTGCGTGGTCGTAGGCCGCATGAAAGTCCGCGATCTCGTCCGCGTCCATGAAGCGCTCCTTTTGCTCCCGGCACTTCTTCACGCCGGCGAGGCACCATTCGGCGCTCCGCACCGATGCGCGGATGGGTTGGTTGCCGATCTCCACGAACACCGGGTTCGTGTGCGACGACGGCAGGATGCGCAGGGCCACCCAACTGCTCTTCGCGAGCGGCACCTCGAAGCGCACGTCCTCGAGCCGTCCGTCGGCCACGATCTCCTTCCGCGCCACCGGATAGCCGTTGACGATGACCTCGACCGGAACGCTGCGGGTCTGGCCGATGCGCGCCCATTCCACGCTCCAGAACGGGCGCGTTCCCGAACCACCCCAGGGGGGCACCGCGCGCGTCTGCCGGGAAAAGTGCGGATTCAAGGCTTCGGGCAGCATGGCCGCGACCTTGGCCGTCACGGTCACCGGGCCCGCCTTGGGCAGCTTCAGGGTGCTGTCACCCACGCCCATGCCCTGGTCCTCGACCTTGAACCCGAGCAGATGGCTGCGTCCGTCCCCGACGTAGTTCCGGCCCGCGCGGATGCCCTCGCACCATTCGTTGTAGTCGAGTTTCCCGTCGAGTTGCACGTAGCTGCGGCCCAGGCCCACCTTCTCGCCATAAATGCAGGGAAAGTCCGTCTCCCCGCTGATCCGCGTCCGGTAGCCCACGTTCAACGTGTGGTACCAGATGTTCAGCTCCCAGACGTACGGCGTGTCGACCGTCGAGATGAAGTCCACCAGGGGCACCGTTCCGCCCTGCGGCCCCGGCACGCGGTGCGTCACGTCCACGATATACTCGTTCGCCCCGATCCCGTCGAAGGGCGGCACCTCGTAGTTCGGGAGCTCCTCCGATTGCGTCGCCAGTCCCCAGCCCGAATGCGCCGGTCCCACCAGGGCCCCCTGGGCTTTGGCCCACTTCAAGGTGTTCAATCCGAGCTTCGGCCAGTGGTCCTTGGACGTGCCGCCGGGATACATCTGGTCCTTCAACCGAAGCAGACACAGATGCCCGCTCTCGTGCGAACCGAAGCCCGACACCTCGACGTCATACCGGAGCAGGTACGGATAGCGGGACACCTTGTCGTCCTTGCCGGTGAAGAATTGCTTCTGATAGTCGAAGCACGGCCCCCACGTCAGATTGGCGCCCACCTTCAGGTCCTCGCCCATGATGTGCCGCTGCATGTCGGGAGCGTGCACGCCCTCGGTCGGTTTCACGTAGTGCGCGCAACCCGCCGCGTGGATGTGGTGGTCGCCGGACCACCAGCCCAGCCGCGACGGATCGATCCAGCGCTTCGCCTGAAACGCCAGCTCCCGCGTCCGGGGGCCCACCGTCACCGCCCGCCGCTCCGGAATCGATTCCGGACCCCGGTTGAAATCCACCGTGTACTCGCCAACCGGCAGCCGGATCTTTTCGCCATCCGCCCGGTACACTTGGGGATGAAACGCGAAATCCGGCGCCAGCCGCTTGGCCTGCGACGGATACACCCTCCCGGCCCGGTCCCGGATCTCGAACGAGGCCGTCGTCGGTTTGCCGTGCTCGTCCTTCACCCGCAACACCACCTCCCGCGCCGGCTGGCACTCGAACAGGACCGCTGCCTCGTTCCGGAACCCGATGTCCTGCGTGCCCTGCCCCACGTTGAAGGACAGGCTCGCCTCCCGTTGGCCCGCGTCCCGCGCGTAGAGCTGGATGATCCGATATTCGAGCTCCAGCCCGCCCAGCTTCGCGTTCAGCGGCTGGCCGTTGAACATCTGCACGTCGAGCCACAGATCATCCCCGCGCCCCAGGGGCCGCCGGTCCCCGTCCCGCCGGTGCACCTCCCCCGCGTTCACGCTGGCCGCCTTCAATTCCGCCGTCGTCCCCGCCTCGTTGTGGACCTTCACGAGGAACTGCGCCCAGCCCTGCTCCGCCAGCACGGCGCGCGCCGGTCCCTGGCTGACCTTGACCCGCATCTCGGGGTTGATGTGAACCCCGAACAGCGCGTGCCGGTCCATCACCTGCTGCACGCCCTCCCGCGAGGCCCCGGCATCCTCCCGGGCCATGGCCTCCCCCAGCTCCCTCCGGTCCGCGTCCGACAACGGAAACCCCAGGTAATCCATCGCCTCCACCACCCGCCGGACCTGCGCCCGCAGCGGTTGCGGTTCAACCTTCGTGGCCTGCGGAAACTCCGTCGCGGAAGCCGTGGCTGCGAACGTCAGCACGCCGGCCAGGAAGGCGAGCCGGCACCAAGTAGGCGTGATCATGAATCTCATGAGATGAAGCGTGGACCCGCGGACGCTACCGTCGACCCGGCCAACTCGCCACCATTCCCTCGCCGCGCCGGGACGGACGCGCATCGTCGTGACGCCATGAGCCGCATGGGTCCTTCCGCCTGCCACTTCCACTTCCACCACCACCTCCTCCTTGTCCTTGCCACCGCCGCGGTCGTTGTGTCCATCGCCTCGCCGACCTGCGGCGCGGCCCCGATCACGACCGGTTCGTTGATCGAGGAGATGACCGACCTCGCCGGGCTCGCCACCTTCCCCGACCCGCCCTACACCTGCCGGCAGTTCTCGTCCTACGATCCGAAATCCAAGTCCCCCGCCAATCCCACCACCGAGGACTGGTTCGCGAACGGCGATGCCGGCCATTACCTGCGCGTCGAGAACCGCGACGGACGCCGGGAATACGTCATGATGGATGCCGCCGGCCCGGGTGCCGTCGTGCGCATCTGGTCCGCGAACCCCGCCGGGACCCTGCGCGTGTACCTCGATGGCGCCCGCCAACCCGTGCTCGAGGCACCCATGACGGACCTGCTGGGCGGAAAGTTCAACGGGCTGCCCCGCCCCATCGCCGGCGAATACAGCAAGGGCTGGAACCTCTATTTCCCGATCCCCTACGCCCGGCACTGCCTGATCACCAGCGACAAGGGCGAATTCTATTACCACGTCAACTACCGGACGTATCCCCCCGGCACGCCGGTCGAGTCCTTCGATGGCACCCGGATCCAGGCCCTGGGTCCCCGCCTCGAGCGACTCGCCAGGCAGCTTTCGGACCCGCGCTCGATCCCGATTCCCGGAGCCGAACGCACCGAGGAATTCCAGTTCGAGATTCCCGCCGGCGAATCCATCCGGCAGAAGCTCGAAGGCCCGGCCGCCATCACCCGGTGCCTCGTCCGCCTGTCGGCCACCCAACCCGAGGCGGCCCTCCGCGGTTTGATCCTGAGGATCGCCTTCGACGGCGAACCTTGCGTCGAGACGCCGCTCGGCGATTTCTTCGGCCACGCACCGGGCCTCGCCACCTTCGACACCCTGCCCCTTGGGATGACCCGGCAGGGCGAACTGAATTCCCGCTGGTACATGCCGTTTCGCGAATCCGCCGTCATCGAACTCGTCAACCACGGGACCGCCCCGGTCGGTCTCGCCGGAACCTTGGGCTTGGGCGAACACCGTTGGACCGCTGATTCGCTCCATTTCCACGCGAAGTGGCGTATCCAATGGGATGTTCCCTCACGACCCATGATCGATTGGAACTACCTGAACGCCACCGGTCGAGGCGTGTTTGCCGGTGTCTCCTTCGCCATCGACAACCCCGTCCGCGACTGGTGGGGCGAGGGCGACGAGAAGATCTACGTCGACGGCGAGTCCTTCCCCAGCCACTTCGGGACCGGCACCGAGGACTACTACGGCTACGCCTGGTGCTGGTCGGAGACCTTCACCCATGCCTTCCACGCGCAACCCCGCTGCGATGGCCCCGGCAATTTCGGACGCACCAGCGTCAATCGCTTCCATGTCCTCGACCGCATCCCCTTCGCGAAGAGCCTTCGGTTCGACATGGAACTCTGGCACTGGCACCCGTCCTGCCGCGTCAACATGGCCGTCGTGGCCTACTGGTACGCGCGCCCGGGCGGTTCCGATGCCTTCCCCCCCATCCGCGCCGAACAGGCCGTCGTCCGCCCCCTAGCGCCGTACGTCCCTCCCCGCGTGCCCGGCGCCATCGAGGGCGAATCCCTCCGCATCCTCGCGGTCCGCGGCACCGCCGAAGCCCAGGAATGGGCCGGCATCAGCGGCGAAAAGCAGCTCTGGTGGCATGCCGGCATGAAACCGGGCGACCAGCTCCGGCTGGCCTTCCCCGCCCCGCGCGCCGGGACCTACCGGGTCCTCGCCCGCTTCCTCGCCGCTCGCGACTACGGCACCCACCGTCTTGCCATCAACGGCCGGACCATCGAGCAACCCTTCGATTTCTACCTTCCCGAGGTGCGTCCCACGGAGGAACGGCTCCTCGGCGAGTTTGCACTCAAGGCCGGCGACAATGAACTCGTCGTCACGGTCGTTGGTGCCAACCCAAAGGCCGTTCCCGCGTATATGTTCGGCCTCGACTATCTGATGCTGAAGCCCGTGGACTGACTCAGCCTTGGTGGTATCGCAGCGCGTAGTAGACCACGTAGATCCACGACAGGAGCCCGTGGATGATCGCCCAGACCAGCGACTTGTTCGCGGTCCAGGAGATGGTGATCGCCAGGGCACTCCCGAACCCGATGCCCGCCCGGGCAGCGCTGGCGGTCGAGGAGGACGAACAGGGTTTGGAACATTTCGACATGGTGTAAGGACGCTCGCCGACGTGTGGATCGGACTCTCGGGGAAGTCGGAACCCGCGCACATCCAAATCACGCACGGCTCCGACTCCGGTCATGCCTCGATCACCCCGTGGGCCAGCCTCCGGTTGCCGCGGACATCGGGCGCCACGTTCCGCAACCATCGCGTCCCCGGTGCCCCCCCATCCACCCCCACCCCACCGCACCGTTCGGCCAAGTCCCCTTGCCCTGGCCCGACGTCCCCCGTCCGAGTCCTCCTTGCCCTTGCCGAATCAATCCCCCGACGCACAGAGACAGACTTTTTACCAAGGCTCAGTCATTATTAAGACAGTCTTTTTGTGAGGTATAATGAAGAAAACGATAATCTCCCCGGGGTTTTCTAACCCAGAGATGATCCACATACGAAGGCCGCCACAACGAATGCACAGGTACTTGGACGCGGTTGATTACTTTATGAAGCCAGTCTTTTTATGTGGTAATGACAGATTATTTCCCGGGTGTTTCATCGCATGGCAAGGGCAGGTGGTGTGCTGGAGGATCGCGAGAGCCCTCCGATGGGCAAGCTTCCCTACCTTCTACCCTACCTTGACCGTGCAAAACCGCTCGTGGACGGGCGGCCAAAGTCAAACCACCGGCTCCTCCCGCCCCACCCTGGCTCGCCGGGCCGCTGGGGGGGGCACGCGAAGCCTGACGGTCCCCGGAGGGTGTTGTAGGCTGATGTCACGCGTGCGAAATGGTCGAGAGCCCGGAACGGGTCGAGGCACGCCATGGACTCGAAATGACTCGTAGCGAAGGCGCCTCTGGGACGACTGCCAATCCGGACAGGTTGGATCGCCATGGCCGGAGCGGGTTCATGGCCGGTGGGCGGCCCCGAGGCGGGGAGGGCAAAGCTGGATCGAACGGTCGCCCAACCCGGCGCCCCACACACGGCATGAACCGAAACTCGACGCATTTGGGTGTCCTGCGATGGGGCATGCTGTTGTTGGCTCCATGGTTGGGGGGAACGGGGTGCGGGCGGCACCCCGAAGTCAGCGGTGAAGTGCCGCAATCGGTCTATGTGTGGCAACGAGCCTGGGGCCCGGCGGTGACGAACGCGGTCCGGGAGCGCGGAGCGAGCTTTGCCTCCGTGATCGTGCTGGCGGGGGAGGTGGGATGGCGGGCTGGCCGGCCCGAGCTGACCCAGGTGGCGGTTGATTTCGAGGCGTGTCGCGCCGCACGAGGTCCCGTTGGGGTGGCGTTGCGGGTCGGGGGATTCGCGGGGCCGTTTCGGACGAACGATGCGGTCTTCGCCTTACTCCGCGACGCGGCGGTCGGGATTCTGGGCACGGCCCGGCGCGGCGGCGTTGCGCCGGCGGAATTCCAATTGGACTTCGACTGTGCCGAGAGCCGGCTGGGAGGCTACCGGGACTGGGTGGAATCGCTGCGCGGGACGCTGACGCCGACGCCCCTTCACATCACCGCCCTGCCAAGCTGGCTGAAACGACGCGAGTTCGCGGGCCTGGCGCGCGCGGCGGACGGATATGTCCTTCAGGTGCACTCCGTGGAACGACCATCGGGGCCCTACGCGCCATTCCAGCTGTGCGATCCGGAACGGGCGCGGCTCTGGGTCGATGCCGCGGCGCGGTTGGGAGTACCCTTCCGCGTGGCCCTCCCGACGTACGGCTATCTGGTCGCGTTCGACGGTTCGGGCCGTTACCTGGGTGCTTCGGCGGAGGGTCCCCCTGCCGCGCGTCCCGAGGGGAGCCAACTCCGCGAGATCGGGGCCGATCCGGTTCGTCTCGGACAACTGGTGGCCGATTGGACCCGGCGCCGACCGCAGGCGATGCGCGGCGTGATCTGGTATCGGCTGCCCGTGGAGGGAGACCGGCTGAATTGGCGCTGGCCCACGTTGGCGGCGGTGATGGCCGGGCGATCGCCGCAGGCCCGCCTGTTCGCCGGCCCGACGTCCGGGGCCGATGGCCGCGACGCCCGCCTGGTCGAGATCCAGCTTCGCAACGAGGGCGACGCGGATTTCGGCGGACCGGCCTCCGTGCGGGTTCGTTGGGGAAAACCGGGCGAAGCCCGCCTCGTCGCACGCGATGCGATCCGGGGATTCGAGGCGGTGGAGGTTGGTTCGGTGGAAATCTTGTTCACCAACGCCATTTGCCGCTTGCCCGTCGGCAGCGCACTGACTATCGGCTGGATGCGCTTCGACGCCGAGGTATCCCTTGAGTGCATTCCCCATCCTGCGGCTCCGTTCGCGGAGTTCGACCACGCCAACCCCTGAACCGAACAGCGCGGAAGGCTCGCCCGGTGAGGGCCCCGGGCCCAAGGGACGTGGGACGCCTACCCTCACGTTCATGCGGCGGACGTCCGGGTCGGGGTTGGTGGTCCGGCCGCGCGGTTCGCGAAGCGTTTCCATTTCCCCGGAACCGCCGCGACACCGCACCCGGACCCGGACCGCCGCGGTGTTCGTCGCCGGCGCCGTGGCGGCCATGGGCACGTTGTTCGCGTGCGGCCCCTTCTTTCCGAATTCGCTGCTCCAGGACCGGGAACACGCGGTTCTCCAGGCGCCGCACGTCCAGTTCCGACGCGAGCTCGATCGGCTGCAACTGCCGGCCCCCGCCGGGATCGTCCATGTCCCGACCGCGGAAGACATGTCGTACCGGGCGTTCACGCTGGGGGTGGAAATCAGCGATCTTCGTCGGGCGTTGGGCTCGCGCGGTACAGACACGAATGTCACGGCCCAGGTCGTCCTTGAATTCAGTCGCCGCCGGGCAGACGTGGAGGAGCACCGAACCGCCGTGGCCGAGTGGGAAGCCGGGTCTGCCGGACCGAACGCGCACCCCGAGGAACCGGGCACCCCGGATGGACCGACGACGCCGGGCACGTTCCGACGCCACCGACCGGAGCTCGCAACCTGGGAGACGCCGGCGGCCCTTCCGATCGAGTTCGCCCAGTACCTGAGAGGTGCCGAGGCCTGGAGCGAATCGCGCACCAACGAGGCCCGGGCCGCCTGGAGCACGCTGCTGACCCTTCCCGCCGAGGCCCGTCGGTTCAAGTCCGTCTGGGCCGCCTACATGCTGGGCCGCTCGTGGCACGACGCCGACCCGGGAAAGGCCGCGGATTACTACGCAAAAACGCGCCGCCTGGTCCGCACGGGGTACGCCGACACCCCGGGCCTTGCCACGGCGAGCTTCGGTTGGGAGGGCCAGTTGCGGCTGCGGACGAACGACCTGGTGCAGGCCCTCCAGCTCTACCTGGACCAATACGCCGCGGGGGACACGAACTCGGCCCTGAACTCGATCCGGTACACGTGCGAACGCGTCCTGGCTTCCAAGCCGGAGACCCGGCTGGCGGTGGCGCGCGACCCCGCGTTTCGCCGGGTAGTGACGGCGTGGGCGTTGGCGGATCAATCCTGGTCGTCCGGTTGGTCCGACAATGCCCCGGAGTCCCGCCGGGGCGCCGAGGACTGGTTGGACACCATCGACGCCACCGGTGCCGCGGAGGTTCCCCTGGCGGAACAGATGGCACTGCTCGCCTATCAGGTCGGGGCGTGGGAATCCGCGCGCCGTTGGATCGATCTCGCCGCCGATTCGCCCGTGGCGGGTTGGGTCCGGGCGAAACTGATGCTGCGCGAGGGACGTCCGGACGAGGCGGCGGCGGAACTGGCCCGGGTCGTCCACGCCATGCCGGTCGAACCCGAACCCCGTCCGCGCCACGCCCCACCGGGATTCGTCGACAGTCTGTACGTGCCGGATGGCGACGAAACAAACGTCGAGGGACGGCGGCAGGCGTTGGGGGAGCTCGGGGTGTTGCGCCTGAGCCGCGGGGAGTTCGTGCAATCGCTCGACGCACTCCTGCGCGCGGGATTCTGGCAGGACGCGGCCCACGTCGCCGAGCGGGTGTTGACCGTCGACGAGTTGCGACGGTACGTCGACGCGCACTGGCCCGAAGCCGCGCCCAAGGCGGTCCGAACCGGGGGCCGGGAATCCCCGACCGCGCCAGCGCCGGAACCCCGGGACGAGTCGGCATTGTCGTCCGGGTGGATGGACCACGACCTTCCCGAAGTTCAACGCAGGGCGATCCGCCATCTTCTGGCCCGGCGGCTGGTGCGCGCGCATCGGGGTCGCGAAGCAGCCGCGTATTTCCCGCGGGCCCTGCGTGCCGACCACGCCCGACTTCTGGAGTGCCTGGCGCAGGGACAGGACTCGGCTCGGCCTGACCCGGAGCGTGCCCGGGGGTGGTTCGCGGCGGCGTGCCTGGTGCGCACGAACGGGCTCGAGCTGCTCGGCACCGAGCTGGCTCCCGATTTCGCGATCTGGGGCGGGGAGTATGACTACGGGCAGGAGGTCGCGGAAGCGGGCGGGGAACGGACCAACGGGGTGGCCCGCGCCACGGCGGCGGAAAGGAAACGCCTGGAAGGGAAGCCCGCGGATCCCGACGTCCGGTTCCATTACCGATACCAGGCCGCGAGTCTGGCCTGGGACGCCGCCCGGTTGCTGCCCAACAACGATCCCGAGACGGCGATGGTGCTCTATCGAGCCGGCAGCTGGTTGAAGGCCCGCGATCCGGAGACCGCCGACGTCTTCTACAAGGCCCTGGTCCGGCGCTGCCGCAAGACCGAGCTGGGGGATGCGGCGGACCGGCAACGCTGGTTTCCGGAACTGGACGACGAAGGACGCCCCGTGGTGACCCGCGTCCCCCCGCGCGCCGCCGAGCCGAACGGGACCGCCCCCTGAGCCGGGCACCGCGACCACCCGCCCGGCGAGGGAACCGGGCCCGCAAGCTGTAAGCCGCGTGCCCCCACGCGGCGACCGTGCGGTCGGCGGGTCATGGTTCGACCGCAAGGATCCCAGGACCCGGTTGCGCTCCCCTGGAGCGGCGAGGCACCGACAAGATCCTCACGCTCACGCGAGCCGGCGGCGAATGCCGAAGGCTGCGGCCGGGTTCACCACAAGGAGCGTCTTCTCGTCCTCCGGGGTGAAGCCCTTCTCCCGCAGATCGGGCAAGAACCGATCAAAAACGCTGACATAAGGTCGGGGATTTCCGTTGCCGAAGAGTTTCAACGTCGCGCCCCGCGGAACCTCGCCCTCGACCGCCCAACCGTCGTCGTGCGAGACGAGCACCCGTCGAAGCAGCCCCTCCCGCTTCAGGTCGAGCAGCAGCTGGACGTACCGCTCGGGATTTCGATGCGCGAGGCTGTAGCCGTCCAGACTCACCCAGACGCCGCGGCGGGCGAGTTCGAGTTGGATCGGGCCAGCATCATTCTGCGCGTGAACCCAGATCAGGGCATCAGGGGCGACGCCCTCCGTGGCGAGGATCTCCACCTCGTGCCGGGCCGCAAGGCCGTCACCCGAATGGAAGGCGATGGTCAGACCGGAGCGCCGATGGACGCGGCAGGCGGCGCGGAGGAGTTTGACGTGCAGATCCGGCAGTCGACCGGCGCCCGTGCCGAGCTTGATGAATCCCGGACGGATGCCCGTGTCGCCGATGCCCCGCTCCCACTCCGCCTGCCAGCGGTCGGCGAGTTCCCCGACGGACTCGTCGTGGGCATGGCGGGGCAGGAACTTGTTGTCGACGGCACCGTAGTAGCCCGTGTTCGTGACGACCCGGAGACCGGTCGCGAGGCTCAGGCGGCGGAGCAGTACGGGGTCGCGACCGATGTAGGCGGGGGTGCATTCCACGAGCGTGTCGACACCCCGGCTCCTCAGGTCCGCGAAGGAACCGCGAATCGTGGCGAAGGCGGCCTCGGCGTCGTAGCGCGGCGCGGGAAGTCGCTCGGCGCCGAGGAAATCCGTGGTGACATGCTCGTGGGGCAGGGTCCGGCCCAACTCCCGGGCCGGCACGGGCCCGGTCACCGTCATGATCTCCACGCCGAAGTCCGCCGCGGATTCCAGCGGAGCGCCCGACGCGCCGCGGCCCCGGCCCGAGAGGCCGAGCACCGGCAACGCGGCAAGGAATCCCCGGCGGGTCAGGTGCGGGGAGGAGCCTTGGGATGCCACGCGCCTGCTCATGACACCCGGACGACGAGCGCCGTCGTGTTGTCGCGACCGCTGCGCGCGAGGGATTCGTCGACGAGCCGGCTGGCGATCTGGCTCCAGTTCTGGGCGGCTTCGTCGGAGCGCAGGACCTCCTCGATCAACGAATTGTAGAGGCCGTCGGTCAGCCCGTCGGAACAGATGAGAAAGGCGTCGCCGGATTCGTAGCCCACGGCTCCGACCTGCGGGGAGACGAACTGGTTGCCGCCGCCGAGCGATTTCTGGAGGACATTGCGTCGGGGATGGGCGCGGGCCTCGCGCTCGTTGAGCTTCCCGTTGCGGAACAACCAGCCCACGTAGGTATCGTCCTCACTCAACTGGCGGATGCCGCCCGCCGCCGGCAGGTAATAGATGCGACTGTCGCCGACGTGCGCGAAATACATCCATTCGGGCGTGAACCAGCACAGACTGAGCGTCGTCTCCATGCCGCGGCATTCCTCGTAACACCGTCCGAGATGCACCAGCTCCTCATGGATCCGGGTGAACAGTTCCTCGAGCACGTCCCCGAACCCGGCCTCCAGCCCGGAGGCCTTCTGTTGGAACGACTTCGGCAGGAGTTTCGTGATGGTATCCACGGCGATCCGGCTGGCGTGTTCCCCGGCCTTCGCCCCGCCCATGCCATCCCCCACCGCAAACGCGAAATCCGTCTGCCCCGTCGATCCTTCCCCCACCTTCCCCAGGAAATGGACCTCCCGCCCGTCGAACTGAAGTCCGACGAACGAATCCTCGTTGTTGGCGCGCACCCGACCGACGTCGGTGCGCCCCGACCATTCCAGACGCCGAAGGGAAGGATCCGCGGGAGGGGAGTCCATGCGAAAAAAAGGGGGGGGGTTATTCGAAGCCCGGCAGGATGGTGGCGAACTCGAAGTCGATCACGCAGAACCGCCCGTCCGACTGGCGGTAGGTGACGTTCCTCATGTCCGGGTCGTCGTGGCGAACCCCGTAACCCTCGAGTTCGGCGAACAGCTCCTTCAGGCGTGCCTCGTCCAGATGCTGGACGCGGGTGCCGCAGTTGGAGGTCACGATCCGGATCTTGTCCGGGTCGGCTTCGAGCAGCTTGGGAACGAACCCGCAGCCCCGGGTCTCCAGGAAGCGCAGCAGGCGAACCTCGTTTTCGTAGCGCTTCAGGGCGTCCGGTCCGTGGTACGTCTTGAAGACGCGACCGTCGAAGCTCACCTGGACGGTCGCCCGCAAGGTATCCTTGACCTTCAGCATGCCGGACGAGGCTGAACCCACCGCGAGCCGGGGTCAAACGATCCAATCCGCCGCTTTCCGCGCAGGCTGGCCAAATCGCCGCAGCCCGCACCCTGCATCTCCCGGCTGGCCCTGCGGGCCCGGGCGATGGCACTCTCCCTGCTTCCCGGACGACGGGTCTTTTACCTCAGCAACCAAATCCAGAATACCGGCCCGGCCCGACCGGGCCGACCATCCCGCAACCACCAACATGGCGAAATACAAGCTCGAATACATCTGGCTCGACGGCTACGAACCCACGCCCAATCTCCGCGGCAAGACGCAGGTCAAGGAATTCGGCAGCTTCCCGAAGCTCGAGGAACTTCCGATGTGGGGATTCGATGGCAGTTCCACCCGGCAGGCCGAAGGCCGCAGCTCGGACTGCATGCTCAAGCCCGTCGCCGTCTATCCCGACTCCACCAAGACCAATGGCGTCATCGTGATGTGCGAGGTCATGATGCCCGACGGTAAGACCCCCCACCCCTCCAATTCCCGCGCCACCATTCTCGACGATCCCGATGCCTGGTTCGGATTCGAGCAGGAGTATTTCCTCTACCAGGACGGCGTCCCGCTCGGCTTCCCCAAGGGCGGCGGATTCCCGCCTCCGCAGGGCAAGTACTACACCGGCGTCGGCTATGACGCGGTCGGCGACATCGCCCGCGAGATCGTGGACACCCACCTCGACCTGTGCCTCGACGCCGGCATCAACCACGAAGGCATCAATGCCGAGGTCGCCAAGGGCCAGTGGGAATTCCAGATCTTCGGCAAGGGCTCCAAGAACGCCGCCGACCAGGTCTGGGTCGCCCGCTACCTCATGATGCGCCTCTGCGAGAAGTACGGCGTCGACGTCAACTGGCACTGCAAACCGCTCGGCATCGACGTCGACTGGAACGGCTCCGGCATGCACTCCAACTTCTCCACCAAGCACCTGCGCGAGGTCGGCGGCAAGGAGTACTTCGAGGCTCTCATGGCCGCCTTCGACAAGTACAAGAACGAGCACATCGCCGTCTACGGACCCGACAACCACCTCCGCCTTACCGGCCTCCACGAGACGCAGTCCATCGACAAGTTCAACTACGGCGTCGCCAACCGCGGCGCGTCGATCCGCGTCCCGCACAGCTTCGTCAACAACGGCTACCGCGGTTACCTCGAGGATCGCCGCCCCAACTCCCAGGGCGACCCCTACAAGATCGCGAGCCGCATCCTCCAGACCATCGCCACCGTCCCGATCAAGTAGTCCCCGGACGACCCGCGACCGGCCTGCTGCCGATCTCACGACCCCGGAATCCGCGAGGATTCCGGGGTTTTCCATTTCCGCCTCCGCACCTCCCCCCCACGCCTTTCCAGCCCAGGAAGCCACGAAGGCACGGGGAACGCGGAGAGGAATGGACGGAAGGGCACGCCGTGGGATGTCGATAGGGGCATCGTGGCTTTCGGGTGGACGCCCGCAGCTCCCCATTCTCCGCGGCGAATTCCTCCCGGCACGACGCGGTACGCGGGCCGGGCCGTCGACAAACTCCGGCGTGGAACCGCGAGGTGGGGCCGGCGACTGCCGAGTCGCCGGCTTCGCCTCTCGATTCGCCGGCTTCGATCACCCCGCGATCCGGCCCGCCGTCGCGCGGACGCTAGGGCGGGGAGTCGGTTGCGGGCCCCCATCGACTTTGCCCATCGCCCTGGGTACGTGGGAACCGGCCCCACCGGGTCCCTTGCCGCGCGAAGAGGCCGGTGGTACCGGTCGTCAACGGACGCGCCATGGCATCTCGCAACCTGGCCAGGACGCGTTGGAATGGTGGGAAAGGGCGGGTATGCACGAAACGAGCAGGGGGGCTGCAGGGCGTCCCTGGTGGACACTAATGACGCTGGTTGCCGTCGCGATCCTGGAATGCCGGGGTGAACCGAGCGCGAGGCTGACGCTGGATGCGAAGTGGCCGGGTTTCAGGCGGGGCCTCGCCAAATCGGTCGCGATTTCCGGCGATTACGCCTATCTGGCGGCGGATGACCTGCAGGTGATCGACCTACGAGATCGCTCGAATCCAACGCGGGTCGGATGGTGCAGGATATGGAATCATCCAAGCGAGCGGGCCACCCGCGTTGCCATCCGTGGAAACCACGCGTTCCTCGCCGCCGGAAACGCGGGACTGGTGGTCGTGGACATCACGGCTCCCGATGATCCGAAACAGGTCGGCTCGTACCGGACCCTGGGTGCCAGCGGAGTCGCCATCGCCGGCACGCTCGTCCAGGTGGCCGATGCGACCGGAATGACGTTGATCGATGTCAGCGATCCCGCCCGACCACTCAAAGTCGGCTCCTACATCGCGGGTTTCGCCAAGGCCGTGGACGTGGCAGGAACCCTCGCCTATCTCGCCTCCGCGGATGCCGGACTTCACGTCGTGGACATCTCGAACCCCACGGCACCCTTCAAAGCCGGTGAAGTTCATCTCAACGGAGTACCCAACGATATCCGTGTCGTCGGCGGCTATGCCTATCTCGCGGCCTCCGGCCTGGAGATCGTCGACGTCAAGGACGCGGCGCGCCCGGCTTCGGTCGGGAGATCGGAGACGACCGGCCTGGCCCATGGAGTGGCCGTGTCGGGAAGCCGCGCCTATCTTGCCGACGCCAGCGGATATCCGGGCGGCGAAGGAGTCATCATTTTCGACATCGGCGACCCCATGGCTCCGAAGCGGATCGGTCGCTGTGACGTGGGTGGCACCGGCGGCGCCTACGGGCTGGCCCTGTCCGGGGATCGCTTCGCGTTCATCGCGGCGAACCACCGGGACGGCTTTCAAGTCTTCGATGTCGACGCGCCTGACCAGGCGCGGAGGCTCGGTGCCTATCAACCTTGGGGTGAATCCCTGGAGGCCGCGGCCGCAGGATCCCATGTCTACGTCGCCGACGGCCTTCATGGATTGCAGATTATTGATGCCTCCGATCCCGGGAATCCTCGGCGGGTCGCGCGGGGCGATGCCTTCGCCGCCTCGGTCATGGTCTCCGGCAGTCATGCATACCTGGTGACGAAGGCCGAAGATTCCGGGGATTCCCAGTTCGCAGTCCTCGACATCGCGGATCCGAGCCGCCCGACCGCGCTGGGGCGATGCGGTCTCAAGAACTCGCCGTGGAACATGATTGCGGGCGCCGGACATGTCTATCTGGCTGGCCGCGAGGGTCTGTCCATCGTGGAGGTTGTCGATCCGACGCGACCCAGGGAGGTCGGCGTGTTCGCGACACCGGAAACAACCTGGAGCGTGGCGCTATCGGGAAGTCAGGCCTACCTCGCGGCGGACGCACACGGGCTGCTGATCGTCGACGTCCATGATCCATCGAGGTTGCGACTCGTGGGACGGTATGTGGACCAACTCGCCTTTGCGTTCGGAGTTGCGGCATCGGGCAGCAATGCCCTCCTCGCCGATGGAGGGAGGCTTCGCATCGTGGATGCCTCCCTTCCCGACGCTCCCAGGGAAATCGGTTCCTGCGCGGTTCCGGGCGCTCGAAGCGTTGTGGTGTCGGGCCACTACGCTTTCGTGGCACGACTGGCGAGTGCCACGGATCCAGAGCAGGGAGGTTTGAGCATGGTTGACGTAACCGATTCCGCCCATCCGACGGTGGTCGCCTCGACGAGTGGTTTTGATGGGTGGACGGTGACCGTGGCAGGGGATCGGGCCATGGTGGCCGCTCGACAGGACGGACTCGCCCTGGTGGAGATCCAAGCCGGGGTACAGTTCGATTCGATGGGTTTCATGCCCGACGGCTTCCGGTTCATGCTCCGGGGGCTGCCCGACCAGAAAGTCCGGTTGCAGCGGAGCGTCGACCTGAGACACTGGGAGAACTGGATCGACACCGCGCTCGTCGCTGCCCAGGTTCAGATCACCGATTCGGAGGCGGGCACGAACTCGCTGCTCTTCTACCGCGCCATCGTTCCAAAGGGCGCGTTCCCCACGGCAATAGCCCCCGGAGCGGCGGAGCGGCGGAGACCCTGATCGAGCCTGGGGTCAGACAGGAACCTTTGACCTTTGTTGGCCGAACGGAAGGCCCCTGGAAGGGGTCGAGACTGGGGTCGTTCGTCCCGCGTCGAAATGTCGACGCTCCGGTTTGACCCCCTTGCCCGTTCCCTATCCGGACGCGATCGGATTCACCCAGCGCAACCCCGGAAACCGGGCGAAATCGGCATCGTTCGAATGCAACTCCCCCTGGTGCTCCATCGCCAGCGCGGCGAGATGCGCATCCGTCACCAGGTTCCCCCCGGTTCCCACCTCCCGCAGGAGCGCACCGAAAATGCCGTAGTGCCTCGACCCGGGGTGAAGGACCTGCACGTTCGTCCGCCCGAACCAACTGTCGGTGATGGCCAGGGCCTGTTCGACCTTCAGCGGCGAGGATTGAATTCCCGGATGCGTCACGATTCGAACGAAGCCCATCACGGTTGCCCAACCGAGTCCTACCGGTCGCCCACCACGCATAAGATCCAGCCACCATCGCAACGCCGGGGCATGGAAACGGGACGCCTCGTTGTGGGCGCAAACCAACAGATTCACGTCCGGCAGAATCATCGACCGGGACCCGGCTCCGGGGAATTCGGCGTCGTCGGGAACGCCTCCGCCTCGAGTTGATCCGCCAGCTGGTTCAGGCGCCCCTCGTCGATTCCACCCACGAAGGGGGACCGAAACGTTCGCACCTCGAACGGTTCCGCCGCGATCCCGGCCCTGCCGCGCAGCCCCAACCCCAACCGAAGCGCTTCGTTCACCACCGCACGGAAGGGCTTCCGCTCCCGGTGCGCGGTTTCGCGGAGCCGCTCACGGACGTCCTCGTCCAAAGTCAGCGTCGTTCGCATATGCCTGAGCATCCTGATGCTCAAGGAGGCTGTTGTCAAAATGGCTAATGGACTGTAATTGATTGGCAATGTTGCAGATAGGAACGATTCGGTGGCGGATCCCGCGGGGGTGAAAGTGGATGCGGTCCAACCCTCGTCCGGACCCTCCCCTGCGGGGAAAGAGGGGAGGCATCGGATCGGTGGATCCGCCATCCGCGAAGCAGCTTGGAGTGGCCAGCGAGCTGAACCGTTGGAGCAAAAGAAGGGGCCAACCTCGGACCAACCAAAGCTATGGTCTGACCCGAATGGCGCTCAATTTAGGCCGTTGGTTTCCGGCCCACTTTGGACGCACCGGCGCGAGTGTATCGGTTGCGATGTGGTATCTCCCGATACTTGTGCCGTGGCTGGGTGAGTAGTGGGAAGGGTTTCGGACGTCGCTGCACCGCCCGCGGTTCGCGCCGGCCCGGTCGCTCCGGAACCGTCCCCAACGCCACGGCCCGGAGCAGTTCCGCTTCCGCGTCCCGCCGCTGCTTCGCGTTGCGTGCCACGGCCCGCGCGAAGGAAAACTGCCGCAGCGCATCGAGGGCGCCCTTGAAACTCAATCGCTCCAGTCGCGCTCCGTGGCGCGCCGCCGCCTCCGCCATCAGAGCCCGCATGAGGTTGTAGGCCATCAGGAAGAACAGACACGGGCGGTGGCGTGCAAGCTGGCGAAGGCGGCGTGGCACGTGATGCGCGGGGAGGAATACCGGGGGGAACTGCTGTTCGGATGACGATTTCGCAGGTCGACCGGCGCGAACCAGGAAGGGGTCTGGCGAAAAGCCAGCGGACTGATTGGAAGCGTTGGTCGACCTGCACGGCTCCGGTCCGCGACTGGAAATGTCCTGCACCTCGGGTCAGCCCCCGAGGAACAAGCGGGGACCTCAATTGGTCTCGACGAGGATAAGAACTTTCTAACCTTGGGTGAGCAGTTCTCTGAGGCTTCGTCTGCCATGCTCGCCGCGAAATGAGCCGTGCACACTATGAATAGAATCCTGATCTGGGACCTGCCCACCCGCCTTTTCCACTGGGCATTCACCCTCCTGCTGACCGCCTCGATCGGGTTGGCTCTGGTTGCCGACGAAGGAAGTCCGGTGTTCCAGTGGCACATGCTTTGCGGCCTGGCGGCGGCGTCGCTCCTCGTGCTGCGGCTCGTCGCGGGCTTTGCCGGATCGCGCTATGCACGGTTCGCGAGTTTCCCGTTAGCCCCCAGGACGGTCGCCCACTACTTCGGCGGCGTCTTCTCGGGAAAGGCGGAACGGTTTGCCGGCCACAACCCCGGTTCGGCGCTGGCGGCCCTGGCGATGTTTTTCTTGGTTGGGCTCCTGGTTCTCACGGGCCTTGGAGTCGGCGGGGAGGACGTGCAGGAGTTGCATGGCCCCGTGGCCTATACATTGATGGCGGTCATTGGCCTGCACCTCGCTGGATTGGTCGCACACACCCTGCGGCATCGCGAGAATATCGCCGCCTCGATGCTGACCGGACGAAAGCTGGGCTTGCCAGAACAGGGATTGGCGACCGCCCACCCGGCTTGGGGTCTGGCCTTCCTGCTGGCCGGGGGCGCCTGGGTCGCTGGGCTTTTCGCGGCCCACGACGCTCGTGCCGCCACGACTCGATTGCCGGTGATCGGCACCGTGATTGAGCTCGGCGAGCGCGAGTCGCATGGGGATCGCCAGGCGGACCAGAAGCGGCATCGCCGGGATCACGATGACGACTGACCGCGTCCCGGACCGTGCCCTTCGCCACCTCGACCCCGTCCCGCCATGACCAAGCCCCCTTTCTCCCCCCCCGATTGCGCCGAGCCTCTGAACGCATTGTTGAGCGAGCAACCGGCCGTCGTTCGTGCGCAGATTTGGCCGAAGGACCAGCGTGTCGTGGTGGACTACGATCCGGGTTCAGCCTCCGAAGCGGCGATCGGTGAGTGGGTGGCCAAGGTCGGGCCCGTGGCGTCCGGCCAGTTCGCTCGATGCCGACTGCGCCTGTCGGGCCGGGCCTGCGAGGGCTGTGCCATCCGACTCGAGCGCGAGGCGGAACGAATACCCGGCGTACGTCGGGCCACCGCCACGTTCGTGGGCGGGGCAATGACGGTCACCTACGACGAAGGCGTGCTTTCGGAGGCCGAGGTCGTGCGTCGCGTACGAGCCACGGGGGCGCCCGCGAACCTTCCCATTCCGGCTGGCCCGGCGCGGCTCTCGGACTGGCTGAAGGGAGACCGGTTGCAGATTCTCTGCACGGTCGCGACCCTGGTGTTCATGCTCGCGGCCTGGGGGCTGCCACGGTTGGGCTTGGCCCCCAGGGTCGGAACAGTGGGCTACGTCCTGGCCTACCTGACTGGAGGGTTGTTCGGGGTCCAAGCCGGTTGGCGATCGCTGCGGCAGAGAACGATCGACGTCGATCTGTTGATGGTGCTGGCCGCTCTGGGGGCAGCGAGCGTTGGGGCGCCGTTCGAGGGGGCGATGCTGTTGTTCCTCTTCTCGCTTTCCAATGTACTGCAAGCCGTCGCCATTGATCGCACCCGCAAGGCCGTCCATTCGCTCATGAAGCTGCGTCCGTCGCAGTCGCTTTGCCGACGGGACGGCGTTACGCGGATGGTGCCCATCGAGGAGTTGGTGGTCGGCGACGTGCTCATCGTGCGGCCCGGGGAGTGCATTCCGCTGGATGGCATCGTGATCGAAGGGGAGAGCACCCTGGATGAGTCCATGCTCACCGGGGAGTCCATGCCGGTCACGAAGGGGATAGGCCAATCGGTCTTTACCGGCACGATGAACCAGACAGGAGGCCTGGAGGTGAGGGTCACGCGGTTGGCCAAGGACTCGACCCTCGCAAAGCTGATCCGACTTATCGAGGACGCCCAGAGCGAGAAGGCGCGCACCCAACGGTTTCTTGACCGCGCGGAACAGAGCTACGCCGTCGGCGTGATCCTCTTCACCTTGGCCCTCATCGTAGTGCCGTATTTCGTTCTCGGCCAACCGTTCCAATCGGTGTTTTACCGAGCAATGACGGTCATGGTGGTTGCATCGCCCTGCGCGCTCATCATCAGCACGCCGGCCTCGATCCTCTCGGCAATTGGTGGCGCGGCGCGGCGCGGTGTCCTTTTCAAGGGCGGAGCCCATCTCGAGCGAATGGCCGGGATCCAGGTCATCGCGTTCGATAAAACGGGTACGCTGACCTGCGGAAAACCGCGCGTCACCGACCTGCTTGCCGGCGGGGAGCGTTTCCCGTTCGTGGCCTGCGTTGACGGGGATGCGCTGAATCTCCTTCAACTCGCTGCCGCCGTGGAGGCGAAGTCGGAGCATCCGCTCGCCCGGGCCATCCTGAACGCGGCACAGGACCGCCGCCTTGCCCTTGCCGACGCAGCCGCTTTCCAGTCGACGTCCGGCAAAGGCGCGGTGGCGAGCGTGGGCGGCCGGCGAATTGCCGTGGGGAGCGCCTCCTACTACGCCAACCATCAGTGTCGCGGGCTTGACTCAGCCCTCGCGCAGATCGGCGCGCTTCAGGATGAGGGCAAGACCTGCGTCTTGGTCGGCGAACTGAGCCCCGACGACCGGGAGGCGCAGATTCTTGGAGTGATCGCCGTGGCCGATGTTCTGCGACCGGACGCCGCGCGGGTCATCGCCCGGTTGAAGAGACTAGGGGTGAAACGAATCGTGATGCTCACCGGCGACCACAACCGCGTCGCCCAGGCCATCGCCCGCGAAGCCGGAGTCGATGAAGTGCACGCGGGACTGCTGCCCGAGGACAAGGTGCGGATTGTGCGTCAACTGCGGGAGATCGGTCCTGTGGCGATGGTCGGGGACGGGATCAACGATGCGCCCGCCCTCGCGGCCGCCGACATCGGCATGGCGATGGGCGCGGCGGGGACGGACGTTGCCATGGAAACCGCCGACGTCGTGCTCATGAGCGATAATCTCCATAACATCGCCCTCGCGTTCGATGTCAGCCGTCGGGCGCGGCGGGTGGTGATCCAGAACCTGACCTTTGCCTTGGGGGTGATCGTGATCATGGTGATCGCGACGCTAACGGCCCAGGTTCCGATGCCGCTGGGCGTGGTCGCACACGAGGGAAGCACCGTGCTCGTCTGCCTCAACGGCCTGCGGCTGCTCATCGCCCGGAACCCGGGCGGGGGCACCTAGGTGCTGCATCCCGGCTCGCCTGGTCGGGTCGAATGCCATTCCAATCCGCATATGCGCATCCTCGTTGCCGAAGACGAAGCCAAGGTTGCGGAACACCTCCGACGCGGCCTCTGCGAGGCGGGCTATGCTGTCGACGTAGCAGCCGACGGAGCCGAGGCGCTGTGGTTGGCGGAAAACCACCCGTACGATGCCATGGTGTTGGACGTCATGATGCCTGGACAGGACGGCATCACCGCCCTCCGGCAGATGCGCCGCAAAGGGCTGAATGCCCCCGCCATCTTCCTGACTGCGCGGCATGAGCTGGAGGACCGCCTTCGGGGCCTGGACGCCGGAGCGGACGATTACCTAGCGAAGCCCTTCTCCATGGCCGAGTTGCTCGCCCGGCTCCGGGCCGTGTTGCGCCGGCAGAGGGCCGAACCGCTCGACCGCCTCCGGGTCGCGGACCTCGAACTCGACCTGCTGACACGGACGGCCTACCGCCAAGGACAGGAGATTCGCCTCACCAACCGCGAGTTCGGCGTCTTGGAATTCCTCATGATCTCCTCGCCCAGACCGGTTAGCAAAACCGCGATCATCGAACACGTCTGGGACCAGCACTTCGACTCGGGTACGAACGTCGTGAATGTGTACGTGAACTATCTCCGCGAAAAGGTCGACCGTCCTGACTGGGTGCCTCTGATACATACGCTGCGGGGAGTCGGTTATGCGCTCAAGGAGGCCTCGGCATGACCTCCTTCCGTTGGCGCATGGCCGGGTGGTTCACCTTGAGCCTTCTCCTGGTGTTGGGGGTTTTCACGGGGGTCACCTACCTCCACCTCCGACACGAACTGCGGATGGAGAAGTGGGAGCGCGAGCAACCGGGGCGTTCGGACTGGGTGTTGCACGGCAGCTACTCCGAATCGGAGGTCGCAGACATCGCCGGGGAGTTGGCTCACCTATCCCTGATGTACGCGGTGCCGGTTGCGGCGATCGCCCTCATCCTGGGCTACTTCCTCGCAACCCGATCCCTCAAGCCACTGGCAGACATCAACCGACAACTCCAAGCCATTGGTGCCCGCAGCCTTGCGCAACGTGTTCGAGTTGGTCGCGCCGATCGGGAGTTCCAATCGATCGAATCGAACATCAACGCACTTCTCGCTCGTCTGGAAGGCGCTTTCCAGCAGCTCACCGAGTACTCGGCGCAGGTTGCCCATGAGCTGCGCGCACCTCTGACACTGATGCGACTCCAGGTCGAGGATGCCGCGGGTCACATCGAGCCGGGCCTGGCGGAATCCTTGCAGGAGGAGCTTTGCCGCCTTTCCGACTACGTGGATCAGTGTCTCCTGCTGGCCAGGGCCGAGCAGGGGCGGCTGGTGTTGAAGCTGGAACACGTGCCTCTGCGAGCGCTGCTGACCGACGTCTTGGAAACCTATGAACTGTGGGCGAGAAGCCAGCAGCGGGCGGTGACGCTGCAGGATGGGCCGGAACTCGTCCTGACCGCCGACCCCCGTTACCTGAGGCAGATGCTGCACGTCCTCCTGAGTAATGCCTTGCGCCATGGCTGCGGGCCGGTCCGGGTGTCGTTGGAGACTCGATCGGAGCAGGCCTCTTGCCTGGTGGAGAATGGCGCACCTCCCTGTGCCGGCGAGGAAGCCGCCAGAGGTACCGGTCTCGGACTCCGGCTCGCCCGGGCCGTTGCCACGGCCCAAGGTTGCGAAATTGCTACGAACCGAGAGTCAAACAGGTTCACCGCGGAGATTCGCTGGCCGTACCAGCGCGTCGGGCCAAAGTCCACGACGACGCCTCGCGAAGCCACCTGAAGACGCAGGCTCCGCTGTTCAAGGATTCCAGGTAGGGTAGGGTAATACCCCATACTGCACCCCAGTTCCCAAAAGGGGGTAGTCCCGGAATTTAGGAATATTGTTGAACATTCCTACTTTCCGGGACTGACCCCTGGGTGGTCGCGAGCGCCTCCGTGCAATGGTTTTCGACAGGCACCCCCGATCCTCGACCTGGGAATCTGAAGGGGCGCGTCCTAAGAATCAGCGCCCCCGGCCCCATTTCGCTATCGGTTCCCCCGAAGGAGGTCCATACGGGTCGCCACCGACTCGCGTGGGGTTCGACGTTTTCGCTGGCCCCATTCAACGCCGAGTGGTCTCCCCCTATGCTCCTCCTACGCGACTGGAATCACCCGTCCCTCGGCTTCAGGAGTCGGCCCGCATGGACTCCCCGTTCCGCTGCTGCCCGAACGTGGCCTGCCGCGTGGCTCTCCATCGCGGTTCTGATGCTGACGGGGATCACGGCTCCGGCCGCGGACGCACCACCGCGGCGCCTGTTTTCGGGGCCCGGGGTGGGGCACTATGCCTTCGCCTGGAGCGGTGGCCCGGATCTCGCCGGAGTGGAGTTCCAGCTCAAGAAGCCCGGCGGCGACACCGTGATTCTGCTGGGGGGCACGCACTCGATCGACAGCACCAACCGGATCTTCTTCTCCACGAGCGGGACCTACCAATTCATCCGGCACGAGGTGCGGAGCTGGCCCAGCATCTCAATCCCTGGACTCATGATCACGACGCACGCGTACATCGTGCACGAAACCCTCAGCGTGAACAACCTGGTGCCCCGGCCCATCGAGGGCTCCCCGTGCTGGGACGAGTCGTTCTCGTCCGAGCAAGTGTCGGAAGTGGACGTGATCCTGCCGGCGAACCGCACGCTGGCCCTGAACGACGTCACGGTCCTGGGAAACGTGAAGGTCGGCGCGCTGGGAACCTCGCAACTCCAGGGCACCCTCGCGGTCAACGGCGGCGTGCTGAAGGGTGACCTCACCGCGGAGGTGGATGTGCTCCAATTGGACGGCACCCAGGTGGTGGGCACGGCGGGCGGCCAGGCCAACCGCATCTCCTTCAAGGGGGTGAAGGCCGGGGGCATGCTGAACGCGTACGGGAATGAGAAGAGCGTCGTCCTGATCGAGCAATGCGAGGCGGCGACGCTCGGTATCCACGCAGGGATGGTCCGGGTCGAACGAACGCGCGTGACGCGCACCCCGACACTGTCCCGCGTGTCGGGCAAGACCGCCACGGTCCAAGGCTGCTACTTCCGGGCGGACGCGGAGTGCACGGCGACGGATCTGCTGCGGCTTTCCAGCAACGACTTCTACGGGGACTGCCGGGTGGATGCGCCTGCCACCGCCCTGTTCGTGGTGAACAACGTGATGGTCGGCACGCTGCGCTACAACCGGGCGGACCTGAAGGGGACCGAGACCCTGGCCATCACTGGAAACAGCTTCCTGAACGTCGTGGCCGCGGAACTCGGCCCGATCGTGAACAGCACGCCCACCCTGTTCCGGAAGTACCGGCTCGACGGCAACTACTGGGGGGATCCTTCCGGCCCCTACTTCGGTCCGAGTCCGGGCGGCGACTGGCTCAGCCCGGTCCGTGGCGTGTGCGAGGCGGTCGCGCGGGAGACCACCTGGCTGGCCTCCGGCGCCGAGAGCGTCAGCGGCCTGGCGGATGCCGATCTGGAACCGGCCCTGTGGGTGCACGACATTGCTTACGGGCAGAACGTGCTCTCGCCCAGCTACTCGTTCGCCCGGATGGGACGGCGCACCCTGATCAGCTTCGATCTGCGCACGGCACTGGGCAGTCGCACCGCGGACGACCTCTCGCTGCAGGTCGGCGCGGACATCATTCCGCCGGTGACGTCCGGCTTCGTGGCGCGCCGGCGGTATCCGCCCGGCGCGGGTGCGCGGACGCTTGATTTCATCGTGCCGCCGCAGAACGCGACCGAGGTTGCCTTCACCCTCTCGCGGCGCATGCCCGGCGGCGCCAGCGTTCCGCTCTACCAGGGCGTCTACCGCCAACAGCGCGCACCGGCCCGTCCGCTGCACATCGGGCTCAAGCTGATGACCATCAACGCCTGGGGATACTCCGAGGGCTTCAGGCAGAACTTGTCCCGGCCCGATCAGGACACCAGCACGGTCAGTCATGACAAGATCACCACCGCGATGGCCGCGTTGCTGCCCCTGCGCAAGCGGGAGGACATCCGCATCGAGATGCTACCCTCCGCCACCTACTCCCCCTGGGTCACCGGTTTCATTCCCTGGCGGCATAACCGGATCTACCAGGGCCTCGCGAGGTATCTGCAAACCGAACTGGACACGGAGAACGCGGCTCGGGCCGCGGCGGGCCGCCAACCGCTCGACTTCTTGCTGGCGGTGGTGCCCGACGAAGATATGAGCGTGAACACCGAGGGCGGCACCGGCGTCAATTTCAGACGCTATCCGCGCGTCGCGATCGTCGATGCGACGGAACCCGAGGCCGCCGTCCACGAGTTCGGCCACGCCTTCGGGCTCTATCTCACCGAGCAGTACGCACTCCCGACGGGCTGGCTGCAGGCGGACGGCTTCGAGATCTACGTGGAGAACCTCGCCGGCGCCCGCGTCTGGGGCGCGTCCCTCTTCGTCCCCGACGAAGGCCTCATCTACCGCCCTTCGATGACCGACGGCATCCTCCATTGCCCCACCGGCATCAATTCAGATCTGCAGGACGTGATGGGCGCCATCGCGGCCGAGGGGATCCTTCCCGGCACCCACAGGCGCTACGCGGAAGGCCTCTACCAGATGCTCGGCGAAGGCGCCGCACGTCCCGCCGGCCCTGCCCTGTCGGGTCCAGTCGCCCCGGCGAGCGGCCCCGCCCCCGGCACCCGTCGGATCGTCCTGGAGTCCCTGGTTCAGCCGATGGTCATAGACGGACGATCGTACCACCAGTTCGTCCGGGGAACCGCCGTGTGCCGGGTGGCCCCACCCGGGCAGGCGGTGACGTCCGGGGGAGCGAAACTCAACCTTCGCATGAGAGCCGTGGATGCCGCCGGAACCCAGTTGGGCCAGTGGGATTGCCGCCGGCCGGATCGCGCCGACCCGGAGATCTTCCAATGGTCACAGACCTTCGACGTCCCCGAAGCGGCCGTCCGCTACGAACTCGAGACCTCGACCTTGTCCACCGAGTTCCTGGCTCCGATCCCCGGCAGCTGGCAACCCCGCCTGACCGTGGTCTCCGGTGTTCAGGCTGACGGCACCCTGGGACCCTACGTCGACCTGGAGTTCGGCCTGCCGTCGGAGCCTCCCCTGGTCCGCCCGCTGGGAATCCAGCTGCTCTCGAGCACCAACGCGAGTGCCACCTGGCAATCGCGCGGGACCTTCGATGGCATGACCTCCGCCAGGATCTGGCGCGACGGCCTGCCGGTCGCCGCGGCGCTGCAGCTCAAGTTGGTGGTCTCCGACGGCTTCCAGGCCTGGGAAAGCGTGACTGGCCCTTACCGCAGGGCGGCGTCGGGGTTCGCAGTCGAGATGGTGGAACCCTGGCAGGGAGCCGCCGCGACCGAAGGAACCTCCTGGACCCTGACCGCCCAGGTCCGCGGCCTGGAGGAGGTGGCTGGCATCCAGTGGACTTCCTCCGTCGACGGCTCCCTGGGCGACGGCGCACTCCTGTCCGGGATCAGGCTCACCGAGGGAAATCACCTGCTGACCTGCACCGCCCGGGACGCCGCCGGCACTGCGCGGGCCACCACCCGGACGGTCACGGTGCTGCCCGGGAACGTCACCAACGTGGACTGGCAGGTCGATGGCGACGCCCTCTCGCTGACCGTTGCCGGGCGCGATCCCGTGCTGGGCCGGGTGTCCCGTCCCCAGGCCGGGCGGAGCTGCCAGGCCACCGTGATCCTCCGCAGCCCGGGCGTCGCGGCCGCGGGACGTGGCCGGCTCTATTACCAGCCTCCCGGCGAGCCGGAACTGCTGCTGTCCGAGCGTGCCCTGAACCTGAAGCCTCTCGAGGACGCCAGCCTCGCGGGCACCTTCATCCCGACAACCAAGGGTGTGCACCGATTGCGGGTCGAGGTGTGGCACGAAGCGCCCGCAGCGCTCACCGAGACCAACCGTGCCAACAACCAATGGACGTGGGCCTTCACCAACCTGCCGCCGGTCGCCCTGGGCCTCGCACTCCAAACGACCGCTGGCGGAGACATCGCCTTCACGGTGGCGGGCTCCGACCCGGACGGAGACGCCCTGGAGGCCGCGGTCAGCCAGGCGCCGGCGCATGGGCGCATCAGCGGGGTGCTCCCCGACGTCGTCTACACGCCCGACACGAACTACACGGGGACGGATGCCCTGTCGTTCCGGGTCTTCGACGGGCTCCAATGGTCGGCGGCCACCACGGCGCGCATCACCGTGCGGCCGGCCGGGCCGTCGGTGCCGCAGGTGATGCACATCACAGGCAAGGCGGGCCTGCCGCTCCGCTACGTGATCCCGGCCACCGGGGTGAACCTGGGCTTCAGTGCGTCGATGCTCCCGTTGTTCATCGACGGCCTCTCCCTGGATCCCAGGACCGGGGTCCTCTCCGGCACGCCGTCCTCCGCGCTCACCGAAAACGTGCCGCTGACCGTCACCAACACCACCGGGCGGGCCGAGGGTCGGCTGCACATCACCATCCTCGCCAACACGGCGGCACCCGAGATCACCAGCGCCGCCGAAGCCTTCGGCGGAGCAGGCCAGCCCTTTTCCTACAAGATCGAGGCCATCAATGGCCCGCAGGGTTACCTCGCGTCCAACCTGCCCCCCGACCTGCTGCTCGGAGGGTTCTCGGGCCTGATCAGTGGAACCCCGCTGCACGCCGGCGTGTACCAGGTGGGCCTCGCAGCCACCAACAGCTTCGGACTCGGCTCGAAGACACTGACCCTGACGGTGACCAGTTCGGGCCAGCCACCGTCCTTCCTCCGCCTGCTCGACACGAGCGTGGAGCTGGGCAAACCCATCGTGCTGAATCTGGCCGGGTTCTGCGGCAACAACCCCGTGCAGTGGGAGATCCGCGAACTGCCGCCGGGGCTGTCCCTCGAACCGACCACCGGCCGGATCACCGGCACGCCGCGGGCGGCCGGCCTCTACTTCCCCACCGTGACGGCGCGCAACGTGGTGGGTCCGACCTCGGTGCAGTTCGTGCTCGACGTGCGAACGCCGCCCGGCGTGCCGGTCCTCGTCAACCCCGGGACCCTGAGCGGCACCGTGGGGCGTGAGTTCCAGTACCGCATCCAGGCATCCGGAGCACCCGCCAGCTATGGTGCCACCGGCCTCCCGGGCGACCTGATCGTCGGCCCGCAGAGCGGCTTGATCTCGGGCCGACCGTCCGTCCCCGGGCGGTTCCGCGTTCTGCTGTCCGCCCGCAACGCCGCGGGAGAGGGCGCCATCGAACTCACCGTGGATATCGCGCCCAACTCGGCGGCCCCCCTGATCGGCGCCGCCGCCTTCGGCGAGGAGAACCTGGGGGACACGTTTGATTTCCTCCCCATCGTCCTGAACAGCGCCAGCGGGTTCACGGCAACCCACCTGCCCGCAGGGTTGTCCGTCGACCCCGCGACAGGTCGCATCACCGGGCGCTTCGCGAAGGCGGGGCGCTACGTGGTGGAACTTACCGCGACGAACGCCTTCGGACCGGGAGCCGCCCAGGTCCATCTCCGGGTGGTTCCCAACCTCCCTGGCTGGCTGTCGGTGGCAGGACTGACAGGCGACCAGGCCCTTCCCTCCGCTGACCCGGACGAGGATGGCGACCCCAACCTGGTGGAGTATGCCTTCGATTCCGACCCCACCCTGCCCCATGACGCGCCCCTGGTGCGCCTGGAGCCGGACGCGGA
This sequence comes from uncultured Verrucomicrobiota bacterium, assembly GCA_964608505.1. Taxonomy (GTDB): domain Bacteria; phylum Verrucomicrobiota; class Verrucomicrobiia; order Limisphaerales; family CAIMTB01; genus CAIMTB01. The sequence continues at coordinate 43,406 of CAZSOV010000011.1, forward strand.
GGGCCGCCCCGTCCTCGTCTACCGCGCGTGGAGCGAGAGCGTCGGCAACCTGCTCACCGACCATGTCGCCGGTGGCGTGCGCTACGAGCTCGAGACCTCGGGTTCGGTGAACGGCCCATGGGCGAAGAGCGCCGATGCCTTCGACGCGAACGTGCGCCTCGTGGAAGCCACGGATGGCACGCGCGTGCTCAGCCTACCAGTGCGGCTCGGCGCCGGGGAGCGAACCCGCTTCGTCCGGCTGCGCGTGAGCCAGTCATCGCCCTGAGCCGCCTGAGCCTTCGCGTGGGAGGCACCAGGGCCTTGACCCAGTTCTGAAGGGGTCCCGGAATTCAGGAGTATTCCTGCGTTCCGGGATCCCTTCATTGCCCGGCAGGTGGTGGCACCGGGGCGAAAGCCGTGGAGCCCATTCCTCGGTCAGGAGCAGCGCCGGCGACTCGGCGGTCGCCAGCCCCGCAGCACACTTTGCAGCGGGTCACGCCACGGCCACGGCGCGACAAGGCCGGAAATCGGCTTGCCAGCCCGGGGCGGGTCGGTTGAGGTGATTTTAGTCCACGGGTTCGGATGTCACGTTCGTCTTCCGTGCTTTCTGCCATGCCTGCCAAAAAGTCCACGCCACGCAAACGCTCGTCCGCCACGCCCGCAAACCCGGGGCCGCCGGGCGACGCCAAGGCCATCACGGTCGTGTACGTCCATGGCCTCGCGAACAAGCCGGAGGAACACGTGCTCAAGCGGCAATGGGACCGCGCCTTGTTCGGCTTCGACCTGGGCGAGCGTTCCCGGATGGCCTACTGGGTCAACCGCGACCGGCACGGCCCGCCGCTGGGAGAGACGGACGATCCCGACGAACTTGCCGCCATGGAACCGCGTCCCGGGTTTTCGCGGCGGTCCGTGGCGCGGGGCGCGGAAGGAGCGGAGGATGGCATTCTTCCGCCCGGGGCCACGCGTGAGGCCACGCAGTCCCTCGCCCGGCTCGAGGCGGAAATGCTCGCGCACCAGCCCAAGCCGTCCGCGCCGGGGACCTATGGCAAAAGGATTCTGCCGTTGCCGAAGATCGTGCGGGACTGGATCACGAAGGGGATGACCCGGCAATTCTTGTCGGATGCCCATGATCTCTTCTTCGATCCCGCGGAGCGCCGGCGCATGGGGGAGAGTCTGCGGTCGCGGCTGCGGACGGGAGGCAGTCCGTTCGTGATCATCGCCCACAGCCAGGGCTCGATGATCGCGTATGACGTGCTCCGGAACTGGGATGCGACGCGGGATGGGGAGATCCAGGTTCCGCTGTTCATCACGATCGGATCGCCGCTGGGGCTGACGGAGGTGAAGGATCAGATGAAACGGTTGACCGACCAGAAGCGACTCACGGCTCCGGACCGGGTCGGGGCATGGATGAACTTCGCGGATCCATGGGACTACGTGGCCCTGGACGGCACGCTGGGCGACGACTACGGACCGGCCGGGTTCGTCGAGGATGTCGAGGTGGACAACCCGGTGGAGAAGAACCCGCACAGCGGCATCGGCTATCTCGGCACGCCCGAGGTCCGCGCGGCGGTGCTGGGCGCCGTCCAGAAATCGCTCTTCCAGAAGGTTTCCGGGTTCACGGTCACCCGCGATCTCGCGCGCGCGATGGATCAGGATCCCGGGAAGCGGCACGCCGTGCTGGTCGAACTCCAGGACCGGGAACCGTATGCGGAAGACTGGGTGCTCCGCGACGGGGGCCGACCGAAGGGCACCGAGGTTCCGACCGCCGTCAAATCGGGGGAGAAGGTGCGCCAATGGATTCTCGAGCGGGTGCGGCAGACCTACGCGGCGGCGGACCAACCGATTCCGTCCGGGAAGAAGGCGGACGACGATCTGGCGGAGGAGATCGACCTCGAGGTGCTGCAAAGTTACGTGTCGGCCCGACTTACCCGGGCGGAGGTCGAGGAACTGGCGAGTCGCATGCGCGGCGTCGCGGTCTTCCGGGTGTTCAAGAACGGGGCGAAACGACGTCATGTACGGGACTCCCTGAGGACCATCCAGGCCGGCACGGCCCACCTCGGCTACCAGGCGCGGGGCGCCGGCATCTGCTGGGCCGTGCTGGACACGGAGGTCGACGCGCGGCACCCGCACTTCCGTCGCCCCGACGGCACGCGGGTCGTCGAGCACGTGTTCGATTGCACCCGCAACGGGGTCTTGCAGGAGATCGCGGAGGCCAAAAACCGGGACGTGGACGGCCACGGCACGCACGTGGCCGGCATCATTGCCGGCAGCATGCCGGGATTGGGCATCGAAGGCATCGCCCCGGAGGCCCGGCTCCGGAGCTACAAGGTCCTCGGGGACAACGGCGACGGTTCGGATGCCAAGATCATCAAGGCGCTCGACCACATTTTTCAAACCAACCGAGAGGCCTCCGACCTCCAGATCCACGGCGTCAACCTCAGCCTGGGCGGCGGTTTCGACCCGGAAGCCTTCGGCTGCGGCGACACCCCGCTGTGCAAGGAGCTCCGCAAACTCTGGCGGCAGGGGGTCGTCGTCATTATCTCCGCCGGCAACGAGGGTCAGTCCGACATCCCCGGGGTCGGCAGCATCAATCATTACCTCTCCATCGGCGACCCGGCGAACCTCGACGAATCCATCGTCGTCGGCTCCGTGCACTGCACCAAGCCGCATCTCTACGGCGTCTCCTACTTCAGTTCGCGGGGTCCGACGGCGGATGGCCGCGCCAAGCCCGACGTCGTGGCGCCGGGGGAGAAGATTCTCTCGTGCCGGGCGTTGGAGGGTCCGGCCGGAGGGAAGTACGGAACGACGGAGGCCGAGCTGTACACCCGGATGTCGGGAACGAGCATGGCGGCGCCGCACGTGTCCGGATTGATCGCGTGTTTCCTGTCGGTCCGGCGCGAGTTCATCGGGTACCCCGACCGCGTGAAGAAACTCCTGCTCCAGTGCAGCACGGACCTGGAGCGCGACCCCCGCTGCCAGGGCGCCGGGCTGGTCAACCTGGTGAAGATGCTGCTGCAAACCTGACGCGGGGGGCGGTTGGCACCCGGATCGCGCGGGACGCCGGAGCGGCCCCGCAGCCGCGGGGCCGCGGTCCGGGCACGATTCCCTCATGCACCCAACCGGGAAGGGGTGCGCCCGGGCACTCGAAAGAATGCTGACATCCGGGCGACCCCCACGTCGGGAGCAACGGTTTCAAGGTACTCTCCGGCAACCCGTTGCCCGAGGTGGCGGCGGTGAACAACCCTGGCGACAATTCCCTGCCAGGAGTCGTCATCGTCCCCCGCCCCGAAGTTTGCTTCCCTATCCCCGTGCTCGATTCCGTCGATCCCGCCCAAGGCCATGATGCCGCGCCGTCCCCGGACCTCCGGGGCAACCGCCGATCCAAGTCCCGCCGGGAGCCCGCGGCGGCGGCGGCGATGCCGCGCGTGGACCGGTTGCCGCCGCACGCGCCGGACGCGGAGCGGGGCGTGCTGGGTTGTCTGCTGCTGGCCCCGAACGAGGCCATCGGCGAGACCCTGCGGCTGCTGAGGCCGGGGGCCGATGCGTTCTACGATCTGCGTCACCAGTCAATCTTCACGGTGCTGGTGAAGATGTACGACGCGCAGGAGCCCATCGACCTCATCACCGTCCAGCAGCGCCTGCGCGACCTGGGCCAGCTGGAGGCGGTCGGCGGGCTGACCTACCTGAATCAGCTGGCCGATTGCGTGCCCTCGGCGGCGAACATCGCGTATTACATCGAGATCGTGCTGGAGAAGCACCTGCTGCGGCGGATGCTCCAGACCTGCACGAACGTCATCACCCGCGTCTACGAGTGCGAGGGCGACGTGCCGGCGCTGCTCGACGAGGTGGAACGCGACATCCTGCGCATCAACGAGGACCGGGAACGCCCCGAGACCAAGGCCATCAAGGATCTTGTCAATTCGGCCATCAACACCATCGAGGACCTGCACGCGCGTCAGGGCATGCTCAGCGGGCTGGGCACCGGATTCCCGGACCTCGACAAGATGACGACGGGCCTGCACAAGGGCGAGATGGTGGTCATCGCGGCGCGGCCCTCGATGGGCAAGACGTCGCTGGCGATGAACATCGTCGAGCACATCGCCATCGATCTGCAGCAGCCCGTTGCGGTGTTCAGCCTGGAAATGACCGCCGAATCGCTGGTCCTCCGGATGATGTGCTCGCGCGCCGAGGTGAACCTCCGCGACGTGCGCGAGGGGTTTCTGGCGGAACGCGATTTCCCGCGGCTCACCCATGCCGCCGGGGAGATCGCGGGGGCGCCGCTCTTCATCGACGACACCTCGGGTCTTTCGATTCTCCAGCTGCGGGCCCGGGCCCGGCGGCTCTGGCAGCAGCACCAGATCAAGATGGTGGTGATCGACTACCTCCAGCTCATGCACTCGGACACCCGGCGCGGGAAGGACAACCGCCAGCAGGAAATCGCCGAGATCTCGTCCGGGGTGAAGGCGCTCGCCAAGGAACTCGAGGTTCCCATCATCATCCTCAGCCAGCTCAACCGCGACATCGAGAAAGACAAGTCCCGCAAGCCGAAGCTCTCCGACCTCCGCGAGTCGGGTGCCATCGAGCAGGATGCGGATCTGGTCGGACTCCTCTACAAACCCTCCGACGACGGCGAGGACCAGGAGAGCGTGCCACGCGACGACGGCACGGGGGTCCAAGTCGCCCTCCTGATCGCGAAACAGCGCAACGGACCCACGGGCGACGTGCCGCTGACGTTCATGAAGCGCTACACCCGCTTCAAGACCGCGGCCAAGGTGGACGCCGGCGACGTCCCCGGCTGACCGCCAATATTCCGTTGCCCGGCCTGCGGTCGGCTGTTAGAGGCCAAGCGTGATCGGAGGCGTCCGAGGTGGACATGGGCGGAGGTGGGTCATGGCTGCGAGGTTCGCAGGCCTCGGCCTCGGCCTATGGGCGACCGGGTGGCTCGCCGGGTGCTCCGCGGTGCCCGTGAGCGAGATGGGTGGTCTGGCGAAACCCAACGCGGTCTTCGTGGACACCGCCGTGTTCCGTTACGAGAGCGGTCTGGCACCGCAAATCGAACCCGGGGCTGCCTCGACGGGCGGCGGGGCCGTGGCGGGTTGCACCTCCTGCAAGTAGCCGCACGCCGCATGCCTCGATGCCGCCCATTCCGATCCGTGACGATCGGACTGCGGTTTCTCGGCGTGCTGGCCGCGCTGGTTTCGTCGGCGTGCCTGCCCGCGCGATCCGCGGACCCCGTGCTGACCCGGCATCCGTCCGGGGAACCCGTGGAGCCGGCGTCCCTCCGCGGTTCCGTGGTGGTCCTTGATTTCTTCGCGCACTGGTGCGGCCCCTGTCTTGCCGCGACGCGCGAACTGAAGTCCGGCGTCGATGAATGGTATCGCGCTTCGGACCGTAACCCGGGCGGCATGCCCGTCCGCGTCGTCACCGTCAACATCGACACCAGTGCCCCGGCGCGCACCGCCCGCTTCGTCGTTGCCTCGGGAGCCACGGAGGTTTGGGAGGACGCGGAGGGCCGCTGGCACGCCGCGCTGGGCGGAAAGGCGCTGCCGTTCGTGGTCGTCCTCGACGCCCGGGAAGCCGTCTCGCCCGACGAAGCCCGCGTCGTGGCCCGCTTTGAGGGCACCACCGACGTCGCGCGCATCCGCCAGGTCATCGATGCCCTCGGCAGCCCGCAGCCCGAGGTTCCCGAAACGACGCCGTCCGGGGCCGACTCCGACGCCGCGTCAGCCGGTACGACGGAACCCGGCGGCTGGTTCGATTCGCCCTCGATCCGGCTGCTGGAGGCGGGCTGGGAACTGCTGGCGGAGGAGGATTTCCGGTTGGACCAGGCGTTCCTGGCGTGGCGGGAACAACGCCGCGCCTGGGACTATCTGGCGCAGGTCCAGTGGCAGCGTTTCGACCTCGATTTCGTGCCGGCACCGTCGGACTTCATCAGCCAGGCGGGGCGACTGCGCGAGGACACGGTGGGATTCCAGGGCCGCGTCCGGATGCAACTGGCCGAGCGCTGGCAGGGGGAACTCGGCGGGGGCCTGACGGAGGGCTTCGGCGACTATCGCTCGGTCTGGCTTGACCACTATTATCGGCAGTACTTCGGGACGGTGCGGGGGTACGTGGAGGCGGAACCGCGCGGTTACAACCTGGTGCCGGGCGTGCGGTGGGAACTGCGTCCGGGAGCGGCCTTCCTGCAGGCGTCGTTCATCCATCAGCACGACGAGATCTCGCCCGGGTACGAGAAGGAGCCGTTTCAACCCCTCGTGCGCGGCACCGCCCGCCTGGACACCTTCGCGGGCAGCCTCAGCCTGGAACACGTCTTGAACCGCCGCAGTCGCCTGGCGCACGACGTGCGGATCACGGACACGACCAACCGGGACCTGCGGTACGGTTACAAGGGATCGTGGAACTGGGTGGCCGCGCCGAGCGTCGTGGTGAGGTCCTACGCAGGCGTCACCTGGGAACCGCCGCAGTTCCTGGCGTGGTTCGCCCAAACCGGCATCGAGAAGGACTGGGGCGACCGCTGGTTCGTGGGGGCCTTCGTCCGCACCTATGCCGACGACGGTTTGATCCAGGACCCGCGCATCGTCTCGAACGCGGCCCCGCCGCTTCGCACCCTCCGCACCGGGCTGTCCCTGCGCTTCCAGTCCCCGCGACTCTCCGCCCGGCTGGCCGCCGGTCCCTATTTTTCGCGATACGACGCCGTTCCCCCCAATTCGGACGACTTCCGGAGCCTGTACGCCGACCGCGACTGGTTGTTCGTGGAGAGCGCCGTCGGCTGGAACTTCTAGAACCGAGGACGACCCATGACCCATCCCACCACCCTCCGCCGTCTCGTTCCCGCCCTCGCCGTTGCTCTCGCCGCCGGCGCCCTTGCCGGCGGGTCCCGGGCCCGCGCCGGAGATTTCACCGAGGCCGCGGAGACCGCGGAGACCGCCGCTCCGCAGGCGCCCGCCTCGTTCGGCATCACCGACGTCGGGGGCATCGCCCGAACGTTCCAGATCGTGGACCGCACCACGCGCGCCCCGGTTCGCCTCGCCGATTTCGACGGGCAGGTGGTGGTCCTCGATTTCTTCGCGTACTGGTGCGGACCGTGCCGGGCCTCCTCGCCGGACCTGCACGCCAACGTCAAGGAATGGTACGCGGCCCGCGGCGGCAACCCGCACGGCGTTCCGGTCGCCGTGATCCCGGTCAACGTGGAATCAGACAACGAGTCGGCCACGGACAGCTTCATCCGCCAGGCCGGCATCAACGGCGTGGCCAACGACTACGCGAACAGCGCCTACTCCCAGTTCGCGACCGGCTTCATCCCGCTGTTCGTCATCATCAACGGCGTCGCCGATTCTCCCACCCACCGCCCATGGGAGGTCCTCTACCGCGACAGCGGCTATCCCGGCGCCCCGCTCCTGCGTTCCATCATCGACCGCGTGCGCCCGCCGGACCGCCCGGCCCCGCCCCGGATCTCCCGGGCGCCCCTCGGTCGGACCCTGCCCGCGGGCAGTCCCCTGCGCCTCGAGGTGCTCGCCACCGGCAAGGGCCCGCTCCGTCATCAGTGGTTGCGGGACGGTCGCCCGCTGCCGGGACCGCAATCCAACGTCTGGTCCACGGCCTCGGCCACTCCAGAGGACTCCGGTCGCTATCAGGTCCGGGTCGGCAACGACCACGGCGCCACGCTCACGTCGCCCGTGGACGTCCGCATCATCGGCCTCGGCACTCCCAAACCTCTGGCCACGTCCACCACGAGCCGAGCCATTCCCGACAACAACGCCGCCGGCATCACCTCCACCCTCGCCGTGTCCGGCAACGACGTCATTGGACGAGTCCTCGTGTCGTTCCGCATCAACCACACCTACCCGTCCGACCTGCGGGTGAGTCTGCGCGGTCCCGATCAGCAGACCGTTCTCCTCTTCGATCACGAGGCGGTGGCCGGCACCGCTCTCAACGTCGTCGACCGCGGCCTGGGGGACTGGGGAGGCGTTGCCGCGGCCGGCACCTGGGCCCTGGTCGTCGCCGACCAGGAAGCGGAGGACGTCGGTTCCCTCGTCTCCTGGTCCCTGGCGATCCAGCCCGTCGCGCCCCCGCAACTCCCCGCCTTCCCGGCCTGGATCGCGACCTTTCCCGGTCTGACTGCCGATCAACGGCTGCCCGGAGCCGACCCCGATTTCGACGGCTATCCGAACCTCGTCGAGTACCGCCTGCATGGACGCTCGCCGGTCGTGGCCGAGCCCCACCCGATCTGGTACCCGAACGGAAGCGGCGACCTGGAATGCGTGTTTTCCTGGCGCGACGGCACGACGCATGCGGGCGCGTCCGTGTGGTGGACGGACGACCTGGCGCGACGGCCCTGGTCCCGGCTCGAAGCCGGACAGCCGGCGCAGCCGGTTGTGGATGCTGCGCAGGCCTTCCGGACCGTCGTCCGTGCGCCGGGGAGCCATGCCCGATCGTTTCTCCTGCTGCGGTACGACGCCGCGCTCGACTGAACGGCGACCGCGCGGTGAATGAAGATCACGAACCGGTCGTACCTGAACGCGATGAAACCCCACCAGGCCACGTTCCGCCTCCTCGTCGCGTCCGCCCTGCTGTTCGCCGCGTCGTTTGCCGCCGTAGCCCAGTCCGCGGGCACCGCCTGCTGTCCCCGGCGACCCGGCAACGGCGTGCGACAAGCCCCCGCGCAACCCAAACCCAACCGACCCCTGGTCGGTCAGCCGGCCATCCTGCCGGTCGACCGCACGCGCGCCGCCCAGGCGGGAGCGCAGGTTCGGACGGGCTGCCGTCCAGCGGTTCCCGGCACGGGCTCCTGCGGTACTCCGGCGACGTCCCCGCCGTGTTCGTCCGCGAACCGCGTGCTTCCGGCGAACACGATTTCGGAATCGAACCTTGCCTCCGCCAACGCCGCGCTTCGCGCGCAGGGGTACGCCCTTCGCAAGGGCGCCAACGGCGAGGTCATCCTGGTCCGTTCCGGCGCGGGCGGACGCTGAGGGCGCTACTCGAGCGGCAACCAGCGACATTCGTGGGGTTCGAGCCGGAGGGCGTGGCCCTCCAGGCGGACCTCCACGGCCTCGGCCCCGAAGTGGTAGAGGCAGGCGGCGCGGTCGAACAGGTGCAACGCGACGCCCGCCGGCGCTTCGAAGGCGACGTCGAGCGGTGCCAGAACCCGTTTCCGAAGGTCGTCCGCCGCCCGCCGCGGCAACTCCGGCAAACCCAGTGCCTGCGGCGCCAGCAGCCATTCTCCCGTGTTCCGGAAGTCCGCGTCCGAAAAGGTGCGCACCGCGAGGGTGAAGACGTGGCCCCTGGCGTGGGGACGGGAAACCAGCAGCGGCACCCGTACCCCGTCCACGGTGGCCTCCCAATGCACGGTCGCGGTCGAGGCCCGCATCCCGGCCTCGAGGGTCAAGGGCACGGTCAGGCCCACCGTCTCCGACCCGATCCGCAGTTCCGAAACGCCCGCGACGGCCTCGTTGGTTCCACCGTCCACGCCCGCCAACGCCCAGCCCCGCGGTCCCAAGGCGCGCCAGAACGCCGGGGTCGCGATTACGGTCTGCCCCCGATCCAGCCCCTCGGTCAGTCGCGCCAGGACGTCGGCATCCGCCGCCGCCTGGGCCCCCAGCACCACCGCCGGCGCATCGGTCGGGTAGGTCGCCACCGGCAGGATCGGCCAGCCCAGCATCGCGAGGTAGTCCATCAGGTACAGATTCGAGCCGGGATCGCTGTCGGGTGGCTTGTAGTAGGCGAGCCCGCGGCGGGCCCGGTCCCGGACCCGCTCCGCCAGGCGGCGCAACGCGGGCAGGTGCTCGGCGAGCAGGGCGTCGCCGGGATGTCCCTCCATGACGTCGCCCAACCGGAACAGCGTCAGTTCCCGGGCCCCTGCCAGCACGCTCAGCCAGGCCTGGTCCACGAAGTTCCGGGCCGAGCACTCGATGTGATCAAACCAGGCGCCGACGACCTTTGGCCCGGCCACCTCGCGGAGCCAGCGGAAGTTCACGTAGCCCTCCGTCGGCTGGACGAATCCCATCCGCCGCGTCCGGGGATCGCGCACCTCGGTCCCCACCCAGATCGAGGAGAACCGCGCGGACATCCGGACCGGATCATACCCGAACAGGTGGAACCGGTCATACCACTGGGGGAACTTCAGGATGAGCCGCGTCTCGGGACTGGCGTCCCGGGTCGGCGCGACGATCAACGGTTCGAGCAGGGAAACCATCAGGTCACGCCGATAGCCGCCCCAGGATCTCCCCCCGCGCGCCGCCTCGGACGCCGGGGACACGTCGCCCGTGCAAAAGAAGTCGTCGACGATCAACGAATCGAAGACCGGGGCGTTCTCCCGGAAGAACCGGGAGACGCCTTCGCGCGTCGCCGCGCTCTCCCAGTTCAGCCAACCGAGCGGACCCTGTTGCCGGGTCCCGAAGGCCGTGCCGGGCACGGTGGCGATGCCGCCCGTGCTCCCGATGCCCTTCCCCTCGAGATACGCCCGGATCTCCCGCAGGCGATCCGGCGCGACGTACTCGTCCCCGCGCCGGCCTTCCAGGAAGACGCGCGACACCCCCAGGCGCGCGAGCCGTTCCACGACCCGCTCCCGGTCGCCCGGTTCGATCAGGTACCGCAGCACGTCGCCTCCCGTCGCGTAGACGCTGACGCGAAGCGGATCCGCGTCCCGTCCGGGGATTCCATCGGGCGCGGCGCCGACGACGGCACCCGCAACGGCCCGCGTGCAGAAGCACGCCAGGACGAGCCGCGCGACGGTCGTGGCAACGAACGAGGTCCGCCCGACCCCGAGCACGCCGGGGGACGGCCCTCGCATGGGTTCCCGAGGACTCATACCCAACCTCCCCGCGAGGATTTCATGGGCGCATCGTGGGCCCGCCTCGGCCACCGGCGGCAAGCCTGAGGGGGTGGCGGGGGGGGCGAGATCGATGGCACCGTCGCCGGGCCGCGGCGGCTACCCCTGACCCAGCGCCTCCCGGACGGCCTGCGTGAGTTCCTCGCCCGTGAACGGTTTCGGAAGGAACCCGACCGGCACGTCGGCGCCGAACCGGGAGGTGGCCTCCGCCTGATTGAAGCCGCTCATCAGGAGCACGCGAACCGACGGACGCAGTCGCCTGAGCTCGTTGAACGTCTCGTATCCGTCGCGGCGCGGCATCGTCAGGTCCAGCAGCACCAGGTCGACGCCGCCGGGGTCCTTCTGGAACTCCTCGACGGCCTCGATGCCGTCCGCCGCGGTCAGCACGGTGAAGCCCAGGGCCTGCAACATGCGGGCGGACGTGCGCCGCACCTCGGTCTCGTCGTCCACCACGAGCACCGTGCCCACACCCCGCCAGGCCACCCGCGAGGGCGTCCGGGCCGGCTGCGGCGTCGCCTGCCGCAGACTTGGCGGCAGGAGGAGCAGAAAGGTTGTTCCCTCGCCCGGCTTCGAGGTGACCGTCATCGTCCCCTGGTGGCCGCGCACGATGCCGAGCACGGCCGACAGCCCGAGGCCGCGCCCGGTGAACTTCGTCGTGAAGAACGGCTCGAAGATCTTGCGGATGTCGTCGGGTCCGATGCCGCAGCCGGTGTCGGTGACGGAGAGATAGACGTAATGGCCCTCGGCGAGGCCCTCGTGGATCAGCGCCCCGCGGAGGAAGGCGGCGTCGCAGTACCGGACCCCGGTCATGACCGTGATCTTGCCATGCTGCTCGTGGATGGCCTCGGAGGCGTTGATGACGAGATTCATCACCACCTGCCGGATCTGGGTCGCGTCCATCACCACCGGCGGGACGCCCGGATCGAGGTCGAAGCGCAACTCGATGTGCTTGCTCACCGACGCGCGGACCAGCTCGATCATCTGTTCGAGCAGCGTGGTGAGGTTGAGCGACTCGACGACGAACCGGCCCTTGCCCGCGTAGGCGAGCAACTGCTTGCACAGGTCGCCGGCGCGCTTCGCGGTTTCCTCGATGGTCGTGATGCTCTCCCGCAACTCGGCGTTGCCGCCCAGGTCCTCGACCTCCATGGAGGCGAGACTCGCCGAGCCCAGGATGCCGGTGAGCAGGTTGTTGAAGTCGTGCGCGATCCCGCCGGCCAGCACGCCCAGGCTCTCGAGTTTCGCCGTCTCGATCATCTTGCTCTCGACCTGGATCCGGCGGGCCTCGGCCTCCTTTCGTTCCGTGATGTCACTCACGAACGCCAGCACCAGGCGCTTTCCGCCCAGGTGCACCGGGCTCAGTCCCACCTCCACCCGGAACTCCGTGCCATCCCGGCGCAACGCCGGAAAGTCCGAGTCCTGCCCCATCCGCCGCGGCGCGCCCTGCGCCGCGTAGGTGGCCCGGTGCCCGCGGTGCATCACCCGCATCGTGTCCGGCATCAGGTCCTCGATGGTCCGCCCGACCAGCGTGCCCGGCTCGTACCCGAAAATGGCGTGCACCTGCCGGTTGGCATGCACGATGCGCCCCTCGGGGTCGGACGTGAGGATGCCGTCGGGGGCGCTTTCGAAGATCAACCGGAACTGCTCCTCCGAGGCCCGCACCGCGGCCTCCGCCGCGCTGAGCTGCGACACGTCGACGAACGTCAGGATCAACCCGCCCGCGTCGTGGTTCAGATCGACATACGGTTTGATGCGTCGGAGGAACGTCCGCCCGTCCGGCGTCGCAATGCGTGCATCCCGGGCCTTGCCGGAGGTCGCAACCTCCGTGATCCCCTCGAACACGTCGTCATCGGGAACCCGCGAGGTGATGTGCCGCAGATCACGCCCGAGGTCCTGGGGCATCAGGTTGAAGATCGCGGTCGCCGCCGGGGTGTACAGGCGGATGCGATGTTCGCGGTCGGTGAACACCGTCCCGATCTCGGTCGCCTGCATCAGGTTCCGCAGGTCGCCCGCCACCTCGTGCAACTCGCGGATCTTCTGCTCGTGCTCGGCATTGACGCTGTAGAGCTCCTCGTTCACCGAGTGCAGCTCCTCGTTCGTGCTCTGCAACTCCTCGTTCGACGCCAGCAGCTCCTCGTTCGACGCCTGGAGCTCCTCGTTGCTCGTCTCCAACTCCTCGACCGCGGTCTGCAACGACTCCCGCGTATGCTGGAGCTCGGCCTCGAGCAGCTGGATCCGCTCCCGCGTCTCCTCGTTGACCTGGAACCCCTCCGTGGGCCTGCCCGCCGGCACCAGCGCCGGCCCCGCGACCTCCTCGATCAGCACCAGCAGGGTCAGGCTCTGCGATACCTTGTCCGGCAACGGTTCCACCGACAGGTCCACCAAGGGCTCCGTCCCGTCCTCCGCCATCACCCGCACCGACTTGAACGTGACCTTTTCGAGCTTCTTCAGGCTGCTCTGGAGCCCCGAGGACAGGGCAATCCGCAGATCGCCCCGCGCCATGTTGACCACGTCATGGTTCACCCGTCCCGTGGCCGGGCGCAGATACCGGTCCACCTGACCGAAATAGTGCAGCGCCTCCCGCCGCTCGTTGACCAGCACCCCGGTCGGCACGAACCGCGCGAGCAACGTGTCGTAGGCCCGGGACAACCGGAGGTCCCCGGGCAGGCCCGTCCGCGGGCTCCGATACTCCGTCGGGGCCGCCGGGGTCCGCAGTTCGAGGGGCAGCCGGTGCTCCGTGACCTTCCGGTAGATCTTCCAGTGCCGGTCCACCGGGCTGAACTCGTTGGTCAGGTCACCGGTGCTTTCGCTGGGTCCGAGGAAGAGCGTTCCCTGGGATTTCAGGGCGAAGTAGAACGCGCCGATGGCCCGCGTCTGCGCCACCGGCTGGAAGTAGATCAGCAGGTTCCGGCAGCTCACGATGTCGATCTTCGTGAAGGGCGGGTCCTTGATGAGGTTGTGGGGCGAATAGATGATCAGCTTCCGCAGTTGCGCGGTGACCCGGAAGTGACCCGGGGAATCCTCGAGGAAATAGCGCTGCCGGAGCTCGAGGGACAGCTCCGCCAGCGATTCCTCGGTGTACACCCCCTCCGCCGCCGTCTGCAGCGAGTCCCGGTGCACGTCCGACGCGAAGATCTTCAGGGCCGGCACCCGGCCCACCCGGGCGAATTCCTCGAGGAACAGGATGGCGAGCGAATAGGGCTCCTCGCCGGTCGCGCAGCCCGGCACCCAGGCCCGCACCTCGTCGTCCATCGCCAACTGGGAGACGATGTCCGGCACCACCTTCTCCCGGAGGATCTGGAATGCCTCGGGATCCCGGAAGAACCGCGTCACGCCGATGAGCAGGTCCTTGTAGAGCGAGTCCAGCTCGATGGGATCCTTGAGGACCCGCTCGCAGTATCCCTCCAGGGACCCGGCCTGCCCGAGGGCGACCCGCCGATCCAGCCGCCGCGAGATCGTCGCGGGCTTGTACAGGTTGAAATCCAGGTCGTAGGTCTGGCGCAGGCGCTCGAATACCGCCGGCAGCCCCGTGCGCGCCCCGGTGGGGGGCTGTTTCGCCTCGAGCAGGTGCTGCGCGGGATTGCTCGCGTAGTGCATCAGCACGCCCGGCATGTCCTCCGGTGCCAGCACCGCGTCCGCCACGCCCGTGGCGATGGCGCTCCGCGGCATCCCGTCGAATTTCGCGGTCTCCCCGCTCTGCACCAGCACGAGCCCGCCCATGTCGTGCACGTCCAGCAAACCCAGGCTCCCGTCGGTCCCCGTCCCCGACAGCACGATGGCAATCGCCTTGTCCGTCTGCTCCCGCGCCAGGGTGCGGAAAAAGGTGTTGATCGGCAGATGCAGGGCGTGGGTCTCGGACTTGTCCTGCACCCGCAGCGTGCCGCCCTCCATCAGCATCTCCTTGCGCGGCGGCAGGAGATAGATCGTGTTCATCCGCATCACGACCGGGTCGCTCACCCGGTGGATCGCCATGGTCGTGAACCGCGCCAGCAGCTCGTCCATCAGGCTCCGGAAATCCGGCGACAGATGCTGGATCACCACGAACGCCATGCCGCTGTCGACCGGCATCGACTTGAAGAACCGTTCCAGCGCCTCCAACCCTCCCGCCGACGCTCCAATCCCAACAATGAAACACGGGGCGTCGGGCAACTGGCGATCCACCGCACCGACCTGCTCCCCGGGGCCGGGCACCACGACCACTGGCACGTTGATGGTATTCATTCGCGCCGGCGCGCGCTGAGCCCACCGGGACCAGCCAAGTCTTCCCGAATCCCCCGCGGGCCGCCAGTTCGGATAAATGGTTTACTCGGCCCCCACCCGCTGCCAATGTCCGCCCGACGATGTTCCGCAGGTCCCGGCCGAGGCGTGGTTCGCTCCGTTTCTGGCTGCCGCTTTCCGTTGCGGCGGCAGTCACGCCCCTTTTCCCACCCGCGTTCGCCCAAACCTCCGAAGCCGACCCCCGGATCAAGAGCATCGACATCCGGCATGTCGGTCCCCGGTCGGTCAGCGATGACCTCGTCCGCGCGAACATCCGCGTCAAGACCGGCGACCCCTATTCGAAGCTGAACATCGACGACGACGTTCGCAACCTCTACTCCACCGGATACTTCTTCAACATCCGCGTCCAGGAGGCTCTCGACGCCGACGGCATCCGGCTGGTCTATACCATTCAGTCCCGGCCCGTTCTCAGCGACATCAAGTACGACGGGAACGACCGTTGGAGCACCAAGAAGGTCGCTCGCAAGGTGACGTCCAAGGTCGGCCAGCCGCTCGACGAGGCCCAACTCTTCCGGGACGCCCAGGAAATCAAGAAGGCGTACGAGAAGTCCGGGTTCCTCAAGACCGACGTCAAATACGTTCTCAACATCGACGAGAACGCGGGTCGCGGGACGGTCACCTTCGAAATCAGCGAGGCCGGCAAGCAACGCATCAAGCGCGTCGATTTCCCCGGCCATGCCGCGTTCAAGGAAAAGAAGCTGCGCAAGCAGGTCAAGACGCGCCGCCGCTGGATGTTTTCCTGGCTCACCGGCTCCGGACGACTGAAGGACGACGTGCTCCAGGAGGACCGCGAGCGTCTCGCCGATTTCTACCGGAACGAGGGCTACATCGATTTCGAGCTGCAGGACATCAAGGTCGCCGAACTCGACCCCAAGCGGCTCAAGGTCGACTTCCAGATCGAGGAGGGCCGTCCCTATCAGGTCGGCGCGATTCTCTTCGAGGGCAACAAGCTGTTCCCGACGAACGAGATCATCGGGACCATGCGCCGCCGCGAGGGGACCAAGGTTCGCCAGGGCCTGAACCTTAATCCGGGCGACACCTTCAAGCCCCGGCTCCATTCCAAGGACATCGAGCTCATCGAGGATTTCTACGGCTCCCGCGGCTACATCGATGTCGAGTTCCCCGCCACCCTCAAGGCGGTCCGCATCCCCAATACCGCCTCGGGTACCATCGACCTCGCCTACCGCGTCGAGGAAGGCGACAAGTCCTACATCGAGAAGATCGAGATCAAGGGCAACACCAAGACCAAGGACCGCG
>CAZSOV010000012.1:0-57522 GCA_964608505.1 uncultured Verrucomicrobiota bacterium
CCGGCGGGATCGATCACCCCGCGACTCGGCAGTCGCGGACCCCCGCCGACCTTGTCCATCAATCGTGCTGCCCCACGCCACGCGGACTGGCGGGTGGTTCGTGGCAGGAGGCGGGTTCGGAGGGAACGTGACACGCGCCGTTCGAGGGGCCGGTGCCGGACGACTCCCGGGAGGGCGCCCGGTTCAGGGGAAACAGGAGGGAAAGCCGTCCGGGTTCGATCTCGAGTCGGGCGGGGAGCCAGCCCGCGAACTCGCCATCCAGTTCCAGCGGGACGTGCGAGTCGGCCTCCCAGAGCACCGAGCGCGCCGTTTCGGACACGATTTCGTCGGCGAGGGTCCAGCGGGAAGTCAGGTAGGCCCGGAGACATCGGGCCAGCGTCGTCCAGCGGATCCGTCGGACCCCACGGACGTGAAGCAGGCCCGAATCGAGCCGGCCATCCTCGAAGACGGGGATCGCGCCGGCGTAGAAGCGCCCATTGCCGGCGAGGAGCACGCGTCCCACGAAGGGTGCCCCGGCCACCCGGGAACGGACGAGATCGGGGTGGCGGAAACATGCCTGCAGGGCCGCGAGGACGTAGGCGAGTTTGCCTAGGCGCTCCTTGAGGCGGGGTTGGACGAGTTGAACGGCGCGGGCGTCCAGACCGGCACCGGCGACGACGGCAAAGCGGCGGGTGGCGGGTCGACCGTCGGGGTCGCGGAATTCGGCCCGGCCCAGGTCGATCCGGTGCGGGGTCGCGGATTGGAGGGTCGTCCAGGCGCGCGTGATTTCGGTGGGCATGCCGATTTCGTGGGCCAGGACGTTCGCGGTGCCGAGGGGCAGGATGCCCAGGACGGCGCGGTCGAAGGCTCCGGGCACGTCGGCGAATCCGTTGATGATCTCGAACACGGTCCCATCCCCACCGGCAGCGATCACGCGGTCATGGCCCTGAAGGATGGCCTCGCGGGCCAGGCGCCGGGCATCGCCGGGGGCGCCGGTGGGACGAATTTCGATTTCGGCGGGCAACTGGGCGAGGAACCCGTGGAACCGGAGCGCCTTCCGCCCGCGGGCGGCGGGATTGAAGATCAGGCACGCGCGCATCGCATGGAGGGGTCACCGCGTGTGCCAGAACATCACGAGCACACCCCACAGCATGAGACCGAGGACGACGCAGACGAACAGGATCCGGTTGCGGGCGATGCGCTTCTCGTAGCGCAGGGGGCGCAGGCCCTGGATGCCGCCGACGGCGAGGTAATTCACGAGCTTGGCATTCGCGGGGGGGGCATCGACGAAATTGCCCTTCCAGCGTCGCCAACGCTGCCACCAGAACGCCCGTTTCAATCCGAGGTGGGCGGCTTCCTCCGCGGGGGGGGCAGGCGGACGGGGATCGTGAGGGCGGTTGGGAATCCGCTCGAAGGCCGGCTCGGGGCGGGGAGCCGCGCTTCCCGGCTTGTGTTCGGGCGACGACGGCGGGGACGCCTCGGTCGCCGGCGGGCGGCGCGGGTTTCCGGCGGCGGTGCGACTGAGGCGGGCAATTTCGGCCTCGAGCTCGGCAATGCGCCGGTTGAGGGATTGGGCTCGCTGCGCGAGGGGATCGGCCTTTTTGCGAAAGAATCCCATGGACGCGTCCGAAAAATTGGAGGGCGGGACGCGGAGGTCCGCGGCCAGCGGGGATCAGCGTCTGGCGAGCACGGCGGCGAGGGCGAGTCCGACGACGAGGACGGCGGTGGCCACGGGCCAGGTGAGCGCCAGCCCCAGTCGAGCCAGTTCGGACGGGCTTTGGGATTGGGAGGCGCCGAACAAGGGGGACGCGGCGGGCAGAGCGGCGGGAGCATCGTCCCGCGGAGGCGGGTTGGCGTTGGCCAGGATCGGCCATTTCAACCGGGCCGAATTCCATTCCATGCGGGCGCTTTCCAGCAGGGTCAGGGCCCGGGTCAGTTCGGTTTGGTAGTTGTCGACCGTCCAGGACTGTTCATCGAGCGTGGAGACCTTTTGGAGGGCGTCGCGCAACTCGGCAAGGGTCCGGGAGAGTTGTTCGGCATCGCGCCGGTGGTTTTGTTCCTGTTCGTCGATCAGGGCCACGCCGCGCGTGAGGTGGACGAGCATTTCCTGGCGGCCCTGTTCGAAATCGAGCCGGCGGCGCCGGGATTCCTCGAGTTGCGTCCGCTCGCGTTCCAGTTCGCCCTGACGCTGCTTCAGTTCGACGAGTTCCTTCTGGGCGGCGGTCACCTGATCGTCGATCTCGGCGCGGCTCGGGGGCTTGGGGGGGCCGGACGGGCGGAACGGACCGGACGCCGCGGCCGGGGGTGAAGACGGCGCCCTCCGGCTGGGATCAAAATCGGGATCCACAAAATCGGAATGGTCGAAGTCGCCGCCCATGGCGAGATGCTAGGACGAGGCGCGGTGAAGTAAAGCGGCGCCTGACCT
Organism: uncultured Verrucomicrobiota bacterium; assembly: GCA_964608505.1. Classification (GTDB taxonomy): domain Bacteria; phylum Verrucomicrobiota; class Verrucomicrobiia; order Limisphaerales; family CAIMTB01; genus CAIMTB01. Next base: position 2,405 of record CAZSOV010000012.1, read on the forward strand.
TTCCCGCAGCCCGGATGCCGTGCTAGATTCCGCCCCAGAATGCAGCGCGCCTCCCGGTTCCGATCGATCCTGGCCTGGCTCCTGATTGCCGCGGGCCCCGCTGCCCAAGCGTCCCTCCCCGAAACCGTCCAAAGCCTGGAATTCCGCCTGCCGGAGGGTCCTGCCCGTCTCTGGCGCGCCGAGCGGAGCGGGATCGAGCGACTCTGGCCGGACGCGGAGGCGTGGATCGAATTGCGCACCCCGGGGGGGACGCGCCGGGCACGGGCGGGGAAACGGGTGGCGGTGCAACTCGCAGCCGACGGGCGGTGGCCGGAGGGGCTGATGCGCGCGTACCGGCTGGTGGTCCGCCGGCGCACCGCCGAGGCCCAATGGGTCGTCGAGGCACCCGACCCCTGGACGGCGCTCGAGGCGACGTCCGCGTTGGCGAACGCGCGGGAGGTGGCGTCCGTCCAACCGGTCCTGCGCCGCGACCTGCGGCTGCATGGCAACTATGTCCCGCGACCGAACGACCCCCATTTCCGGGAGCAATGGCACCTCGAAAATCGGGATTTCGAGGGGCAACCGGTGGGGCCGGACCTGAATCCCCGCGCTGCCTGGGGCACCACGCGGGGATCGGGCGTGACGGTCGCGATCTGCGACGACGGGTTCGAAACGACCCATCCGGACCTCCAGACGGCCGCCGCCGGGGGGCCGCACTTCGATTTCACGACGAGCCGGGCCTCGTCCGGCGTGTATGGCGCCCATTCGACCGCGGTGGCGGGTCTGGTCGGAGCCTCGGGGGGCAACGGCATCGGCGTCACCGGCGTCGCCCCGTCCGCCCGGCTTGCCAGCTGGGCCATCTTCGACTCCTTCTCGTTCATCGTCAGCGACGAGAGGCTGGGGGACATGTTCCAGTACCGACTGGAGGATGTCGCGGTCCGGAATCACAGCTGGGGCAACGCGGACGTCACGCTGTCGGAGCCGAGCCTGCTCGAGGCCACCGCCATCTCGAACGCGGTGTCGCTCGGGCGCGGCGGCAGGGGAGTGCTGATGGTGCGCTCCGCCGGAAATGGACGCGAAACGGGCACCGACGCGAACGCGGACGGTTACGCCAACGACCCGCGGGTCATCGCCGTCGCCGCGACCCGGGACGACGGACGCGTCACCAGCTATTCCAACCCCGGTGCCTGCCTCCTCGTCGCGTCCCTGAGCGGCGACGAGGAGGATACCTTTGCACCGACGCGAACCGTCTACACCACCGACCGCGTCGGAGCGCGTGGATACAACGTGACGTCCGGCGGCAGCGACCTGGCGGACTACGCCTTTGGATCCTCCGGCTTCTCGGGGACGTCGGCCTCCGCCCCGATGATTTCCGGGCTGGTAGCCCTGATCGTCGGGGCCAATCCCGAACTGACCTACCGGGACGTCCAGCAGGTCCTGATTCACGCGTCCCGGCACCGGGATCTGCGGGACCCTGATGTCCGCACGAATGCCGCCGGATACCTCGTCAGCCACAATCAGGGATTCGGCATTCCCGATGCCGGCCAGGCGGTTCGCCTGGCCCGGGGTTGGAACCAACGCCCGCCGCTCGTCACCGCCACCGCGGCCTGGTCCGGGCGAATTTCACCGCCCGACTCCGGATTGCGCGCGCGGATCTGGGGCGGGGACGGAGCCTCGACCGACCTCGTCACGGCTCCCACCACGGGCGTGCATCCCTCGACACCGACGGCGCGGCGTCCGCTGACCTACGTGGGGCTTGCGACGAACGCGGTCGGCGAGGATCTCCGTGGCCGGGCGGCCCTGATCGAGCGCGGGGTCAGCTACTTTCGCGACAAGTTGAATCGCGTCGCGGCGGCCGGCGCCGAATTCGCGGTCATCTTCAACCATCAGGACGGCAACGCGGTCTTCATCCCCGGGGGGACCGACTTTGTGGGGATCCCCGCCGTGATGATCGGGGAGAACGACGGCCGCGCCCTGCTGGCCCGCTGGCAGGCCGGGGAGAACGTCGAGGCCCAGCTCGCGCTGGACTCGGTCTCGGCCGAACTGGTCGTGACCAACGGCCTGCTGTGCGAGCATGTCGGCCTGCGGGTCCGTTCGAATCATGCCCGGCGCGGCGACCTGCGCCTGGAACTGATTTCGCCGACGGGAACCCGCAGCATCCTGCAACGGCTGAACGACGACGACGAAGCCGGTCCCGTGGATTGGAGCTACTGGTCGACCCAGCACTTCTACGAGCCGGCGCGGGGCACCTGGACGGTGGTGGTGTCCGACCAGCGGGCGCGCAACGTCGGGGACATCACGGGCCTGGAACTGACCGTGCGGGGCATCGCCATCGAGGATGCGGACGACGACGGCCTGTCGGACGAGTGGGAACGCCGGTGGTTCGGTACTCTCGCCTCCCGGGCGGGGGAGGATCCGGACGGGGACGGCAGCCCGAATGCACGCGAGCAGGTGCTCGGAACGAATCCGACGTCCCCGGACGAGCCGCTGCGGTTGGAATTGGCGCCCTACGATCCGGACGGAGGAATGCGTCTCACCTGGCCCTCGCCGCCCGGGGTGCCGTATCGAGTCCTCCGTTTCGAATCCGTGACCGATCCCGGAGTCGAACTGGGGCGGGTGACGGGGACGTATCCCGAGTCCGAGTGGATCACGCCGCGCGGCCCGGAAGGCCACCGCTTCTATCGCCTGGAGGTGCTTCCTCGGTAACGCCGGGGAGCACCACGACGAAGGTCGATCCCCTGCCCGCCTCGCTCGTCACGGACACCGTTCCGCCCAGCATCTCGCAGAAGCGCCGGGTGATGGCCAACCCGAGGCCGGTGCCGCCGAACCTGGCCTGCACCGATGCGTCGGCCTGCTGAAAGGTCTGGAAGAGTCGGGCCTGCTGTTCGGGCGTGATGCCGATGCCGGTGTCGGCCACCTCGAAGACCACCTGCGATCCCGCCGCCGGACCGTCCGCGGGCCCCTCCAGGCGGGGAGGGGACGCGGTGCCCGCGGCGGCGACCTGCACCGCAAGCCGGATCGTGCCGCGTTCGGTGAATTTCGCGGCGTTGCTGAGCAGATTGAAGAGCACCTGCCGGACCTTGGTGGCGTCGCTGGTCATGGAGCCCACCGACGGCGCGCACTCCACCACGAGCCGGTTCGCCCGCTTGTCCACCAGCGGACGGGCCAGCGCCTCGACCTCGGCCACGAGTTTCGCGACGTCGAAGGTTTCCAGATGCAGGTCCATCTTGCCGGCCTCGATCTTGGACAGATCGAGGATGTCGTTGATGAGCATGAGCTGGTGCCGGGCCGCGGTCTGGATCTTGCGCAGGTCGGGAACCAGGGCCTCGGCGCCGCGTTCCGGCGCCTCCTCCTCCAGCATTTCGCTGTAGCCGATGATCGCGTTGAGCGGGGTTCGCAATTCGTGGCTTACGCCGGCGAGGAACCGGGACTTCGCCGCGTTCGCCGCGTCGGCCAGTTCCTTGGCGGAGGCGAGTTCCCGGCGCTGGCACTCGATCTGATCGTTGGCCTGCCTTAGCTGACGGTTGGTCTCCTCCAGGGCGACGGCCTGTTGTTCCAGCCGCGCGGCGGCCCGGGCGAAGTCCCGGGCCAGGTGCACCGAGGTCGCCCCGAAGAACAGGACCACACCCAGGTGGCTCCAGGTCATGCCGCCGAGCAGCGGGATCTCGAAGGAGAAGCCGGAGAGGAGCACCAGGGCGGACAATCCGGCTCCGATGCTGCGACTGCCGGGTTGCTCCGTCTTCCAGGCGAACGTCGCGATCTTCAGCACCCGGAACGCGGAGGAGACGGTGACCCCCAGCGCGGTGAGACTGACCACGACGCCGACCATCCCGAGGCGCACGTCGAACCAGGCATCGGTCAACAGGATCGCGGCGGTCACCACGGCGGTGATCAGATGCTTGCGCGGCGGCGGCGGTTCGCCCGGCGCGAAGAGCAACTGGAACAGCCGCAGCACCAGCACCGACATCAAGGCCAGCCACGGCTGCTTCACGTCCCGGAGGTAGAGCGCGGGTGCCGCCGCGAGCGCCCCGAGGCCGCTGATCAGCGCGAAATACAGGTGGGTCCTCATGCGCGGCTGGAACGCGAAGAGCAGCGCGTGCAGCAGGCAGAACGCCGAAAGCAGGCCCATGACGAAGCTGATCCCCGTCGCCCGCCTCCGCCGCATCAGGCCCTCGCCCCACGTCCCCCCGGTATCCTGACTCTCCACCCCGACGCGCGAGGGGGTGCGCAGCTCCGCCGTGGACGCCGGCAACGCCTCCTCGGTCCGCAGCGCGCCGTCGCGCAGGACGACGCCCGCCGCGTCGTCGGTCTCGAAATCCGCCGAAAACACGAGCCCGGCCTCGCCCGGAACGGCCCGCCGGAACAGATCGGCCCGGATCTGTTCCCCGGAACGCTCGTAGTTCCAGACCCGGACCTCGTCGATGTCGCCCTGGAACGTCGGCTCGCGATCCGCCTCCGTGACGGACTTGCCCAGAAAACACCGACCGTCGGAGGCGGCGGACGAGAAGCCGCCGGTGTACGGATGCACGGGCAGGAGGGGAACGCCGTTGACGTACAGGCGCATTCCCTGGCTCCCGGAGGAAGCCGCCACGTGCATCCAGCGGTCCTTGGCCACCACATCCGCCGCGATCAGCCAGCGCAATCCCGCCCGCGCGTCGCCGATGACGAACCCCAGATCGTTCTCCTCCCGGCTCACCACGCTGAAATCCCGCAGCGGACGCCCGTAATTGAAAATCCGGCAGGTCGCCCCCAACCGGTCCCAGCGCACCCAAAATTCCACCGTCGAGTTCGTCAACCCCCGGAACACGTCGACGGGCAGCACCGCGTGCGCCCCCCGTCCGTTCAGGGTCAACACGTGATTGGGGGCCGGCGCCGCGGGACCCTGGCCGGGCACACACCGGGCCATCCCGAAGACCATCCCCGCCAGCAACGCCAGGCAGAGCAGGAGGCGGGAGGTCCGTCCACGTGTCACGGGGCCGATCCTTCCGCGGAAATCCGCGCCAAGGCGAGATCGGATCGGAATCGGGACGGGATTGGGAGACACCGGGGCAGGGACGGTCCGGGCCGGACGCCTCGCGATCGGAGGCGCCACCGGGAGAGTTTGCGGAGGGTTTAACGCCTGGCCCCCCATGCCCGCAAAGGATCCCCCGATGGACAACGACACCTCAGGCCGCGCCGCGAAATTGGTCAAGCCCCCCGGGGTGAGTTGCCGGAGGCGATTCCGTGTCGGGCCGATGACACCCCGGAACGGCGGCGGTCCCGGTTGGCCAGGAAACTCATTTCGACCCGGTCGATCCGGTGACCTGTGGACGTGCCTCCGGTTCCCGCGCCAGGCGGGATCGCAGCCGGGCCACGATCCCGGGCCTCTCACCCGCCAGGTTCCGGGTCTCCAGCGGATCGCCCCGATAGTCGTAGAGCTCGAGGTCCGCCGTGTCCGCCGTGTTCGCGGGCGCCCCGGCCTTCTTCCATTCCACCAGGCGGAACCGGGCGTCCCGCACGGCACGTCCGATCAACGGCCCGCGGCCCGCAGGCGACCGGGGATAGGCATGGAACACGACGTCCTTCACCCTCCGCCCCGGACGCCGCAGCACCGGGACCTGGCTGAGTCCGTCCAGCTTTTGCGTCACCCCCGCAGTCGAAAGCCCTGCCAGTTCCACGAGGGTCGGGTAAAGGTCGACGGTCTCGATCAGCGCGCGGGTCCGCGATCCGGGGCGGGTGACGCCGGGGGCGACCACGATGAGGGGAATCCGCGTGGCCTGCTCGTAATTGGTGTGCTTGCACCACATCCCATGGTCTCCCAGGTGCCAGCCATGATCCCCCCAGAGCACGATGATCGTGTGGGTCGCCAGCCCCGACCGGTCCAACTCGTCGAGGACCATTCCCAACTGGGCATCCATGAAGCTCACCGCCGCGTGATAGCCATGGATCAGCGTGCGCTGCTGGCCGGGATCGAGGGGGCCCCGTTCGGGAATGCGCGCATACTGCCGCAACTCGCCGCCGAACTGGGGCGCGTACCGCGGCGCGCCGGAGGGTGGGTTGGTCACTGCCGGCAGCGGGAAGGCGGCAGGATCATACAGATCCCAGTACTTTTTCGGGGCCACGAAAGGCAGGTGCGGCTTGAGAAAACCCACGGCCAGAAAGAACGGCTCGCCGGGCTTCGCCGCCGCCGCCCGCAAACGGCGCACGGCCTCGCGCGCGATTTTTCCGTCGGGATACTCCTCGTCCGGGAGGTCCGCGGCCTCCCACGCCGCGCCCTTCGGCAGGCGTCCGGCGGGCAGGTTCTCGAACAACGCCTCCTCCCGCGTCAGCCCCTCCCGGGCCCGGCTCTCGGGCAGTTGATAGGCGATCGACCTCGCACCCCAATGCGGCACGCTCCAGGAGGCCGGATCCTCGTGGTTGCCATGCCCGACGTGGAAGATCTTCCCGAGCGCCTCGGTCCGGTACCCCTGGCGTTGGAAGCACTGCGCCAGCGTCACCGCGTCGGGGACGGACACGCGGAAGTTCGTCGCCAGATCGTAGATCCCCAGCGAGGTCGAGCGCATGCCGGTCATCAGCGCGTTGCGCGACGGCGCGCACACCGCCTGGTTGCAGTAAGCCCGCTCGAAGACCAGTCCCCGTGCCGCCAACCGGTCCAGATGCGGCGACTTCACCACCGCGTCGCCGTAGCAGCCCAGCAGGGGCTTCAGATCGTCCACGGCCACCAGCAGCACGTTGGGCCGCGTGGGGGCTCCCGCACAGGGCAGGCACCAGGCGAGGAGCCATGCCCATGCCGCTGCCCCCGCCCGGCAGGCCCGTCGCCATCCTCCGGGAGAACGCGGCTTCACCGGGAGAAAGGGCCCGCTCCGACCACGCGTGGACTCGATGGACATGGGCGACCTCTCAGCGCCGCGTTCCGCGATTCGGGTTCCCCTCCGCCGATCCCGGCGCCTCGCGCACGGGCCAGTCCGCGGATGCACCGCGCGCCCCGCGGAGATAGGCATCCAACCGCGCCACGATCTCCGGGTGCGCGGCGGCCACGTCCCGGGTTTCGCCGGGGTCGGACGTCAGATCGTGCAGGACCAGCGGAGCCGAAAGCCGGCGCTCGCGAAGGCCCTTCCAGCGTCCGTCCAGCAGCGCGGCCTGACTGAAACCGCGTTCATGAAACTCCCAATAGAGGAACTCGTGTCGCGGCTGCCGGGCCTCCTGCCCCAACAGCGCGGGCACGAAACTGATCGAATCGCGCCCCTCCGGCAGCCGGGCGCCGGCCAATTCCGCCGCGGTCGCCATCCAGTCCCCGAAATAGCCCACGTGCGCGCTCGTGGTCGCGGGGGGGATGGTGCCCGGCCAGCGGGCCAGGAAGGGGACGCGGATGCCCCCGTCGGTCAGGGCGCGCTTGATGCCGCGGAACGGGCCGGCGGGCCGGAACCGGGTGAGGTCATGTCCGGCCTCGTTGTGGGGACCGTTGTCGCTGGTGAAGACGACCAGGGTGTTGCGCTCCAGGCCCAGCCTCTTCAGGGCCTCGAACAACCGGCCCACGTACCCGTCCAACCGCGTGATCATGGCCGCCTGGCCCTTGTCCTGTTCCGACCACGGCTCGTGCGCGTAGGGGCCGAAGTCGGGCACCTCCGCGCCGTTCCCGAGCCGTGCGTTGCGTTCGTTGTTCGCGTGCGGCACCACCATGCTCCAGTACAGGAAGAAGGGTCGGGACCGGTTGTCCTCCACGAATTTCAGCGCCTCCTCCGCGAACAGGTCGTCGGCATAGGCCCGGGCCTCCGTCGCATACCCCCCGCCGGCGTCGCCGACCGGCACCACGACGTTCGGCAAAGCCACCTTCTCCTCGTTCCGCCACAGATGGTCCGGATAATGATTGTGCGCGTGGGTCTGGTTGAGGAACCCGTGGAAATGGTCGAATCCCTGCCGCCGCGGCAGACCCGCCTCCGCCGCGCCCACGTCGCCGAGGCCCCACTTGCCCACCAACCCCGTGACGTAGCCGGCGTCCTTCAGCATCCGCGCCACCGTCACGTCTTCGGCCCGCAGGGATTGGGCGACTGGATTGCCTTTCCCGGCATTCCCGCGCACCCGGGTCCGGCCATGGTGTTGTCCCGTCATCAGGACCGACCGGGAAGGCGCGCACACCGTGGCCCCGGCATAAAACTGCGTGAATCGCATCCCCTCGGAAGCCATCCGATCCAGGGCCGGGGTGCGAATCACCGTCTGCCCGTAGCACCCGAGTTCGCCGTAGCCGAGGTCATCCGCCATCACCCAGATCAGGTTGGGTTTCCCGGCCACGTTCCGTCCCGGCCCCATTCGACAACCGGAGGCCGCGAGGACCAGGATCAGGAGTGCCAGGGGCCAGTCCTGGATCAATCGGCGGAAGGCGACGGAGCGCACGGGGAACATGGGATTCATCGGGACGATTCGACACCCGGCACGGGGCCTGAAACGGGCGCAGACATACATACCGGGACCCAGCCCATCCCATCCCACCCGTCCCCGCCTCGGAGTCACCGGGAATGTGCTCGCTCGACCCCCACCCGTCGGGACCGGCCACGCCAACGAGCCGGGAAAACGCCGGGTTCCGATCCGGCCGTCCGTCACTGTCCGGGAGCGGACGCGCTCTGCTGGATGAACGCGTAAATGATCAGGCCGATGATGATCAGGAGCACGATGCCGCCCCCGACGAAAAAGATCTTGTTGAGGCTGTCGTCCTTCTTGTGAAAGCCGGCCTTGTCGGAGGCCTTGCCGGCGGAAGCTCCGAGTTCGTCGCGCTTGACGCCCTGCGGAATCACCATCGTCGCGTCGAGCGCCTTCTTGGCGTTGGACGGGCCGTCGATCTTCAGGTCGACGTTGCCCAGGCGCAGCGTCTGGCCCGGTTTGAGGGGGGCTTCGGAGATCCGATCCCCGTTGATGAAGGTCCCGTTGGTCGAGTTCAGATCCTTCACCACCACGTCAGTCCCCTTGAGTAGGATCTCGCAGTGATGACTCGATACGGACGGCTCGGAGATTTGGAAGACGTTGTCCTCCACTCGCCCGACGGTCGTGCGCTCCTCTTTCAACTCGTGGGACAGCCCCTTGAGCGATTCCGTTTGAACAACGAGTTTAGCCATGGTTGGAGCGGATGCGCGCGAGTATGGGAGTGCGCCTCCCGGTCAAGTCAAACCGTTTCCCCCGGTCATTCGTACCATTCCCCCGGTCTCCTCCATGCGCCCCTCCCCGACCCAGCGCGCCACCTGCTCCCGCACCAATCCGCGCAACGCCGCGCTCGTGTGGCGAAAGCCCAGCAGCCTCGCCACCGCGACCGGAAGTTCCTCCGACCTCGCCCCATGGTGCGCGCTCACCAACCGCTGCACCGCCTCCCGCACCTCCGCCGGCGGCAGGAACTCGGCCTTGCGCAGGTTCGGCGATACGGTCCCCGCCCGGTTCCGAACCGGCACCCGCGCGCCGGGCACCGTCAGGAAACCCTGCTCGCGCAGGCATTCCTTCGAAACCACCAGGGCGCGGACGGCCTTCGCCACGGCGTCCTGCACCCGCGCGCCCGCACGTCCCAGCTCCCAGAGCGAGCGCACCCGGGTCACCAACTCGTCCTCGTGCACCGGCCCCTCCACCTCCACGACCTTCCACAGGATGTCCGCCAGGGCTCGCGTCGGCAGCAGATGCGGCTCCCGGTCCCGCGGCACCTCCAGCTGGGCCTCCCGGTACGGGATCGCCAAGCCGCTCTCCCCCGGCATTTCCCCCTCCTCCCGCTCCACCGGAACGACCTGGGCCTTCTCCTCCTCCCCCGGGGTGGACACCCGTCCCATGCCCCCCCCCAAGGCTGCCGTCTCCGTCTCCGTCTCCGCCGCCTCGGCCGCCGCGGCCGCGGCGGCAGCCGCGGCCCGGGCCTGCTCGAGCGCCACCCGAAGTTTCCGCGCCTGTTCCTTCGGGCGCTGGAACCAATCGCCGCTCCAGATCCGGTACAGCAGCCACCCGTGATCCGTCAGCACCGCCGGACGCAGCCGGTCCCGGTCGCGCGCCGAACGCGCCGCCCAGTACCCCGGTCCGTCCAGCTCGATGCCCATCAGGTACCGCCCTTCCTCCCGCCGCGCCGGGTCCAGGACCGCCAGGTCGATGAAGAACCCCGCAATGCCCACCCGGGTGCGGACCTCGTACCCCATGGCCTCCACCGCCTTCCGCACGGCCTCCTCCAAGGCCCCGATGCCGGGATCCGATCCCGATCCCCCTTCCGGTGCCCCCGTCTCCAGGCGCCCCGACTGGGCGAAGGCCAGAAACGTCTTCAGTGCCGCCACGCCGCGCCCCGGCGACCGGCTCAGGTCGATCTCGTCGGCGGTCAACGACGCGAAAACCTCGCAGCGCCGCTTGGCCCGGGAGATCAGGACGTTCAGCCGTCGTTCGCCCCCTTCCACCGCCAGGGGCCCGAACCGCATCGCCAGCGTTCCCTGCACGTCCCGACCGTACCCCACGGAGATGAAGATCACGTCCCGTTCGTCCCCCTGCACGTTCTCCAGGTTCTTCACGAAAAACGGCTCGGTCGGATGCGCCGTGAAGAAGGATTCCGCGTCCGGGTTCTCCCGCCGCAGCAACTCGAGTTCGTCCAGAATGGCCTGCTGCTGCCGAACGGAAAATGCCGCCACCCCGAGGCTCGCGCCCGGCGTCCGGCACGCATGCCGGAGGATCTCGCGGCACACCACTTTCGCCTCCACCCGATTGGCCCCCGTACCGCCGCTGTCGAAAACGCCGTCCGGCACGTGGTGGAACTTCAAACCCAGCCCGGCCTCCGACGCATACGGGCTCGGCACGATGAACAACCGGTTGTCGTAGAACTCCCGGTTCGAGACGGCGATCAGCGAGTGGTGCCGGCTCCGGTAATGCCACCGCAGCATCATCTGCGGCAGGCCCCGCGCGCAGCACAACCCCAGGATGCTCTCGATGTCCCCGGCCTCCGCCGCCGCCCCCCCGCCGTCCTCCCCTTTCCCTTCCCCTTCCAGCGGCTCGCTGCTCGTAAGCCGCGCGAAGAATCGCGTCGGCGGCAATTGCCGGCTGTCCCCCACCACCACGATCTGCCGGCACCGCGCCACCGCCCCCAGGGCGTCCACCGGCTGCACCTGGCTCGCCTCGTCGATCACGAGCAGATCGAACTCCACCGCCCCCGGCTCTAGATACTGCGCCACCGACAGCGGACTCATCATGAACACCGGCTTGATCGCCTGCACCACCGTGCCCGCATCCCGCAACAGCCGCCGGACCGCCCGATGTCCCCGCTTCCGCTCCAGTTCCCCCCGCACGATCCCCGCCGCGCCCACCGCCGAATTCACCGGCGGCAACCGCTCGAAATGCGCGGCCAGGGTCCGGTGCCGTGCCAGACCCAGCCGCTCCCGGTCCAACTGCCGGAACTCGCCCACCCGCTCCTCGTGCAGTAGGCCATCGAAGCCCGCCAATTCCGGGCGCTCCCGATACACGTCCCGGAGCAACTGCGCCAATCTCGTCCGCTCGAAGACGTCCCCGGCCGCCGGGGCCGGCACCTCCCCGGTCTCCAACCGCTCCACCAGCGATCCCAGACCCGCCGAACGCGCCTCGGTTGCCCGAGAATGAAACGGACACCAGGCCCCCAACTCTTCCATCCGCTCCAGCCAGACTTCCGCCCGCTCCCGCAACCCCGCGAGATCCACCGCCTCCAACCCTCCCGCGGCCTCCGCAAACGCCGCGCCCCAATCCAGCTGCAACTCCCCGCCCAGCAAACCCAACTCCGCCCGTGCCGCATCCAACGCCGTCCGCAACGCCCCCACCGGCCCTCCCAGCCGGGTCGGGTCCCCCACCGCCGCAAACCGACCGCGAAAATCCGCCCCCAATCCCAACTCCCGACCCCGCTCCATCCACGCAACCACCTCGCCCGCCAGCGGCCACGCGGTGCCTGGTCCGTCCCAGGCACTGCCGAAGGCCCCCCGCCCCAGCGCGTCGCCCCGCAGGATCTCGCGATGCGCCGCCTGGCCCTCGATGATCCGGTCCACGACCGCCAGACGCTCCTCGTGCTCCGTCGGGACGTCTCCCTTCCAACCGCCACGCAGTTCCTTCAGCGCGCGCCGGAAATCGCCGTTCAGCAAGCGCAGCCATGAGGCTCCGTGCGCCGCCAGCGGCACCCGCAACGCGCGATAATCCAGCAGCCACACCGCTTCCGTCACCCGGTCCGCCAGCTCCCCCGAAAGGGTCGCGAATCGCGTGCCATGACCCACGAGCGCGGAAACCCGGCCCTCCCCCGTGCCCGTGCCCCAGACCTCGTGCGTCGCCGAAGCCCGGTCCATTCCCCGGGGCGCCGCCGCCGCATGGCTCGCCTCCCGGTGTTGCCGCTCCAGTCCCGCCAGGGAGCCCGCGGGCGCCTCGCCCCAGACCTCGGACAGCGCCCGGGCCGCCTCCCTCACCGCCTCCACCCGCACCACCACCCCCCGGATCCGCGTGGCCAGCGGCCCGAAATCGAGCTTCTGCACCTGATGGCGACGCACGCCCCTCCACGGATGCCGCCGCGGCACGCCGATCTCCTCCACCCGCTTCGCCAACTCCATCGTCAACCGCCGCCGCGCCTCGTGCTCCGCCGCCGTCCACGACTCCAACCCTTCGAACGCCAGTTCCACCCCGTCCGCCAGCACCCCCCGTTCGCCCAGTCCCAAATACTCCCCGAAAATCCGGAAGGGCGTCAGACCGGACGCCGCGTGCGGCGCCTGCAAGTCCCGGGCGTGCCGATTCAAGGCGTCCCGCAGTCCCTCGAGCCGCGCCAAAAGCGTTTCCCCGTCCACCGCACGCGGCCTCCCGAGTTTCCAGGTGGCCCCGATCTCCTCGACCACCGCCCGCTTGCTGGCCTTGTTGCTGTGCAACTCCAAGCACAACGGGCCCAACCCCTCCTTCTCCAACCGCCGCTTCACCACTTCCAGTGCCGCCAGCTTCTCCGCCACGAACAACACCCGCTTCCCGTCCAGCACCGCCGTCGCGATCACGTTCGCTATCGACTGACTCTTGCCCGTCCCCGGCGGCCCCTGAATCACCACGCTCCGCCCCTGGCGCACCGCCTCGATCGCCAGCGTCTGGCTCCCATCGGCGTCCACCACATGGTCCAGTCGACCCACCGGAATCCAGTCGTCCAGATGCACGTCCTCCGCGACCGGCGGTTCCCCGCCCGAAAACCCCTCCTGCAACAACCCGGCCACCAGGGGGTGTTGGAGCAACCGGTCCGGCTCCGGCCAGGACGCCGGGTCCAAATCCCGGTACATCAAGAATTTCGCGAACGAGAAGAAGCCCAGCACCATCGCGTTCGGCAGCACCTCCCATCCCTCCCGCTCGCGCACCGCGCGCGCCACCGCCGCCGCGAACGCCACCGGATCGAACTCCTCCTCGTCCCCGATCTCCGGAAGCGTCACCCCGAAATCCGCCTTCAGCTTCGCCGCCAACGACAGGTTGTCCTGGATCTCCTCCTCGCGCCGGCTCAACTGAAACCGATCCGACGCCGTTCGCCGCGCCAGATCCACCGGCACCAGGATCAACGGCGCGTACAGCGCCACCGCCGGCTCCGCCGGATCAATCCATTTCAACTGCCCCACCGCCAGGTAGAGGATGTTGACGCCCTGTTCCTCGATCATCGTCCGGGCGTCGCGATACAAATCCAGCAGGCGGCGTTGCAGCGCCTCCGGCGTCAACAGCGTCTGCAACCGCGCATCCACATGCCGCCGCGCCGGAACCGCCGGCGCCGCCCCAGACCCAGACCCCTTCCCGGACCTGGGCCCCACCGCCTGCGCCGGCTCCTCCTCGGGCTCCTCCGGCGGCGGCAAATCCACCCCCTCCGACCCCTCATCCAACCCCTCATCCTCGCCCGACACGGTCGCCGCGACCGCCTCCGACACCTTGCCCGGGGTGACCGCCACGCCCTTCCCCACCGCCCCCGCCGCCTCAGCCCCCTCCGTCCCATCGCCCCCGCGCGACCTCCTCCTGCCCGACTCGGGCGGAACACCCGGCAAAAACCCGAACACCCGCCGGTCCACCGCCAGCATTCGGTACACCTGGTCCCCCAACTCGTCCCGAACCTCGACCCACCGCGCCGACGTCGCCCCCACCGGCATCGAAAGCAACCGGTTGCGCGTCGACAAATCCAGCAACTCCCGCCGGGAGCGCTCGAGCAGTTGGGCAATGGACAACGACATGGACGGCCCCGGTTGCCTAGGCCCAATCCCGCCTCCCGGCAATCCCCAAGGTGCCTCAGGCCCTCGACCGGGTGCCTCCCGGTTATGGGTCGTGGGTGTTAAGTGGATTTTATAACCCGCGGTTTCTGTTTGGAGCATCGACTCCCTCCGAGCTCGCCCGATATGGGTATTTCGCCGGGTATCTTGAATGAAGCCCGCGGTTTTTCACAAACAGACGATCCATCACGGCCGGACGTGGTGCTAACTCATCCCGCGGTTTTTCTCGGCAGTTTTTGAGCAATCACAACCGGGTCTATCACTCACCGGGCATAAGGATTCAGTATGATCCCTCGGTTTATATCACGTAGCATGTTGGCGACACTGGTTAGCTGATCGAATTCGACGACGCCCTCCGGGGACGCAAGGTCAAGGACCTCGTCGCCGAACGCGTCCGGCGAGTCCTCGACCAACCCGAACTGCCCCTTCCCCCTTCCCCCAAGCCGGCCTTCCCGCGGCTCGAACGCCGAAGTCGCATCCCGCTGCACATCCCAGACGACGCTGCCTACCGCGCCGAAATGCCCGCCGGGAATGCCCCCTCTGATCATGAGGTTTTTCGCGGATAGCAACGTCCTTCTGGCCTTGGTCTTGGAAGCTCACCCGCACCACGCGGCCCCACGCGCGTGGCTCGACTCCCTTCCGCCCGGATCCCGGCTGGAGCCTTGCCGGGCGACCCGGCTTTCCTTTCTGCCCCTGTTGACCACGGAAGCGATTCTGAAGTCCGAAATCCGGACCAACGACGAGGCCCTCCTTGCCTTGGACGAGGTCTTGTCCGACCCGCGCGTGGGCTGCCTGGAGCAGGAACCCGGGCGCCTCTTCGCGAGATGGCGGGAGCTCGGCGGGTGGGCCCAACCGGCCCCCAAGCGCTGGATGGACGCCTACCTCGCCGCATTCGCCCTGGAGTCGGACTGCCGCTTGGTCACGTTCGACCGCGGCTTCTCCGCCTTTGTCTCGTCCGGTCTGGATCTCGTTCTCGTGCCCGACGCCTGACCAGCCCGGGATGGCCTCCCGACTTCGCTGGGCGCAGACTTCGGCTCCCTTCCATGCGCCCGATCCCGCCCCGCCTGCTCCCCCTCGGCCTGGCCCGAATCCTCGCCCTGCTGCCCGGAATCGTGGCCGTCCAGCCTGAGTCCGTCCGCGGGGCCCCGGTCAATCATGACGAGTCCAAAGTCCCGGCCTACACGCTCCCGGATCCGCTCCGCCTGGAGGACGGACGCGCGGTCACCAACGCGACCCGGTGGTTCCAGCAACGGCGACCCGAGCTTCTTGCGCTCTTCGAGGAACATGTTTACGGCCATGCCCTGCCCCGGCCCTCCGGCCTGCGCTTCCGCGTCCTCCGCCAAACCGACGACGCCGCCGCAGGTCGGGCCGTCCGCCGTGACATCCAACTCGACGTATTCCCGGCCTCCGGCGGGGAGGCGGAACCGGCCCTGCGCTTTTCGCTCCTGCTACCCCGCGAGCGCTCCGGGCCCGTCCCGGCCTTCGTGGGCATCCACCTCTTCGATACCGCCTCGCCACGCCCCCAACCCGCCGTCGCCCGCCGCCTGGCTTCCGACCCGCCTGCCGCACCTCCGTCCGACAAATCTGCCGCCGACGCGGGTTCCCGCGTGCTCCGCCAGATTCTGGCCCGGGGCTACGCCCTCGCTTCCCTGGATCTGGATCCGCTCTGCCCCGATTCCCCGACGAACTGGTGGAACGGCGCCGGGCGACTCCTGAGCGGAGCGTCGTCACCCCCCGCGCTTCCCACGCGAACCGGGGCGCTGGGTGTCTGGGCTTGGGGACTCAGCCGGGCACTGGACTACCTCGAGGCCGCCCCCGACGTGGACGCCCGACGCGTCGCGGTGATCGGGCATTCCCGCATGGGAAAGGCGGCGCTGTGGGCCGGGGCACTCGACGCCCGGTTCGCGCTGATTCTCGCGAACAACTCCGGCTGCGGCGGCGCCGCCCTGAGCAAGCGCGACTACGGGGAAACCATCGACGTGATCACGCGCGCGTTTCCCCACTGGTTCTGCGGCAACCTGCGCCGCCATGCCGGCAACGAGGCCGCCCTTCCCGTCGATCAGCACCAACTCCTCGCCCTCCTCGCGCCCCGCCCCGTCTACATCGGGAGCGCCGTCGAGGATCGCTGGGCCGATCCCCGGGGCGAATTCCTCGCCGCGCTCCACGCCGATCCCGTGTACCGGTTGCTCGGCGCGTCCGGTCTCGGGGTCGCGACCATGCCGGCCCCCGACCAACCCGTCGGCGACGCGCTCGCCTACCACTACCGCCGGGGACAGCACGACCTCACCGACTACGATTGGGAGCGCTACCTCGACTTCGCGGATCGACACCTTCAACCGGGTCGGTGAGCTCCGCTCGCTCTTCAGCGGGAGGGATGGCTCCGGCGGGCCGGAGGCGGCGGGGGCGTGGCGGATAACGCCGTCCGGCGGACGACGGGTGCCAGTCCCGCTCACCCCGCCTGACCGCAGGAAGGACCGGACGCGCGGTGACACCGGGCGGTCTGCCCCGTCATCCCTGGCGCCCGCAGCACTGTTTGTATTTCTTGCCACTGCCGCAGGGGCAGGGGTCATTGCGCCCGACCTTGGGCCCCATGCGCACCGGCTTGGCGACCGCCTGGGCGACCTCCTCGGTCACCTCGTCCATCATGGCGGAGGCCTTCTTCCGTTCCTCGGGAGATGCCGGGGCCGGAGCCGCGCCGCCGCCGGAACTGAAGGCGCTCACCTCGGCGTGGGTCGTCCGCTGCGGCAGCTTGCGCAGGAAGTTCTGGAACGCCATCAGGCTCGACGCGGAGAGGAAGATGTTCCGGCAGATCTCGGTCTTCACGCTGACCATCAGGTCCTCGAAGAGCTTGAAGGCCTCGGCCTTGTACTCGATCAGCGGATCCTTCTGCGCGTAGGCACGGAGCGAGATGGACACCCGGAGGCTGTCCATGTTGTACAAGTGCTCCTGCCATTGGCGGTCGATGGCGCTGAGCATCGTGTACCGCTCCACCGTCGTCAGCGCGTCCGGGTTCTCCACGCTGATCTTCAACTCGTACGACCGCCGCACCGCGTCGCAGACGAACACCGCCAGCGCGAACTGCTTCGGCGACATCCCGTCGAACAGCGAATCCGCCTGCGGCGCCTCCGTGCCCGACCTCGCCGCCGTCAGGATCTCCTCCTCAGGCAGGCCCAGCGGGAAGGTCAGGTTCGCCCAGTCCGCCAACCCGCGCACATTCCAGGCATCGAGGTCCTCGCCCGAGTCCGTGAACTGCCGGACGCGATCCACGACGACCTCCTCCATGATGTCCATGAGACGATCCCGGACATCCTCGGAATGGATGATGTCATTGCGGAAGCCGTAGAGGACCTCGCGATGACGGTTCATCACGTCGTCGAATTCGAGCGTGCGCTTGCGGATCTGGAAATTGTGCTGCTCGACGCGTTTCTGCGCCTGTTCGATCGACTTGTTGAGCAACGGATGCTCGAGCTCCTGCCCCTCCTCCAACCCCATCTTCTCCATGTACCGGATGATCCGGTCCGAGCCGAACAGCCGCATCAGGTCGTCCTCGAGCGCGAGGAAGAAGTGCGAACTGCCCGGATCGCCCTGACGCGCGCAGCGTCCCCGCAACTGTCGGTCGATGCGCCGCGACTCGTGCCGCTCCGTGCCGATGACGTGCAGGCCGCCGACGTCCGCCACGCCGGCCCCCAGTTTGATGTCGGTGCCGCGGCCCGCCATGTTGGTCGCGATGGTGACCGCGCCCTTCTGGCCCGCGCGCGCCACGATCTCGGCCTCCTGCTCGTGGTACTTGGCGTTGAGCACCGAGTGGACGATCCCCGTCTTCTTCAGCAACCGCGAGAGATGCTCGCTGGCTTCGACCGAAATCGTGCCCACCAGGATCGGGCGACCCTGATTGTGAACCTCCACGATCTCGCGCACGACGGCATCCCATTTCTCGCGCCGCGTCTTGTACACCGTGTCGTGCGCGTCCTTGCGCAGGCAATTCACGTTCGTCGGAATGACGAGCACGCCCAGGTGATAGATGTCGTGGAACTCCTGTGCCTCGGTCTCCGCCGTGCCGGTCATGCCCGACAGCTTCGTGTACAGACGGAAGTAGTTCTGGATCGTGATCGTCGCGTAGGTCTGCGTCTCCCGCTCGATCTCAACCCCCTCCTTCGCCTCCACCGCCTGGTGCAGGCCGTCGCTCCAGCGCCGTCCCGGCAACGCGCGCCCCGTGTGCTCGTCGACGATGATCACCTTGTTCTCGTGGACGACGTAGTTCACGTCCCGCTCGAACAGGCAGTACGCCTTCAGAAGCTGGGAGATGACGTGGATCCGCTGGGCCGAGGTCTCGAACGACTGCTGCGCCGCCTGCTTCGCGTCCAACCGCTGCTTCGCCGTCAGGTTCGGCGCGATGTCGATCTCGTGGAACTGCGTCCCGATGTCCGGCATCATGAACGCGTCCGGATCGTCCGGACGCATGAACTGCCGCCCCTTCTCGGTGAGATCCGAGTCGTGCCCCTTCTCGTCGATGGCGAAGAACAATTCCTCCTTCTCCGCGTACAACTGGCGCTTCGACTGGTCGGCGTGCAACTGCAGCTCGGCCTTGTTCATCAGCCGGATGTTCTCCGCCGATTCCAGGGCGCGCAGGAACTCCGCCGACTTCGGCTGGCCCTGCTTCACCCGGAACAACAACAGACCGATCTGCCGCTCCAGTTCGTCCTTGTCGGACGGATTGGACCCGTCCTCCGGATGGAGCTTCTTGATCAACTCCTGGGCCTCCGCGAGGAAACGCGCGCACAATTGCTGCTGCGCCCGCACGAGCCGCTCGATGTGCGGCTTGAAATCGTCGTAGATCTTGTTGTCGGTGTGCACCACCGCCGGACCCGAGATGATCAACGGCGTGCGCGCCTCGTCGATGAGGATGGAGTCCACCTCGTCCACGATGGCGAAATAGTGGCCGCGCTGGACCTGCTCGGCGGCGTTGCTCGCCATGCCGTTGTCCCGCAGGTAATCGAAGCCGAACTCGGAATTCGTCCCGTAGGTGATGTCGCACGCGTACTGCGACCGGCGCACTTCCGGCGGCTGGTCATGCTGGATGCAACCCACCGTCAAACCCAGAAACGTGTAGATCGCGCCCATCCACTCCCCGTCGCGCGAGGCGAGGTAGTCGTTGACGGTGACGATGTGCACCCCCCGCCCCGTGAGCGCGTTCAAATAGGCCGGCAGCGTCGCCACCAGCGTCTTGCCCTCGCCCGTCGCCATTTCCGCAATCCGCCCGCTGTGCAACGCATAGCCGCCGATCAACTGCACGTCGAACGGCACCATTTCCCAGAGCAGGTCGTGCCCGCGCACCCGCACCAAGGTCTTCCGCTCCGTCAGCCGTCGACACGCATTCCGCACCACCGCGAAGGCCTCGGGCAGGATCTCGTCCAGGCGCTTCGCCAACTCCGCCTTGTCGCTGATCTCGGCCAACTCCGCCTTCCACGCCGCCGTTTTCTCCCGCAGCTGATCATCGGAAAGCGTCAGCAATCCCTGCTCGAGCTCGTTGATGCGGGCCACCATCGGACGGAGCCGCTTCACTTCGCGCTCGTTCTTGGTGCCAATAATCTTCCGGAAGAGGTAACCCAGCATGATAAATCCCTTGCCAAAGGGCCGGCCAACCTACGCGCCACCCCATATACCGTCAAAGGCTTTCCCGGACGCCAACGACGCACGGGTGGCCGACGGATGGGGCGCGGCAGCGCCGCAACCACCCGGAGGGCCGGCTTCAGCCCCTCGGCAGCAGGCCCACCCGACGCGGGCGGAAATGCGTCGACACCCCGATCACACGCCATGCCGAGGCCGCCCCGCAGTCGCCGGTCCGTGCTCCGGCAACGATTCGGCAGCGCACCCGCCCAGCCACGAAGTCCGGTCCGTTACTTCGCGTCTTTGCCTTCCTTGTCCTTCTCTTTGTCTTTGTCTTTGTCCTTTTCCTTCGCCTCCTTGCCCGCCACGCCCTCGCCGGACGCGAGTGCCGCCCGCTTTGCGAGGATCGCATCGACGATCCGCTTGCCGACTTCGGGCTTGTCGATCAGGGCCTTGCGCGCCGCTTCGCGCCCCTGCCCGATCAGGTCACCCGCAAATTGCAGCCAGGCCCCCTTCTTCTCGACGACGCCGTTCTCCAGCCCGACATCCAAAATGCTACCCTCTTTATCGATCCCGTGGTTGAAGATGATGTCGAACTCCGCCTCGCAGAACGGCGGAGCCACCTTGTTCTTCACCACTTTCACCTTAACGTGGTTACCAACCGCCGCCCCCGCCGCGTCCTTCAACACGTCCTTGCGCCGAATGTCGATCCGGACGCTGGCGTAGAACTTCAACGCCTTGCCGCCCGGGGTGGTCTCCGGATTCCCGAACATCACGCCCACCTTCTCCCGAATCTGGTTCGTGAAGAGGCAGGTGGTTTTCGCCTTGTTCAGGATGGCCGTCAGCTTGCGCAGCGCCTGGGACATCAACCGCGCCTGCATGCCCATCGTCGCCATCCCCATCTCCCCCTCCAGCTCCGCCTTCGGCACCAGAGCCGCCACCGAGTCGATCACGATCACGTCCAAGGCGTTGGACCGTGCCAGGGTCTCGCAGATCGACAGCGCCTCCTCGCCCGAATCCGGCTGCGAAACCAGCAGATCATCGAGATTCACGCCCAACCGGCGCGCGTACTTCGGGTCCAACGCGTGCTCGGCATCGATAAAGGCCGCCAGCCCGTTGTTCCGCTGGGCATTCGCGATGATGTGCAACATCAGGGTCGTCTTGCCCGAGGACTCCGGCCCGTAAATCTCCACCACCCGCCCGCGCGGCACCCCGCCCACCCCCAACGCCAGATCGAGCCCCAACGAGCCCGTCGGAATCACCTCGATCTTGTGCGTCGCCGCCACCTCTCCGAGCCGCATGATCGCCCCGTCCCCGTACTGCTTGGTAATGCTCGAAATCGCGGCGTCCAACTCCCGCCCACGGGTCGGCGAAATCACCCTCGCTGCGGGCTCGGGCGGAGCGGCGGCGGCGCCGGACGGCGCGGGAACAGGGACGACGGCGGGCTTCGATTCGCCGGAACGGGCTTCGGATTTGGGCGGCATGTCTGAAATTCCTTGGACGCGTTCTTTAGCGCGGTGAACGCCCCCCGTAAAGCAACGGCATGCCCGAAACCGGGTATTTTTTCCGGGATCCGCGAAGTCCGTAAGACCCCCGCGGACTCCCCCGTTTTAACCAGAACAACCGGACCACGCACCGCGGATCGTGCACTCTCCCCGATCGGATCCGCACGACCTCGAATCGGCCGCGCCACCGTCAGGCCCCGTAGCCATTCCGGCTCTTCCACTCGTCCATGCGATCGAGCGCCGTGAGTTCCCCGATCGCACCCGTCTCGACGAGGAGATTCAGCGCTTGGAAGGCCTGGGACCCTCGTTTCGCGCCCCGGGCGACTCGGAGAGAAGAGCCTGCTTTAGGACCTCGTCCGGGCCGGTGTTCCGATCCAGGAAATAAGCCTTTAGAAACTCGATGGCGCCCTCGAGATCCCGCCCACTCGCCGTCTCGATCGTCGCCCGGGCCGAGGCGACGACCTCCGGGAGATCCTGCACCCGGGAGACGGTGCCCAGGTCTCGTAGGCAAACCGGCGTCGTTCCCCGCCGAAACTGTCACGCGCCCGCTTGAACTTCAGGCAATCGAGTGCGTACCCGGCCAACTCCCTCAGCACCTGTCGCTCGGCGTCCGTGGCCGCGGAACACTCGCCCTCCAGCAGGGCCGCCGCCGCCGTATCCGCCGCGAGGACCAGGGCGTCGAACGAGGCGCGCTCTCCGTTGATGCGTCCCGGCCCGGTATCCTGGCGCACCTCCTGCATAACCCCCAGCAAGTCCCGGATCTTCTCGGGGTCGCGGGCCAGTTCCCCGACAAAGGACCTCATCTGGCTCCCCGCGTGATAGTACGAGTCATCGTGTTCGCCGTCCTTCTTCCTCCCGAGGCACCGCCGCAGGTCGGCTAACGCGAGTTCGAATTTCCGTCGTGCCATCTTTTCTGGTGGTGAACGTGCAGACCGCGACTCCTACCCCGGACGAAACGCCGACTCGATACCCCAACGTCGCCCGCGCGGGTCCGAGGCCGAAAGTTGACGCAAAAAGTACGGGCCACACGATCACGAAGTCGCAAGGGCCAGTACATAACGAGACAGTCCTTTTCTAAAAAACGAGTCGGGTCCCCTGAATCCGCCGGAACACGGAATGTCGGGACAGAGAATCCCGGGCATGTGCATCCTATCGGCACATAGAGACTGTCTATTCATATATACGACTCGGGTCCATGACTTTTTAGACTGTCCTTTTATCAAACGTGCATCGGGTCCCGGCAGGATCCGTCGGAACCCGAGGGACCGGACCCACAGTCGTCGAATCGAACACGGTATCCCACTATCAACCCTCGGCTTACGATTCCACACCTGTCCAGGCACGAGCCATCCCGGGCAGCCGTGTCGGGCGTGGTGGGACAAAGCCACACCCAGGCGGTCGGTTGCACTCCTGGTGTTTCACTCAAAATGACCGTCTTATATATTTGATCTTCAGGAAGGGCGCTTTCCATGGCGCGTTGACCATGGATGCTCAACAAATGGACAGTCTCTTCATATGGGACTTCGGCGATCGAACAGCTACATCTTCAATCAACTGTCTGTCTTTTAGTACTTGCGGGCTGCATCAGGCCTGTCCCGACGGACCCGCGACGGCGACGTATTCCGTCCGGTGGGGGCCCGTTTCGTGGGTGGATTCGCCGGCCCGGTCGCGGCGCGTGGATCGTCCCCTCCCAGGAGCCTCGCGTCGTTCCACGAAGGGGGGTACCCTGAGGTGCATGTACGGCATGGTGAACAAAGCGATCGAGGAGATGGTCGTCATGCACCACGGGGAGAACACCTGGGAACGGATCAAGGACCAGGCGGGCGTCGAGGTGGATGTTTTCCTCAGCAACCAGGGCTATCCCGACGAGATCACCTATCGCCTGGTCGCGGCAGCCAGCCAGATCCTGGGACAGCCTTCGGAAGAAATCCTCGAGGCATTCGGCGAGCACTGGGTCCTCCACACCGCCCAGGAGGGCTACGGCGCACTCCTGCGTGCGGGCGGGCGTGACCTGCGGGAATTCCTGGTCAACCTCCAGGATTTCCACACCCGCGTGAAAATGATCTTCCCGGACCTCCGCCCGCCGGCCTTCGAGTGTACCGAGGTCACCGAAACCACGCTGTCCCTCCACTACCGCACCCATCGGCCTGGCATGGCGCGGTTCGTGGTGGGCCTCGTGCGGGGCCTTGGCAGGATGTTCCGCACCCCCGTCACCGTCCGCATCACCGCCGACCGCGAGCACGGCGCGGATCACGACGTCTTCCATGTCGAGTGGAGTCGGCCCGCCGAGCCATGAATCCCTCCCCGGCGAATCCGGAGCCGCTGGGACTCCCGCCCGACGCGTTCGCGTCCGCGTTCCCGTTTCACTTCGCCGTCGACCCTGAACTCCGCTTCCGACAGGTCGGGCGTTCCCTGACCCGGCTTTGTCCGGACGTCGCCCCGCGGGTCCTGCTTCCCGGGGTCCTCCGGGTGTTGCGTCCAGAGACCCAGGGTCAACCCGACTTTGCGTGGCTGGTTGCGCAACGGAGCCACCTCGTCGTCTTCCAACACGCCACGACGGGCCTGCAGTTCCGCGGCCAACTGTTCCTTTGCGAGCGGGACCAGGTCCTGGTCTTCGCCGGTTCGCCGTGGCTGACCGACGCCGCCCAACTCGAGTTCTTCGGCATCGAGGTCGCGGATTATCCGGCGCACGACCCGATGCTCGACATCCTCCATGTCCTGCAGTCGCAGAAGGTCGCCCTGGCCGACGCCGCGAAGCTCGCCGCAAAACTCACCGCGCAACGCGCGGAACTCCGGGCCACCAACGAACGACTTCGTCGTCAGGAAGCCGAACAGCGGAAACTCGCCCTGGTCGCCGCCCGCACCGACAACGCCGTCATCGTCACCGACGCCGAGGCGCGCATCGAATGGGTCAACGAGGGCTTCACCCGAATCACCGGCTACCACCCCGAGGAGGTTCGCGGACGCACCCCTGGCAGCTTCCTCCAGGGGCCGGACACCGACCCCGGCACGGTCGCCTTCATGCGCCGCGCCATCCGGCAGGGCGAACCCTTTCGCACCGAGGTCCTCAACTACCATCGCACCGGACGCACGTACTGGCTGGCCATCGAGGTCCAACCCATCCGGGATGACGAGGGTCGGATTACGAACTTCATGGCCGTCGAGTCGGACATCACGGCCCGCAAACGATCCGCGGAAGCCCTGGTCCTGGCTCGCGACGCGGCCGAGGCCGCCAACCGGGCCAAGGGGGAGTTCCTCGCGACCATGAGTCACGAGATCCGGACGCCGATGAATGGGGTCCTCGGCATGATCGAACTCCTCCGTCAGACCCCGCTGTCAGCCCTCCAGCGCGAGTTCGCCGACGGCGTTGCGTCCAGCGCCCATGCCCTCCTGGACATCATCAACGATGTCCTTGATTTCTCGAGGCTCGAGGCCGGGCGGCTGCCGCTCGAGTCCGTGGACTTCGACCTCCGCGCCCTCCTGGACGGGGTCCTGGAAAACGCCGCCCACCGCGCGCCCGAAAAACCACTGCACTTTGGAGGCATCGTCCACCATGACGTGCCCCGAACCCTCCGCGGCGATCCCACCCGCATTCGTCAGATTCTGCTGAACCTTGTCGGGAACGCCGTCAAATTCACCGAGCGCGGCGAGGTCGTCGTTCGCATCCTGCCGCTCGAGAGGTCCGGGGACGGGATTCGCCTGCGGCTCGAGGTTCGCGATACCGGCATCGGCTTGACCGCCGAGCAGGTCTCCCGGTTGTTCCAGCCCTTCGTCCAGGTCGATTCCTCCTCCGCCCGGCGCTACGGAGGAACCGGACTGGGCCTCGCGATCTGCCGTGGCCTCGCCCAACACCTGGATGGCGTGCTCGGCGTCGAAAGCCAAGCCGGGCACGGCTCCACGTTCTGGCTGGAACTGCCCCTCGCCATCCCCACCGAAATCCCTCCCGCGCCCGCTCCGCAAGACCCGTCTTCCCCCGTCCCCAGGGTTCTGGTTGCCTCCGCGCATCCCCCCACCCGCGAGGCCCTCGCCGAACAACTCCGGACCGGCCCCTTTCTGCCCTCGGAAGCGGCATCCCTTCTTGATCTCGAAGGCCGCCTGAGCGTGGCCGCGTCCGGCGGAAGCGGGACCGGGATCGACGTCGTGCTTCTCGACGAGGATCTTCTGGCCTCCGGTTGCGCGTTTCCCGACGAACCTTCGCTCTCCTCCCTCGCCGTACACTGGATTCTGCTGCACCGAGCTTCCGCCGCCTCGACCGGCCTTCGCCCTCCCTTCGCCGCCGGCCTGCTCAAGCCGGTCAAATCCTCCCAACTCGCCGAGGTCCTGGCCGCGCTCCGGGAGGGCCGCCTCCTCGTCGCGCCCCCCACCGAGCCCGCCGCGCTTCCCGGCGCCGCGCGGGTCGCCCCCGACCCCTCCCTCGCCGGCCTCGTTCTGCTGCTCGTCGAGGATCACCCCGTCAATCGCCGACTCTGCGAACTCGTCCTCGACGGCCTTGGCCTCCGGGCCGACGTCGCCGTCAACGGGCTTGAGGCGGTCCAGGCCGTTCGTCACCAGGACTACGACGTCGTCCTGATGGATTGCCATCTGCCCGAGCTCGACGGGTACGAGGCCACGCGCACCATCCGCCGGCTCGATGCCGAACGCCCACCCGGACGAGCCCGGCGCACCTACATCATCGCCCTCACCGCCAATGCCCTGGTCGGCGAACGGGAGCGCTGCCTCGCCGCCGGCATGGACGATTACCTCTCCAAACCCTTTACGCCCCGGCAACTCCAGGACGCGCTCCGCCGCGCCACCGGGAATCCCGCCCCCCACTCCCGCCCCCTCCGCGCCCCGGCCCCCTCCGCGCCCTCCGTTCCGCAGCCCATGGCCCCCGCCTCCGCGTCGGGGACCGTCCTTGACCCGACTCCGCTCGCCCACCTGTGCCGGGATCTCAGCCCGGACGGCGTCCGGGACCTGGTCACGGGGTTCATCCACGCACTTCCCTCCTCGGCGACGCGGATGACCGCGCTGGTCCAGTCCGCGCGGCTGCCCGAGCTCGAACGCGCCGCCCATGCCCTCGTCGGGGTCGCCGGAGTCCTCGGCCTGGGCGAGCTCACGTCCGCCTTCCGGGACTTGGAGTCGTCCGCCCGCGGCGGCGATCATTCGTCCCTGGCAACCCATCTCGAGAGTCTCCCCGCGCGGGTGGACCGGGCCATCCACCAGCTTCAAACCTGGCTGGATACCCACACCCTCGCCGTCGCCGTCGCCGCCGGTGATGATGCGCGTCCCGGACGATGACCCTTCCTCCCGCCATGCCCACGGCCCCCCCGCCGCTCCTCGTCGCCATCGTCGGTGGCAGCGCCTCGGGCAAGTCCAGCCTCGCCCGGGAACTCGTTGGTGCGCTGGGCAGCAACGTCGCGGCCGCGCTGCCGCTGGATCGCTTCTACCGCGACCTTCGGCACCTGTCCCCCGCCCGCCGTGCCCGGGTCAACTTCGACCACCCGGATCGCATCGATTGGCCGGTCCTTGGCGCCACCCTCGACACCCTGCTCCTTGGACGCGCCGCTCCCCTGCCGGTCTACGATTTCAGCACCCACTCCCGCGCCTCCGACGTCGACACTCAATCGCCCGTCCCGATTCTCCTCCTCGACGGTCTCTGGCTCCTGCGCCGGGCCGAGATCCGCCGCCGTTGCGCGCTCTGCATCTTCGTCGCCTGCCCCTCCGCGGAACGATTCCGCCGCCGCCTGCTCCGTGACGTCCGCGAACGCGGTCGCAACCCCGCCGAGATCCGCCGCCGCTGGCGGACCTTCGTCGAACCCGGATTTCGTCGCTTCGTCGCCCCTCAAACCGCCCATGCGGACCTGATCCTGCGCTCCCCCGTATCGCCCCGGGCCGTCGCCCGACTGGCGGACTACCTTGGACGTCTGGCCGGAAGCGGGTCCGGTCTCCGGGAACCGGCAACCTCCCGTTCCTCCACCGTGCCGTCCAACCCGGTCCGCACCGCGAAGTTCGGCCCGTGAGGTCAGGGCCAGGGACACGTTCCGGTTCGGAATGGCGACGTGGGGGCGGCGACGTCCGACTCGCCGGCTTCTCTTCCTTCCGTTTCCGCCTGCTTCGATCGCCCCGCGACTCGGCAGTCGCGGGCCCCATTTGAGTTTGTCCATCGTTCTGCCCGTGAGGTCCGGCCCGCGACCATTGCCCTTCTCCCGTTTCGGGTCGCCGACATACCCTCGACTCCGTGAGCGCCGACCTTCTGACCGATGCTGCCCAGCGCGCGGTACGCTACCTCGCCAACCTCCCGGACCGGCCCGTTCGTCCCCAACCCGCCGCCGTCGCGCGGCTTCGGGAATGGGACGCCCCGCTTCCGGACGCGCCCGCCGACCCGGGCACCATCCTGCGCCAGCTCGACGAACTCGGCTCGCCGGCCACGATGGCGACGGCAGGGGGTCGCTTCTTCGGGTTCGTCATCGGCGGCGCGCTGCCCGTGACCGTCGCCGCCCAGTGGCTCGGCAGCGCCTGGGACCAGAACACCGGTCGCCACTCCGTAACGCCCGGCACCGCGGAACTCGAGCGGATCGCCCTGGGCTGGCTGGTCGAGGTGCTCGGCCTCCCGCCCGGAACCGGCGCGGGCTTCGTCACCGGCGCCACCATGGCCAATTTCACTGCCCTCGCCGCCGCCCGCCATGCCGTGCTCCGGGCCGTCGGCTGGGACGTCGAGGCCGACGGCCTGTTCGGCGCGCCTCCGGTCACCGTAGTCATCGGCGAGGAAGCCCATCCAACCCTCGTCAAGTCGCTCGGACTCCTCGGCCTCGGCAGGTCCCGCGTCGTGACAGTCCCCGTGGACGGCCAGGGGCGCCTGAGGGCCGACCTTCTGCCCCGCGTGAAGCCGCCCGCCATCGTCTGCCTCCAGGCCGGAAACGTGAACACCGGCGCCTTCGATCCCGCCGCCGAGATCGTCCCGCGCGCCAAGGCAGACGGCGCCTGGGTGCACGTGGACGGCGCATTCGGCCTGTGGGCGGCGGCGTCGCCCCGACTCGCGCCGCTCGTGGCCGGCGTGGCCGGGGCGGACTCCTGGGCCACCGACGCGCACAAATGGCTGAATGTCCCCTACGATTGCGGCCTCGCCTTCTGCCGCGAACCCGAGGCGCTCCGGGCCGCCATGGCCGTCCGGGCGGCCTACCTGCCCAGCGGCCTCCGCGATCCCGGCGACTTCACGCCCGAGCTCTCCCGTCGCGCCCGCGGCATCGAAGTGTGGGCCGCCCTTCGCGCCCTCGGCCGCTCCGGACTCGCGGAATTGTTCGAGCGGAATTGCCGCCAGGCCCGCCGCTTCGCCGAGGGACTCGCCGCCGCCGGCCATGCCATCCTCAACGACGTTGTCCTCAACCAAGTCCTCGTGTCCTTCGGTTCCCCCGAGCGCACGCTCCGGGTCATCGAAGCCATCCAGGAGGAGGGCACCTGTTGGTGCGGCGGCTCCGTCTGGCAGGAACAAACCGCCATGCGCATCAGCGTCTGCTCCTGGGCCACAACCGACGAGGACGTGGAGCGCAGCCTCGCCGCCATGCTCCGCGCCGCCCGAACCGTGCCGTCCCGGGACTAGCCGCCCCCACCCGAGCCCAACCACCCATGCGCCTCTTCCTGATCCTCCTGGCCCTCGGACCCGCCCTCCCCGGCGGACTGCCCTCCACCCCCGCGGTGGAGCCCCCCCGAATCGAGGTCCGGCGCGGCCCCGACGGGACACCCCGTTTCATCTGGCCCCTGCGCCCCGCGGCCAGCCTCGAGGTCCGCGAAGCGTGGTCCGCCAATACTCCCTGGCGCGACGCCGAAACGCCCCCGGCCATCGTCGACGGCGCCAATCTCGTCGAGGCCTCCCCCACCGACAGCGTCCGGTTCCATCGTCTTCGCCTCGCGCCGGTCCCGACCACGACCCGGATCCTGGAACGCTCCCCCGCACCCGGGGAAGGCGGCGTCGCGGTCACCCGCGAAACCACGGTGCAGTTCACGCGCCCCGTCGAATTCAACATCCCCGCCAGTCCGGAGTCCTTCACCGCCCGCCTGGGCGATCGACCCATCCTCGGACGGGTCGACCTCTCCGCCGACCGCCGGACCGCCACCTTCTTTCCCCTGGAACCGATTCCCGCCTCGGCCCGCATCCAGGTCACGCTCGACGGCCTTGCGTTCCGCGACGAGGCCGGGGACACGGTGGACGCCGATGGCGATGGGAAGCCTGGCGGACGCGCGGTCTGGGAATTCGATACCGGCCCCATCCACGCCGTGCCCGGCACCGCCCTGCTCGGACGCGTGCTCGCCAGCGAACTGCGCTCCGGCACCAACGCCCCCCTCGCCGGCGTGACCATCACCGTCGATGGCGCCGAGGAATCCCTCCGCGCCGTGACGGCCTCCGACGGCACCTTCCGCCTGGAGCCCAGCCCCGCCGGACGCTTCTTCGTGCATGTCGACGGGCGGACCGCGGTCGGCAGCCAGTGGCCCTCCGGCGCCTACTACCCGTTCGTCGGCAAGGCGTGGGACGCCGTTCCCGGGCGCACCAACAACCTCGCAAACCAAACCGGCCTGATCTTCCTGCCCCGCATCGGCGCGGACACCCTGCAACCGGTCCACCCCGCGCAGGAGACGGTGATCACGCCGCCCGCCGAATCCCTCGCCGCCCACCCGGAGCTCGCCGGGGTCCGCATCACCGTCCCGCCGAACGCGCTGTTCTCCGAAAGCGGCAACCGCGGCGGCCGCGTGGGTCTCGCGCCGGTCGCCCCGGATCGCCTCCCGGAACCCCTGCCTCCGGGCCTCAACCTGCCGCTCGTCATCACCATCCAGACCGACGGTCCGATGAACTTCGACCAACCGGTTCCCGTCCGCTTCCCCAACCTGCCCGACCCCGGCACCGGACGGCTGCCACCCCCGGGCTCGCGGACCGCCATCTGGAGTTTCAACCACGACACCGGACGCTGGGAAATTGCGGGACCTGCCGTCGTCAGTGCCGACGGTCGTTTCGTCGACAGCCTGCCCGGCACCGGGGTCCGGCAACCCGGCTGGCACGGCGCCGCCCCGGGCACGCCCCCGCGCGGTCCGGGCAGCCCGGACAACCCGGACAATGCCTCCGACACCGCGGCGGAGGACCGGGATTGCGACCAGGACGGCGCCACGCTCGAGGCCGCGCTCAGCGCCCTCGACTGCGCCTCCTCCCTCGCCGGCCTCTCCCGCTGGACCGACGCCATCAGCAATCTCGGACGCAACCTCGTCGATTTCACCGAAACCACCGAGGCGATGGCCGAGGCGACCGGCACCCCGGGCTTTTCCTGCGAACGGTTCGCCACCCTGTTCGGGCAGCTGAACGTCACGGGCCGGACGCTGGCCGATCTCGCGAGCCCGTTCCTGGCCACGGGCGATCCCACCCGCTTCGCAAGCGCCGCCGCCGGCTGCCTGATCAGCACAGCCGAGAACGCCGCCCGGCTGGCCTGCGCTTCCCGTTGCGGCGACGGCCAGACCGACGCCGCCCGCTGCGAGGAGATGAACAACCTCACCGGCGACGCCATCGGATTGCATGAGATCGCGGAAGCCGACTCGGCGGTGGAAGCGGGCATCACCGCCGCCGAACTCGCCGGCGACCAACTCGCGTCCTCGTTCAACGCGCATTGCGCCTCGGGTTCCCGGGCCGGAATGGCTGCCCTCCAACGCTTCGTCCCGGCCAACCCTGCCTCCGAGGCGGAGCTCCGCCGCCGCACCCTCGATTATCGCGCGCGCATCCAATCCCTCCACGCCGCCACCACCGCCGCCGCCGGGGCCAGCCTCCGGTACGAACGCGCCTACCACGACCTCGAATCCCCGCTCCTCGCCGCCGCCTCGCGCTGGATGATCAAACAACGCGCCTGGGCCGGCGCCGCCTTTCGCCTCTCCAGCCCCGGCTTCTCCTACCGCAACCGGGTCTCCCCCTCCGGCGAATTCCAACTCCCCATCCTTGCCCCCAACACCCCCTACACCCTCGACGTCTTCCAACCCTCCCGCCGGCTCCACGCCACCATCTCCTTCACTTCCGCCAATTCCGGCGACATCACCGACATCCCCGTCCCCCGCCTCGCCCCCATCTCCAATCCCGAAACCTCCCCCGACCGCGACGCCGACGGCCTCCCCGACGCGGTCGAAATCATCCTCGGCAGCCTGCCGGATCAGGCCGACTCCGACGGGGACGGCATCCCCGATGGCACCGAAATCGCCCGCGGTCAGGACCCGGTCAGCGACGCCGCCATCGCCGACGGCCTGATCGCCAACGTCCCCACCGACGGACCCGCAGTCGATGTCGTCGAAGCCGCCGAATCCCTGGTCGCCGTCGCCTGCGAAAACGGCGCGGTCGACCTGTTCGACACCGCCAACCCGGCCGCCCCCGCGCGCATCGCCACCCTCCGCGCCGGCACCGAACGTCCGTGCCTCGCGGCCCACGCCCCCTGGCTTGCCCTCGCCGATCCCACCACGGGTCTCCACCTCTTCGACCTGTCCAACCCCCGCACCCCCGTCCGCGTCTGGACCGTCCCCGGCCGCGTCCGAAACCTCGCCCTGGCCCTCAACGACGGCAGCGTGTTCGCCCATCTGAACGGGGAACTCGTGGCCCTCGACCGCGCGAGCGGGCGTCGTCTCCACGCCCGCCCCGGCATCGAGGCCGATCATCTGGTCTGGCTGGGTGATGCCCTCGCCTCCTACACCGCCGGCAGCGTCCGCCTCTTCCAGTCCGATCCCGGCGGCCTTTCCGATCTCGGGTCCCTGGACGTCCCGACCCGCACGACCACCATCGACCAACTCAGCCCTCGACTTCGGCCCGCCGGGGATCTCGCCACCCTCGCCGGCCTGGATGTGATCTCCATTCTTTCCCTCGCGGATCGCCGCGCGCCAACGCTGCGCGGTTCGGTCGTCGACCCCGCGTCCGTCCTCATGGATGCCGTCCCCATGGGTCCGGACACCATGGCCTCCGTCGCCCGCCAGAGCGACGACGCCCGGGTGGTCATCCATGACCTCGCGCCCCTGCCCGCCGTCCCGGCCCGGCTCGTCGCGGTCTACGATTCACCGGGACAGGCCCGGGCACTCCTGTTCCACCAGGGATTCCTCTACGTGGCCGACACCCGCGCCGGCCTCAGTGTCCTCCTGCAACGTCCCCTCGACACCGCCGATCCCGCCCCGGGCGGTCCACCCCCCACCCTCCGCCTCGCCGGCAGTTTCACCCGCCCCGGCTTCCAGGAGGAAGGCAGCCCCTTCACCCTCACCGCCACGGCCCTTGGCAGCCGTCCCCTCCGCGTCGAGTTCTTCCGCGGCGACATCCGCCTCGGCGCGTCCCGGTTTCCGTTCCGCTGGCCCGACATCGCCCCTTCCCTCGCCGCGCTCCCGTCGAACCTCGTCTTCACCGCCCGCGCCGTCACCGCCGGCGGCCTGATCTCCACCAGCCCGCCCGTCGCCGTCGCCCTCGTCTCCGAAACCGTCCCCCCGCGCCCCACCCGCCTCGATCCCGCCGAGGGCGCACTCCTTCCTGCCGGCTCCGTGGCCGCCCTCTCGGTCACCCTCTCCGAACCTGTCGATCCCGCCTCCCTGGACGCCTCGACCCTGACCGTCTGGAGCGCCGGACCCGACACGCTTCCCGGCACGCCCGACGACTTGCCGGTCCCGGCGGGCACGGTGCAACTCGCCGACGGAGGACGTCGACTCGTGCTGCCCCTCGTCGCTCCCCTCCTCCACGGCTCGCACCAGGCCCGACTCGGCACCGCCCTCGCGGACCGCCGGGGCAATCGTCCCATCGCCCCGGTCGTTTGGGCGTTCGAGATGGAGCGACAGATCCAATGGCTTTCCGACTCCGACGGATCGTTCACCGACCCCACCCGTTGGGACGGCGGCAGCGTCCCCGAATATCGCGATCTCGCGGTCCTCGACCGCCCCGCCGCCCAGCCCGGCATCCGACTCGCCGGAACCGAGGTCTTCGTGGGCGGCATCCTCAGCCGCGAAGCGTTCGTCATCGCCAGTCCCGTCTACGCCACGCGCGATCTCCGATTCGAAGCCGACCTGTCCGTCAGCAACCGCGCCCTCCTCTCCGCCCAGGGCGCCCTCATCACCCGGGGCCCCTCCTCCTGGTCCGGCCCCGGAGGCGTCGTCCTCGAGGTGGCCCGATTCGAGAACTCCGGCGTGGCGGTCCTTCAGCTCGTCGGCGGCTCGGGCCTGCTCCTGCGCTCGCCGACCATCACCCCGCCCCTCCTCGTCAACGAATCCGGCGGCACCCTCGAACTGCGCGGCCCCACCACCCTTCAGATCGACCCCTTCCTCTCCGGCACCCGCATCATCCAAGCCGGCACGCTCCGTTCCCTCACCCCCGCCGGCACGACCAATCGCGTCGCCTCGCGCGCCCTCGAAAACCGCGGCTTCATCCACGCCACCGGCGGCACCCTCGAACTCTCCAACCCCGCGCATCTCGGTCGGATCCTCGTCGACGCCGACACCACCGTGTCCCTCGTCGGCACGGCCTCCCCGGAGATCCGTTCCACCTCGACCTCCACCCTCGAAGGCGCCGGAAACCTGGCCCTGAACTTCCGTGCCGGCGCCGGCGCCACCGCCCCCCTCCGTTTCGCGGGCCGCATCACCCTCGACGGCCGCATCACCGTCGCCCCCAACAACGCCATCGCCTTCCTTGGCGAGCGCACCTCCGCCGGAATCCTCGACGCGTCCGGTAACGTCGAACTGCGTGGACTCGCCGCGAACTTCGGCACCCTCGTCCTTCGCGATGTCGACCTTGCCATCGCCACCGGCACGCCCGTGACCGTCGCCACCCTCGCCTGCGCCACCGGTCCCTTCGCCGCCACCGGCGGACGCCTCCGGCTCGAATCCTCCCTCCACGTCTCCGGCCCCGCCCAACTCACCGCCCTCACCCTCTCCCGACCGGGCACCCTCCGGCTCGAGGGTCCCGTCACCGTCGCCACCACCCTCGACGTCCTCGACGGCGCCACGCTCGAACTCGGCTCCTCCCTCGCCCGCACCAACACCGGTCGCCTCGTCGTCGGCGAATCCGCCACCGTCCGCATCCTCCCCGGCGCCACCCTCGACCTCCCCTCCGGCATCCTCGTCCGCCTCGGCGGTTCGCTGATCAACGACGGCACGCTCCGCACCGCCGACGGCCTCGCCGAACCCGCCGAGATCTTCGTCACCCGGGCCCGAACCATCGAGAACCGCGGCCTCGTCGACGTCCGGAGTTCGAGACTCCTCGTCCCGGCCATCCACCAGACCTCGGGCACGGTTCAACTTTCCGGCGGCACCCTCGACACGCTGGGCCTCCAACTCGAAGGGGGCCGGCTCACCGGCTCCGGCGACTTCCTCGGTGCCGTCGAAGCCCACGGCGGCGAGGTCTCCCCCGGCACCGATCCCACGGCGATTTCCATCGGCACGCTGCGCGTCGCCGACGGTTCCTGGGGCCCCGGCACCTACGCCCAGTCCGCCCCGGGCCGCCTCGTCGTCGACCTCGCCGGACCCGCGGCCCATGACCGACTCCTGGCGGGCCGCGCCCAACTCGATGGCACCCTCGAAGTCCGGCTCGCCCCCGGCTTCGTCCCTGCCCTCGACACGAGCTTTGTCATCGTCGAAAGCCCGAACCTTTCCGGCACGTTCCGTGAAGTCCTGGTTCCCTCCCCGACCCCCGGACGCCGATTCGAAGTCCAGTACCTCCCCACCGAAGTCCGTCTCCACGTCGTGGCGGGCCCCTGACCTCCGACCGTTTTCCGGCGGAAACGCCGCGCGGCCCCGCGCTATTTCGGCGTCACGTCCACGTAGACCGAATACCGCCCGTACGTCTCGTGGAACGGACGGAACGTCGCGTCACCGGCCCGGAAGATCAGCGTGGATGGGTCGCCCGTGATCGACTTCCCGGGGTCCCCGGCATCGAGCGGCACCCGTCGCCAGTCCGAACGCGACTCGGCTTCCTCGGCGGCGAGCAACACCGGCCCGTAGAACAGCGACGCAAGGCTGGGCCGATCCATGAGCCGGTGCAGATGCAAGCCGAACGGAATCCGCCACCCGACCGTATCGCCGTCCTTCCATTCGCGCTCCAGGATCAGGTAGCTCCCGGGCACGGGCACGGGCACGGGGCTGACAGGTTCCGCCCGATCATTCACGCGCACCTGAAACCCGCCCGCGGCCCAGGCCGGCACACGGATCGCCAGCGCGAACCGCCCTCCGCCGGCGAAGGTGAGTCGACCCGAGTCTCCGTACGGAAAACGGGTGTTCTGCGTCACCGACACGCCGCGCTCCGTCCACGCCAGCGTCGAGGGAACGAAGAGGTTCACGAACAGCGTCCCGTGATCCGCGCTTCGAAAGTAGATCGAGTCGTGCAGCTTGGTCCCGCTCTCCAGCGCCGTGCCGTTGCAGCAGGTGAACCCGTCCAGGTGCGCGTTGCCGAACTCCTTCCGCGCCCCCGGGTTCAGCGGAATATGATAGGTGTTCCCCGGATCGTCGGCCGCGACGGAGGCGAGGATGTCGTTGTACAAGGCGCGCTCGTAGTAATCCATGTAGCGCGCGTCGGGCCGGAACAGGAACAGCTGCCGAGTCAGTTTCAGCAGGTTGTACGTCGCGCACGTCTCGTTCTGGCCCACCCGGGAAAAGCCGTTCGCGAACAACGAGTCGGGTTCCGCCGTGAAGCACTCCGCGTTGTCCGGGTTCCGCGCGCCGGCCACCCCGCCGATGCTGTACGCGTATCCCTCCGTGCAGATCTCCCAAAAATGGTCCGCCACGTCGTAGTACGACCGTTCCCCCGTGCTGCGAAAAACCTCGAGCGCGCCCGTGATCTGGGGAATGTGCTGGTTCGCGTGCCGTCCGCGCAGGGTGTCCACGTTGCGCGCGAGACCATGCGAGCGGTTCGTGTCGCCGAAGAAGAACGGCACGTTGTCGAACCACCGCGCGCATTCCAGAAAACGCGCCTCCCCGGTCAGCCGCGCGAGGCGGGCCAGCACCTCGTTCATCCCGCCGTATTCGCCGGCAATATAGCGCCCCCACATCGCCACCCGCGTGGCTTCCGGCACCGCTTTCAAACGCTGCTCCACCCATCCCGCCATCCCCCGCGCGACCTCGAGCGCGTTCCGGTCCCCTCCCAGTTCGTGGCAGTCCAGCAACCCCGCCAGCAGCTTGTGCAGCGTGTAGTACGGCGCCCAGATCTGATCATTCCGCGTCCCGTACGTCGCCCCCTGCTCCAGCATGATGAACTGGTCCGGCGGATACGGCCCCACATAGCCCAACCCCCAGTTCCAATAGTCCGTCCGGATCCCCGACGCGCTCAGGTCCGAATGGTAGTTCGTCCGACCCGGCCCCGGCGGCACCGCTCGCGGATCCGCGTTGAACGGCCCGCCCTCCCGCGCCGCGCGCCCCGACTTTCCCGCCAGGTCCTGCAAAACCCCGATTACATATTCCATCTTCCGCCCGAACCCCGCCCGCAGCGCCGGATCGTATCCCGTGCCCGCATACGCCTGAGCCAAAGCCGACAGGTAATGTCCCGTCGCATGCCCCCGCAGCCGCGTAGTCCGCGAATCCCAAACCCCCAACGGCTCCACGCTCTCCGGTTGCGCCTGCCCGAACGCATCCCGGAACACGAACAGGAACCGGTCCGGATTCGCCCGGGCCAGCGCCTCCACGAATTTGTCGCGGTGCCGAAGGAACGGCGTCGCCTGCCCGTGCTCGCCTGCAATCAACCTCACGCGATCCAGGGGAAATGCCTCCGCCACGCGAACGGGAACAGTTCTTTCCGCTCCACCGGCCCTCACCGTCACCCGGGCCCTCGCCTCCCACCGCGTCCCCGCCACCCGTCCCGTCACCCAATACGTGCCCGGGTACAGCACCGCGGCGTTGTTCGTCGGCGACGGCCACAGAACCCGCACCTCCCCTTTCCCCTTTCCTCCCACCCCCTGGTCCCTGCCCCGCACCCACCTCGGCAGCCGCGGCAGCGTCCCTTGGACCGTCTCCACCTCGACTCTTTCCAAATCGTAGGCCGGCAGCGAACTGGACGTCCCGATCCGGACCTCCTCTTGGATGGCGCCACCGGTCCCCGGCTGGGCCACCACGTCCGCCCAGGCACCCACCCATCCCAGGCAACCCACCAGCAACCCTGCCCATCCTTGAACCAGGAGCGCTTGGCCCGTGCGCCAAACCGGGCCCATGCCCCACCCTGGAAATCCCGCCCGGCGACACGCATTCACCCCGCGCTTCTAGGCCACCCCGCCCGGCCCGCGCAAGGCCCCCGGGGCCGCCGCCACCGGTCTTCCCTGTTCCCGTTTTCGAGACAGTCTTTTTCTATAGTCACATCATTAACGTCGCTGCTGATGCAATTGATGTGCCAAATGTCTAAAAGACAGTCTTCTTATTAGAAATCTCCAAAGACGAAGAACCAATTGAACAGAAAAAGACCGTCTTGTTGTGATGATCCATTTAAGATTTCAGTCTCTTTCCGTGGTGGATCCGGGTAGCCTGGGGCACATGAACGTGCGCCTGAAGTTCCCGGCGGATACGCCTGTCGGCTGGTACCATTGCCTCTCCCGCGTCACCGATCGTCGTTTCATCTTCGAAGCCGCCGAAAAGGAGCACTTCGTCGCCCTCCTCCGCGAATGCGAGGCGTTCTGCGAGGTGCGCGTCCTCACCTACTGCGTGATGTCCAACCACTTCCATGTTCTCGTGGAAGTCCCGGCGGCACCGCCCCCGGACCAGCGGCCTTCCGTCGAACAGATCTGCGCGAAGCTCGACCTCCTGTCCGGACACCAAAACGTTGGCACCGTCCTCCAGCGCTTCGCGGCCTTCCGCGCGGCCAACGACGCGGCGGGCGAAGCCGCGTACCTGGCCACCCTTCACGCCCGGCTGTGGGATATCAGCCCCTTCATGAAGATGCTCAAGCAGCGCTTCTCCGCGTGGTACAACGTGCGTGCCGGGCGAAAGGGCACGCTCTGGGAGGAACGGTACAAATGCGTTTTGGTGGAAGGGTCGGGTCGGGCGTTGTCGACGATGGCGGCGTACATGGATCTGAATCCCGTCCGGGCGGGGATCGTGTCGGACCCAAAGGACTATCCGTGGTGCGGGTACGGGGAGGCGCTGGCCGGCGGGGAAAAGGCGAGGTTGGGACTGCAAAGGGTGGTGACGGCCTTGCAGGGAGGGAAGGAAGTGGCCGTCGAGGAGGCCCTCGAGGTGTACCGAAAGTGGGTGTCCCGGGAGGGTTCCCCGGAACGGGAAGAGGCCGCGAAGGATGGCCAACCAGGCCCCGTCGACCTACCTCGGGAGGAGGCGCTGAAGGTGCTGGAGGCCAAGGGAAAACTCCCGGTCACGGACTACGTGCGCTGCCGGGTGCGCTATTTCAGCGATGGAGCGGTATTCGGGGGAAAGGAGTTCGTGGAGCGGGTGTTCGAGCAGAACCGGGAACGGTTCGGCAAGAAGCGGAAGAGCGGGGCGCGCAAGCTCAAGGGTCTGGAAGGCGGAGACCTGTGCACCGTCCGGGACTTCCAGAAGCGGGTGTTCGGATAGGGGGCTGGGTGGACGGTGCCGGTCCGGCGGATCCTCTGGATTCGCGGGACCGCGCGGCGCGCACCCGGCGAGGTGCGCGTGTCGTGTCGAAGGCCGCGCCGCGGCGAGGGCGCCTTCCGGAACGTCGCCCGAGGATCAGAGCGTCCAGCCCTGGCGATACTCGCGATGGAGGAGCCGACTGGCGGCTTCCGAGTTCAGGATGCGACCGCTCAGGGTGTCGTACTCGAGCGGGCCTTCCACCAGTGACGCGAGGTTGGCGAGTTGGGCGAGTTCGGTGAGGGGCCCGCCGATGTCGAAGCTCGAGAACGTCTTCCCGTTCCCCTTGCAGGCCTGGATCCATTCCCACTGGTGGCTCTGCACCCGCGGGAGCGACTCCGGCGGGCCGCCCTTGAAGTCCTCGAACCGTTTCTCCGGCAACAGCACGTAATGCGCGTTCCATGGGTTGTCCGAGTAGATCGAACCTTTCGAGCCCACCAGCAGATCGCCCCAGCCACCGCGTTTGTGACCGAGCATCAGGTCCTCGGACGGCTTCTCCTTGGCGTACCAGGTCAGCTTCACCGGCGGCAGCGCCCCGCGCGCGGGCAGGTCCATGACGACCTTGAGGGAGGTCGGATACCCCTCCGAATCCACCTCGGACGGCCAGGCCTGAAACCGGATGACGACCTTGTCGGCGCCGGGGTTCATGGATTTCTGCCAGAGCTGCTCGAGGTGCAGCGCGCGGAACATGATGTTCGCGGTGTGACAGGCAAAGTCGCCCACGATCCCGCTCCCGAACGCGCGCCAGGCGCGCCAACTGGCGGGCACGTAGGCCGGGCTGTAGGGGCGGCTCGGGGCGGGCCCCAGCCACAGATCCCAGTTCAAGCCTTCCGGCACCGGCGGGGTCTCGGTGGGGCGTTTCAGCGGGCCGTTTCCGCCATCGAACCAGACATGGGCCTCGCGGACCTCGCCGATGACGCCGCCCCACACGAGTTCCACGGCCCGCCGGAGCCGCGTCTCGGCGGAGCCCTGATTGCCCATTTGCGTGACCACCTTGTGGCGTTCGGCAGTCTCCCGCATGACGCGCGCTTCGTGGACCGTCCGCGTCAGCGGCTTCTCGCAATAGACGTGCTTGCCGAGCTTCATGGCGGCGACCGCCGCCACCGCATGCGTATGGTCCGGCGTCGCCACCAGGACGGCGTCGATCTGCTTCTCCATGCGGTCGAACATCTCGCGGAAATCCTGGAAGCGTTTCGCCCCGGGATGCTTCTGGTAAATGTCCCCGGCGCGAGCCGAATCGACGTCGCACAACGCGACGAGGTTGTTCCCCATGCGATGGAAGGCATCGAGGTTGCCCCGGCCCTGGCCGCCGACGCCGATGCCGGCGATGTTCAACCGGCTGTTGGCCTCGGAACCGAACGCGAGCCGGCTGTTGCGCAGGATCAAAAGCCCGGCCCCGGCGGTCGCGGTACGGGACAGAAAGCGGCGGCGGTCAACGGCCCGGGGCGTGGCAAGGCGGGGAGTGTTATGAAGCGGCGTGGTCACGCCGCGACCGTATCGCCCAACCGCACCCCGGGACACGACAATTCACCCGGGGCAACGCGCGGGGCGCACGGGCGCGGTCGGCGACGGACGCAGCGTCCCGAGGGAGTTCCCCCTCTTGATTACGGCCTTGCCCCCGGCGCAAAGCCCGTCGTCAGCGCCTCCAGGAACGGGACCGAGTCCGCATCGCCTGCCACGAGGTTGATCGTCCGGATGGGCACCCCGGGCCGTGGATTGGATCAATCCAGGTGGCAAAGGCACCGCACGCAATCCGACGTCGACATCCCGCCGCGGTCGCGTCCTTCCACCGGAGCGTCCGTGGGCGGCGGCGCGGCGGGGACGGAACCCGACGGCAGATCCCAATCCAGCCCGAGTGCGGCGAGTTGACGGCGGATCGAGGCCAGGTGCCAGAGCTGAAAGACGCCGATATCCAGTTCCGGGGTCTCGTCGCTCGACAGCGCGAGTCGGGTCCCGGTGGGATCGAAGGGGGCGCGATGGGGGTGGCCCGGGAACGGGTAGCGGTGGAGACAGCGTCCGCGCGACGGCGGGCCGGGTCGGGGGAGCGATCAAAGCTGGCGAAGCGACAGGGAAACCGGCGACCCGGCGGTCGCCGGCCCCTCAATGCATCTTGGCACCGGGCTTGGTCAATCACCCTGTGCTCGCGCCTCGAACACGAGACCGCGGAGACGGATCCCCGCCCTCCCGGGGCGGAGATCTCGTTCCGCGGTCGGTCCTGTCCTTCGTTCGTCATCGGGCCGGGCTTCCGCGCCGCTCCGCTCCCGCGGCACGCTCCGGCGGTTCGTGAATCACTTCGCGATCACCCGGAAGAAGCGTTGCGATTCCGTGGCGGGCATGGCGAGCGTCAGCGGCCCGGCGGGATTGGTGAGCACCGTCCAGGGCAACCAGGTGCCGAGGGTTGCCGCGGATTCGATCTGCCAGACTCCCGTCGCGCGTCCGACGACGAGCCGGGCTTCCCCGCCGGCGAGAGCCAGGCGGAGGGTGGGCGGCGTGGAACCGGTGTCCGGGGACAGGACCTGGGGCAGGACCCAGCCCAGCGTCCCCGAGAGGCGGTGTTCCCAGGCGTATTTCTGCCAGGGCGTGAGCCGGAAGGCGGCGAGCCCGCGGGTGGGGCCGTTGGGCCGGGTCCAGTAGTTCACCGCGATGCCGTAGACGCGATAGAGTTCCATGGCCGTCCGAGCGAGGGAATCGTCCGGGCGTCCCACGAGCTCGGAAAAGTACGCCGTCCACACGAGCCCGCTGGCCAGGTCCAGGGAGTGTTCCACCATCGCGCTGTCGCGGCCCGCCTCGGGATCGCTCGTGCCATCGAAGGTCATCATGTAATCAGCCGAAGGCAGCGGGTCGTAGTGAGTGTCGTACTGGTGGACCTGGTCGGTTTTGCACGCCGCCTTCCAGAAGCCTCCCAAGCGCCGGATGAAGTCCGCGACCCCGGGGTCCTCGGTCACGGCATACACCCGCAGCATGGCGTCGAGGGTGAGAACCGTGTTCCAGGGCGAAGCGACGAGAGAGCCGTCCACGCCATCCCCGTGTTGGCGCCCGAAGTGGTAGAGTCCGCCGTCGACCCGGTTGGCGGGCAGCGCGCCGTCGGCGCCGTTCTGGTGCCAGATGAAGTCGGCGGCCATCCGGACGACGTTCGCGCGGTGGACCGGGCTTCCGGTGAGTTCGAAGGCCACGACGCTGGCCAGCAGGCGGAACGCGGTATGGCGTTCGGTCCAGGTGGTCTCCGACGGCGACCAGCGGGTGGGTTCGTCGTTGTGTTCATGGGCCGAGACAACGTCCTCCACCGTGGGCAGCACGGAGTCGTCCCCGGCCAGCCAGTACAGGTAGGCCAGGCACTCGTCGTAGCTGTACATGGCGCCGTTGCCCTCGGCCCACGTCAGCGGGTTCGGGATCTTGAGGCGGAATAGACCGACCGCGCGTTCCGGATCCGTCCCCCGCGGATAGAGCTGCGACCGGTAGAATTCCGTGGCGCGGATCGCCTCGCGCAGGACCTCGACGCGACCGCTGCGGAAGTAGTGGGTGAAAAGAACCGAGGCGCGATCGTACAGCCAGGGCGAGTATTCCTCGCGGTAGGGACAGAGATTGGAGGCGCTCACCCGCGGATCATCGGCGTTGAGCAGCGTGAAGAGGAAGTTGTGGGCCGCATGGTCGAGTTCCTCGAATCCGGGCCAGTCCGCGATTGCCCCCATGACGGCGGGATCCTCCCGCGTGGCCGGCACGGAGTCCGCGAGCGGCACGAAGCGGACGGGTTTGAGGGCACCGAGCGACAGGTGGCTCTTCGGCAGGACCGCCAGCACGTCGGGTTCGTGCACCCCGTCGCCCGCCGTGAAGCTCCCGCTCGTCACCCGATGCCACCCGGCCCGCGGATCCACCAGCTCCGGCATCGCCAGGGCGCGGGGCAGACCACCCCACTCGACCGACAGCGGTTCGGAGCCCGGATACGCCACCCCTACCTCGTGCCGGAGCTGGATGCGGACGACGCGGACCGAGGCGCCATCCCGTTCCGTCCGGCGGGCATCACGCCAGAGAGCGACGGTCTCGACGCGGGCGGGCACCTCCCGTCCCTGGCGCAGGACGCGGACCCGGGAGACCTCGTGCGGGGTGACGGAATCGCGCGGGAACGGGACGCCGAAGGTCACAAGGCGGGAGCCGGTGATGCCTTCGGTGGGGTGGAGACGAACCTCGATCGAACCCGAGCGCAGGGGCGGGGCATGGAAGGGTTCGACTCCCGAAACCGACGGGGCGCCAGGCCATGCCGCCGCCAGCAAGGCGGCGGCGAGATACCAAAGGGAGGGTCGTGGAGGCTGGGGGAAACGCGGGATGTTCATGGGGCAATCGAATCGTGGTGATTGGCGCCGACCGCGGCCTCGCGCGACGTCCGCCCGAAGGCTGTGCTCGGCTTCGATCTGCAATGCACGGTTTCGAGGACGCGATGACAGGGCCGGCCGGGCATTCGCGCCGGAGCCGGAGGGGAGTGGCGGACGGGGGTTGCGAAGCCCTGGAACGGATCCGGCCCTCTTGGGCGCGGACTGGGATGGACGCGCGGAGTGGCCCGGTGTCGGGGTGAGGTGGGGGACGGGGGTGGCTGCAAAGCGGCAGAGGACTGCCGCACTCCAGGACCCTGGCGGGGGCGTCGAGGCCAAACGTGCTGTCGAGGCGCTGCTCGCGCGGGCACCCGACGGACGGAAGTCGGTCATCGTGGGACGAAAACCGTGCAACAGGGATGAAGCGGGTCGATTTCCCGCCCTCCGAAACCTCCATCCCATCCCTGGCCCTGCCCCATGAAAGCCATCCTTCTGCTGACTGCCCTGCCTATGCTGTTCCCATGCGTTCCCGCCCAAGCCAACGTCTTC
This sequence comes from uncultured Verrucomicrobiota bacterium, assembly GCA_964608505.1. Classification (GTDB taxonomy): domain Bacteria; phylum Verrucomicrobiota; class Verrucomicrobiia; order Limisphaerales; family CAIMTB01; genus CAIMTB01. Next base: position 46,079 of record CAZSOV010000012.1, read on the forward strand.
GTCGGGTTCGAGGACCTCGCCACCCCGCCGGCCCTCACCTCGTACATGTCGTTGTCCGAGGCAAACGGCGGCAGCCGGGTCGTGGGCGGTATTCTCTGGGATGAACGTCTGCGCGTCTTTGGCGATCAGGCGCGGAGCGGCGGCGACCCGGCGTTTCCGTGGCACGGCATCCCGCACGGACCGCACTTCTTCATCAGCAACGAGTTCGACGTCGGCGACGGGGATGGCATCGTGTTGGAGACCTCCCAGGTGCTGACCGGTGCCTGGTTCGGCCAGCTGTCGTACTACGGCGAATACCAATACCCGCTGACCCTCACCGTCCAGGCCCTGAAGGGCGCGGAGGTGCTGGGCGAGGTTACCCTCGAGCTCCCCGAGAACCACGGTTTCGATCCGCTCCCGATGGAACATCTGGATGCCAGCGCGTTCCTGTCCCTGACCGGCATCACCGGCTACCGGATCCATCAATCACTCATCAACCCTGGATCCGCGTACTGGACCGCCGACGATTTCCAATTCGCGACCGTGCCGGAGTCGGCGCACGTCGCGCTGCTTTCGGCGTCCGGTCTGACCGCGCTGGCGATCACTCGGGAACGGCGCCGGCGCGCGGCGGCGCGGCAGGTGGAAACCCGCCGGGATCCTCGGCCGTGACTCCCACCACGAAGTGCGGGAGCTCCTGGTCCTCGGCAATGAAGTCGAGGGATTCGATCACGGCATCGGGTCGCGGATTGGCCCAGACCCACCGATGGAGCACGGGACGATGCTTGGAAACCAGGCGTCCGCTCCACACCGGGGTGGCCAGCGGTGGTTCGCCCTCGGCATTCGAGCCGGACCACCGCAGGGCCCCCAACGAGACGCCGGAGATCGCGGGCAGATGAGCCTCGCTCCCGTCCGCATACCGGACCACATAGCGGCCGAAGAAGACGTTCTCCCCGTGAAACGTCGAGGAATGGGCCCCGAGAAAATGGAGCGCGCGGCACCGGCGTCCCACGGGCAGACCGGAAATCCGGGTGGGGAAGGGACGTCCGTCGCTTCGATATCCCCCCACCTGGAGCACGCCGCGGACATCGAAGAGCGTGCCACCGTGACGGGCGACGCCGATCTCCAGATCCCGCAGATCGCAGCTCCGATGCGGAGCGGGGTCGAGGTACCACGCCGGCGCCAACGGCGCGTTGGTGACCGCGCCCAGGTTCAGCGGATGGAAGCCGGGATCGATCAGGGGCGGAAGATCGACCCGGAAATCGGGAGCCGCCGCACCCGGCGTCGAATTCGAGGCAGAGCTCGGCCCGCTCTCCTCCCGTGTCATGCGAAGCCGGGTCCGAACCAAGCGCGGCGCCGGAACGTCGGGATCCAGAAGTACCCGCCACGGCGTCGGCGAAGGTTCGCCACCCGCTCCCGCCGCCACGGCATTCGTCGCGCCCCTCGACCAGTCCCCGTCCAAACCCAGTTTCCGCAGGGATTCCCGCAAGGACCTCAGATTCCAGATCTGAACCAGGTCGGGGCCACGCCGGGTCGCCATCCAGGCTTCGTCGGGGCTGAGCGCGAGCGAGGTGCACTCGCCCTCGCCGACGCGCGTGGTCAGCACGGCCATGCGCCGCTCGCGACCCGACGGAGGGTGGGTCGAGAGCACGATGGCGCCTCCGAGGGGCGACGGCATGTAGAGCGAGGCTCCGTCCCTGCCGAACACGGGCGACCAAAGGGTCGAGGAAGCGGCCGCCAGGTGTGCGAGCACGGTGCCGTTCGTGGGGTTGATCCAGACCCAGCGTTGGTCCTCCAAACCCTTGGACTCGGTCTTGGAATCGGCACGGACCAACAAGCGTCCGGAGGACTCATCCCAGACGGGGGTCATCGCCCACGACCACCGCGGGCGGGGGATGCCGGACTCGGCTTCCCGGAGCACGTTCATTCCCGTGTCCCAGCCTGCGGCCCAGGCGAGCCCTCCTTCGGAACCGGCGGCGAGGAACAGCGGCTCCACGGAGAGCGGTTGGCTTCCCTCGTGCGCGCGCGTGCCGAGGCGATAGCGGTGGAGGGAAATCCCGGCGCTGAACAGGAGGAGATCCGCGCGCGGGGCCAGGATCATCATCACGCGTTGGACTTGGCCGCCCGTCTCGAAGACCGTGGCCGGCGGTCCGAGGGTCGTGGCGCCGTCCGCCTCCCGGATGGGCCAGGACACGATGCCGTGCTTGCTTGAGACGAGAAGTTGGCGGCCCGAGGGATCGAAGAGTGGCATGGAAGCGTGGAGCGCCGGGACCCGGGCCACCTCTTGTCCCGAACTCAGATGCCAGATCGAGACCCCGGTCCGATCCGCAGAGGCGAGCCAGCGACTCGTCGGGTCGAAGGCGAAGCGGCGATCCTCGGGATGATCCACCGAACCGTTCGCATACCCGCGGTCCGGCTGGCGCCGCCAGCGGAGCTCCCGGGAGGGAGCCACCTTGAACTCCTCGACGACGCCCGGGCTGTCCCGGGCGCCCCAGCTCTTCGCCCACATTCGGGTGCCGTCGCGGGAGAGGGCCGGTTCGTCGGTCTGCTCCGTCGGGATCGCCAGCAGGCGCTCCAGGGTCGACGGATCCGACAGGCAGATCTGGCGATCCCAGCCGGAACTCACCAGCCACTCGCCATCGGGGCTGAAGATCACGTGCAACACCGCGTTGTGGTGGTTGCGGCGAATCCGGCCTTCCGCCTCCTGCTCCGGTTCCCAGACGAGCAGGGACCCGTCCAACCCGCCCGCCGCGACCCGGCGGCCATCGGGGTGCCAGGCCACGTCGCCGAGCATCATGGGAATCCGCCAACGCTGCCGAATCCAGCCGGTGCCGGCGTCGAGAATCAGGAAGTCCCGCGCCGCCTTGATGGCCACGGCCAGCCGGGTCCCGTCGGGCGACCACGCCAGCTGTTCCACCACGCCTTCCAAAGCGAACTCACGCAGCAGCCGACCGTCCGCGAGGTGGAGAATCTCCAGCTTCGGCGCCCCCCGCATGTCACTCACGCAGATGGCTACCTCGGCGCCGTCGGGGGAAACGGACGGCGGCGCGAGCGGCACGCGGGCACTGGTGAACACCACCCGGTTCTCCAGCGGTCGAAAGGCCACCCAGCCGCCCGTCACCAGGGGAACCTCGGTCATTCCTTCCCCGCTCGCGCCCGGCGCCGGTTCGCCCGCGTGCACCGGCAATCGCGCGAACACCAACCGCCCGCCGTCCGCGATGCTGAGCACTTTGTCGAGGATGGGCACCCGGTCCAGGGAAACCCCTGGTCCCGATCCGTCCAGATCCCGTAGCCAGGGCGGAGCCCCGTCAGGGGTAGCCAGGTACTTCCCGAGATCGGGCAGGATGGCCCACCACTCACCCTGGGGACGATCCATCCGGCGGACGGACAGCACATCGGGCAGCGCCAGGGCGGCGAGGGCATGGTCACGCAACGTCTCGCGGTCCGCCTCGGACGGTTGCAGGCGGACGGCCTGCGCGATGAATTCCAGCGCGTCGAACCGTTGTCCGGGACGGGCCGCGGTGGTCCAGGCGCCCGCCGCGGCCGACATGCGTCCGACGGTGGCCTCCAGCATGCGCCGGTGATTGATCCAGGCAGCCGGCAAGGCCATCAGAATCCCCAGCGCCGCCAGGCCGGTCGTGAGGGCCAGCGCCGCCACGACCGGTCGTCGCCGGCACCCGCGCCAGAACCGGGCCGGCAGCCCCACAGGCCGGGCCCGGATGGGGCGCCCCTCGCGCCAGCGTTCCAGTTCGTCGGCCACCTCGCCCGCCGTCGCGTAGCGCGCTCCCGGTTCCTTCGCCAGACATCGGAGCACCAGGGTGTCCAGATCCCGGGGCAGCATTCGGTTGAGCAGTCGCGGCGCCACCGGATCGGAGTGGAGCACCTGGCTGATCGTCTCGGTCACGGAGTTGGCCAGGAACGGAGGCTTGCCGACCAGCAGGTGGTACAGGAGCGCCCCCAGCCCATAGACGTCGCTGCGGGCCGTCACCTCGCCCAACCGCGGTGCCAACTGCTCCGGCGCCGCGAAACTCGGCGTCCCGAGCGCCTGTCCCGTCAACGTCAACGACTCCTCCCCGCCCTCCAGCTTGGCCAGCCCGAAGTCCGTCACCCGCGGCCGGTCATCCGCGCCCACGAGGATGTTCGAGGGCTTCAGGTCCCGGTGAAACACGCCCTGCTCGTGCGCGTACTGCACCGCCCGGGCCACCTGCTCGACGTAGTGCGCCGCCCGCTTGGGCGGCAACGGTCCCCCGCGCGTCATCTCCCCCAGCGTCCGACCCCGCACCAACTCCATCGCGATGAAGTGGTGCCCCGCCGCCTCCCCGATCTCGTGGATGCCCACGATCCCCGGATGTTGCAGGCGCGCGGCCGAGGAAGCCTCCACCCGCAGGCGCCCGATGGATTGGGCGTCCGCGAACGGGCCCGCGAGAATCACCTTCAGCGCCACCTCCCGCGCCAACCCCGGCTGCCGCGCCCGATACACCACCCCCATCCCGCCCCGCGCGATCTCCTCGAGAATCTCGTACCGGCCCAGCCTGGAACCCGGACCGGACGTCGTCTCCCCGGGGTGGCTCCGGCTCGCGCCCTCGGGCGACTCCGACTCGAGTTCGCCCAACAGCACCTCCGCCAGGCAACGCGTGCAGGCGCCGGGGCCCGCGGATGCGGCCAGCGGCGTGCCACAGGAAGGACAGACTCGGTGCGTCATGCGGCCATGGTCTCCTTCCTTTGTACCCGCCGGCCCGACCGCGATGACAGGATTTCCTCCGCGCGGTCGCGGAGTCGCGGAACGAGGCGTGCGCGCGGGCTCCATCCCGGGAACGCGGCGCATGCCGCGCAGGCGCGTTGTCATCGGCCTCGGGAAACCGTGCAAGGGAGGTGGGAACGGATACGGCCCTCGTGGGAACACGAAACCCGCGGGCCCCGGCCCCGAACTGCAACCCGATCCAACCCGCAACTCCGACCTGCCGACCATGAAGACCACCTCCCGCAAGCCCTCCAGCCGCCTCGTCCGTTCCTTGACCCGCCTCGCGCTCCTGACGGTCCTGCCCGCTTCGGCCGACTTCGTCGAGCACACCCACGTCATGCCGACCGACGACTACATGCCCTTCGATTACTACTTCCAACTTCCCCGGTTCGGCGCCATGTCCTCGGTTCCCGCGGGAAGCATCCTGGACCAGGTCTCGCTGACCACCACGTACCGGGCGACCGAACACCGATGGGTGACCCTCGCGGGGTACAGCGGCGATTCCGCCCAAGTGAACGCCCGCAACTCGGGTTACGCCCTGTTCGCGGACGTCGTCACCTTGGAGCACATCGGCCCCATGGAACTCGTGGAACCCGAGTGGACGCCGCTGGTTCTGGGGCCCGACCGGGACGAGGAGTTCCACATGGACCATTATTCCAGCAACACCTTCCTCGACGAGACGTCGGACTGGCTGGGCAGCGGCATGCGGGATGTCGTGTGGGGCTTCCACGTAGGCCCCGATTTCGATCGCGTGGACGGGTACCCGGGATGGATTGTGACGGGGGTCTTCGGGGCCCCCCTCAACCCGGAGTCCCGGACCGATGCCACCTTCACCCTCCGCTATGATTTCCACGTGCCCGCCTCGGCGCCGGAGGTCCCCGAGCCCGCCACCTGGGCCAGCGTCGGCGCGCTCGCGCTGGGCATCGCCGGTCGGGTGGCCCGCCGCCGCGCGGGGACGCGGTAGGCCCCCGGAGCCGGGCGGGTTCGGAGCCGGGGCGGCTCGATCTATGGCGCGCGATTCAGCCTGCAGCACCGTCCGCCGTCGCCCCGCCGCCCTGCGCCAGGAGCACCTGCAACAGGTACTTCAATTCGTCGTCGACCTGCGTGGGATCCTCGACGGTCGCCAGCACCTCCTCCCGCAGGGCTTCGAGCAGGCGGGCGCGCACCCGGCGGACCTCCACGGCGATGGCGTTTTCCGTCACGCCCCGTTCGGCGGCGAGCGTCGCGTAATCTCCCGGCCCGGCGGGAGCGGACAGCCAGCGGCGGACGGCCTGGAATTCCGCGACCTTCCCGGCCTCGGCATAACGCGCCTCGAGCCGGTGCCGTGCCCGGGCCATGGCATCGGTGGCCCAGCGATGGTCATAACACTCGTCCGGCGTGCGGGCCACCGCGAGTTCCCGGAGGCAATCCTCCTCCACCCCCGAATCGCCGAGGGCCAGGTGGACCTGCCGTCCGCCCCGTCGTTCCGCCCGCGCGGCCCGCTTCTCGTTGAGCACGAAATGCCAGAGCGCCGTGCGCAGGAAACTGCGAAACCGCCCCTTGCCGCGGTCCACCTGCCGGAGGAAGTCGGGCTCGATCAATCGGACCAGGAAGCTCTGCACCAGATCCTGGGCGTCCGCCGGACTCTCGCCCTTGCCGCGCAGGAAGGCGTAGAGCGGCGCTCCGTACAGTTGGCAGAGGCGCTCCAGCGCCGGCCCCGCCTCCGCTTCGGCCCCGCCCCCGGCCGCCGCGATCAGCGAATAGTGACTGTTGGGAAAGGCCGCGTGCGTCGACATCGCGGCGGGCGGTCGGTGGGCTGGAGATTCCATGGGCATCGGTGCCTCCCGGACCGAAGGCACCGCATTCCTCCCGGTCCGCCCCGCGTCTACAAGCAGGATCTCCAGCTGGCCGAACCCACCAGCCGCAGTGCCCTGGCGCGCCGGGGAAAACGACTTCCCGCCGTCGGCAGCTAGCGCCCCGGCTTCGCGGACGTCCTCCACAGTTCGCGCTTCCGCGCCCCCTCGGGATCCGTTCCCGCCCGATCCGCCTCCAACCCCCGGCTCAGGCCGTCGATCAACCGCGTGACCGTCTCGAGATACGAGCGATCCGCCGCGGCCTGGGACGGCTCGGGCAGCCTCGCCAAGCGCCCGCTCCCCAGCTCCGCCGCGCGTTGTCGTGCAACCCGCAGGCAGTCCAGGACCAACCGCGCATGCGCCGCCTCGACGCTGCCGCCCAGGCCTTCCCGTTGCAGGAGGTCGAGGAAGGACCGCACTCGGCCGGCGCGGGCCACCATGGCCTCGAGGTCGATGCCCTTGGCGGGTTCGACCAACAGGTTCCGCAGATCCGCGACCCCGGGCAGGTCCGCGGCCCCGGATCCGGCGCCTGCCGGGTCGGGACGCGGCGCGCGCCAGCGCCGGGAGCGTCCGCCCTCGGCCACGATCTCGACCGCGGCGACCTCCGGCAAATCCGCGAACGCGAGTCGGACCGAGGTGGCATCGAAATCGCGCCAGCGCCGACCGTTCACGCGCACCGACTGGATGGCGCCGTGCCCGCCGAGGGCGAGGTAGAGGCGCTTGGAACCGAACCGAACCGGGAACTTCTGCTCCACGCGATCCAGGCTTTCGGGCAGGTGCGGCACCAGCGTGAGCGCCTCCGCCGAGTACAGGTACTCGAACAGGCCGCGGAGAAACCCGGCGGGCGCGCCGAACGCGTCGTAGGTGATGTTGATGGGTTCGCGTGGCTGGTAGACGGCACCGCCGAAATCCACCAGCGGGTTGTCGAGCCGGAACTGCCGGGCGAAGCGGAGGATCTGCTGCATCGACCGCCGGGCATCCGCGAACGCCCCCACGCGATGATAGGCGATCATCATCCGCGCCTCGCACGTGGTCCAATGCCCGCCGTTCACCCAGGTCCCGAACCCCCACAATCCCCGCGGTTCCTCGTACATGTCGTCGAGCGACGGACAATTCGCGATGATGAGATCATGCGGACGCAGGCCCGGGATGGCCGCCATCCGGTCGTAGATGCGCCGGGACTGGGCGTCGTCGACGACCCGGAAGCAGATGGCGTCGTGATTGGGGGAGGCCTCGAAATACCCGTGCCGGGCCGCCCCATGCACGCCGTGCAACGTGCCGTCCGGGTCCATCGACTTCACGAGGTACCCCTCGGGCGTGGTCAGGCGTTGCAGACCCGCCCGCGCGCGGTCGCGCCGGGTCTTCAGCTCCGCCGCCATGGCCGGTCGTTCCGCGAGCTTCTCGAGTTCGATCAACCGGTCGAGGAAGGCGATGGTGCTCACCGACAACCCGGCGAGGTAGGCCATCCCGTACGTGCCGTCCGGCCGGCGCCAACCGGCATAGCTCGGTGCCAGCAGATTGCCGGCGGGCCCCGCGAGGAAGAGGTCCGTGGCCGGATCCCGACGCGTTTCGAGGAAGTTCGCGCACCGCTCAAGTTTCGGCAGATACCGGGCAATGGCCACGGGTTCCCGCCCGATGAGCAGGAGTTCGGACTGGAGCAACGCACCGGCCGCCGTGAACTCCACGCCCCAGTCGTGAATGGCCACGCGCCCGTCCCCCTGGCGATGAATCGCCCAGGTGTCGCTCGCGGCGTCCATGAGGCAGCCATCCGGTGGCACCCAGGAATCCTTGCCGTTCCAGACAAAGCTCGTCCGCCCGTCCCCCATGCGGTCAAACCACAGGTCCTGCGAGTTCCGGAGGAACGTCACGAACGGCTCCTCGTAGAACGGCAGTGCCGCGTAGGTGGTGCCGTAGCTGTTCTGCACCCACCACGCTCCCCAGGTCGGCCCCTCCACGAACCCGTTCCATTGCGGGGTGTAGAGCATCGACACGTTCTGGAACTCGGGATCCGGCGCGAACATCCGACGGGCGATGTCGAGCAACCGCAGATCCTCCGCCGCCCCCTCGCCGCGCACGTAGCGCCCCTCGAACACTTCCGCCCGACCCGCACCAGCGGCTGCCGGAGCATCGATGACCCCGAGCACCAGGAACAGGGCCGCCAGCCAACACGGACTCCGCCGCGTCCGAGGGCGGTCGGTCCGCGGTTCGTTGGCGCCGTAGTCACTCTCCGTCGGTGCAGTCCTGATTCTCATGTCACGCGCCGTCCCGGCAGCGCGACGCTCCGGGAAGGCGGTCCCACCCTCGCCGCCGCGGCTGGATCGTGTCAGCGGAACTGACGCGGAATCGCCGCCTGGGTGATCCCCGCGACCCGGCGGTCGCGGGCCCCGCACCGCAGCGCCCCGCCCCTTGCCGTCCGCCTCCCCGGGCTCCCGCGAGGTCACCCTCCCCGTCGGGGCCGGCGAGTGCCGAGTCGCCGGCTCCACGACTTCATTCGCCGTCCGGGCGATCCCCGCGACCCGGCGGTCGCGGGCCCCACACCGCGGGAGCATCGGGCTGCGGCTTGCCTTCGGCATGCAGCGTGCGGATCTCGCCGGCATTCAACGCGCGTCCGAACAGGCAGAACTCGTCCATGACCCCGCTGAAGTTGCGGATCAGAAACGGATCGTTGCCGGGAAAGCCGACGGCGTTCCAGTTGCCGAGTTCGGCGGTGCCGATGCGGAAGGGGGGCCCGAACCGCAGGGCGTGCTGGCTGACCGCCTGGCCGTTCACGTAGTGCACCGCCCGCCGGGCGCGCCCGTCCAGCACGACCGCGAGGTGCGTCCAGATGCCGAACTGGTCCAGCGTCAGCAGCGCCGGGCTGGTCAGGATCTGGTGCCCGGCCTGCGGCCCGATCACGGTGAGACCCAGCACGCCGTCGTTCCGGATGACCCAGTGCAGGGTGCCGGGCTCGAATCCGTCGGACATGAAGAGCGAGTTGATCGGGCGATCCAGCCCCTGCACGCGGACCCAGGCCGCGAGGGTCACCGACTCGACGACCCCCGGCACGCTGAACCGGACGCGGTCGCTCACGCCCCGGAACTCCAGCGCGGGCTTCGTGACCCAGCGGCCCTCCTGCCACTGGCAGCCCACGATGGTCGCGTCGGGCACGTCCCCGCTCCGGGCTCCGGCGTTGGCGAGGCGCCAGTCGGACGCCGCGCCGTGCTCGAAGTCAAAATGCACCCACAGGGAGGGGTCGCGCTGCAACCGCCGCATGGCCTCGCGCCATTGGTCATAACGCAGGGCGTCCGCGGCCACCGACTTGGCCTGGAGATCGAACAGGGACGCGAATCCCCCCGGGTCGGCCGGAACGAGTCTTGGCCCGGTCGTGCCCTCGACCACCGCACCGCTGCCCTCCGCGAGATCCCGCTGGGTGACCCCGGGGCCGGCCCCGAACTCGACGTGCCCCTCGAACACGTGCAACTCGGTCCGGTCCCCCGCGACGCTCAGGCCGAACGAGGTTCCGAGATCCGTCACGTCGAGACGCGGGGCCACGACCCGGAAGCCGCGGGCCTGGGGCGGCACGTCGGCGGTCAGCTTGCCGCCGGCGAAATGGGCCTCGACCGCGGACACCAGTCGTAGTTCGGCCGGTCCCTCGATCACCACCCGGGCGCCGTTATAGAACACGACCTGGGCGAGACCCGACTCGAGGCGGAGCCGTCCGGGCTCCAGGGGCGCACCCAATCGGGGCGGGCGGTCCTCGGGGTGCCAGCGGGCGTGGACCGCGCGGTTCAGCATGGCCACGGCCCGGCTGGTCGCGCCCCCCCGATGGGCGGAAAGGCCCTGACGCCACCACCACCCCGCGGACAGAAGGAGGGCCAGGCCCGCGGCCCAGGCCAGGACGCCGGGCCATCGCGCCGCCCGTGACGGCTCGCGGACCGCCGTGCTCCCCGGCCCCGAGCCGTATTCCTCCCTCCGGAAGTCGGGTGCAACCACCGCCGGGGCTTCGCCGACGGGCGAGGCGAACAGATCGGGTTCGGAGGCGAGGCGGGAGTGCACTTCCACGCGGACCAGGTATTCGTCGCGGGCCGCCGCATCCCGGCGGAGGACCTGGTTCAACGTGCGCAACTGATCGTCCGAGGCGGTGCCATGACAGACGGCGGCCACCGCCTCGTCGAATCCGGGGGACGGGAATCCGAAGCTCACGGCAGGGTCCCCTCGGGTTCGGCGGATTTCTCGATGCAGTGCTGGAGCGCCTGCCGGATCCGCTGCAAGGCCTTGTAGGCCGAGGACACCGTGCGTCCGGACCGGCTCGCGAGCTGGTCGATCTCCTCGCGGCGGTAATAGTAGCCCTCGACCAGCGAGCGCTGCTCCTCGGGCAACCGCGCCAGACAGCCCTCCAGGCGCCGGAGCCGGGCCTCCATTTCCGGGCGCAACTCCCCGCGCCGACGGGCCAGTTCCTCCGCCAGATCGCCGTCGAGCAGGGCCCGCCAGCGCTGGTGCCGTTCGATCCATTGACGGGTCTTGTTCAGGGCGAAACGACAGGCCCAGGGGGTGAACGGCTGGGCCGGGTCGTACGCGTCGAACTTCTCCCACAGCGCCAGCGCCGTCTGCTGCACGATGTCCTCCGCGTCGGCCACGTTCGGCACCAGCGCCGCCACGTAACGAAAGACCTCCCGCTCGCTCCGCAGGAACAGCGTCAGAAATCGCTGCTGGGCGGCGGCGTGATCGTCGATCCCGCGCGGTCGATCCGAGGACATCCGAGGAACTTCTGCACCTACTTCCGGCGCGCCCCGGATTTTGGACACGAAATCCTCCCCGCGAAAGACTCATCCCGCCCGGCGAAGGCGGCGACCTTGCTCCTCCGCGTTGCCTCACGGAAAAATGACACCGAAGGAGATCGTCAGATAGGGGGCGGA
>CAZSOV010000013.1:0-56541 GCA_964608505.1 uncultured Verrucomicrobiota bacterium
GCCCCGTCCCCCGCGGCCTTTGGCCACCGCCCCGCCCGGGGGGGCGGCGGGGGGGGGGCCGCGCCCGGGCCGGCGTGGGGGGGGGCGGCACCCGCGTTGGGGTTTCGCGACTTCGACCCGGGCCCCGGCGCGGGGGCTACCGGGTCATCCGGTGTACGGCCCGGGCGGCGAGGGGCTCGAAGCCGCCCTCGCGCGCCAGGAAGACGGGGTCCTGGAGGAGATGCGAGGTGCGGGCGTCGCGGCGGACGAGGTGCCGGAGTTGGGCGAGATCGTTGGACCACGCGACGCCGTTGAAGAACTCGATGCCGGCGAACTGGTCCTTGTAGAGGGCGCGCTCGGAATAGCAGGTGCCGAGGTAGAGCCGTTGGAAGCCGGCATCCCGGAACCACAGCAGCGCGCGGGTCATGAGATGGAGTCCGAGGCTGCGATTGGCATGCGCGAGGTCGTAGAACGCGTAGTAGTAATGGGCGAGGCGCGGGGGCTCGAGGTAGAGCAGGACGACGCCGACCTCGCGGGCGGTGGCGGCGGGTTCGACGGGAGACGGGCCCGGGCCCGGGCCCGGGTCCTCGAACACGAGGAGGTGGGAAACGACGCGTCCGGACATGAGGCCGTCCAGTCGCTCGGGGGGCATGACACCGGGGCCGAAGCGTCGGTGGGCGAAGTCGAGCCAGGCGTCGCGGCGACGGTCGTGGAAGTCGAATTCGGCGCGGGGGACGAGCTTGGCGCGGAGTCCGGCGCCCTTGCGGAGGATGCGACGGTTCTCGGAGGAGGGTTCGAAGCCGGCCAGCGGCACGCGGAGATGGCGGCAGAGCGTGAAGCGGTCGAGGTTCGGGGAGGCCGGGTGAAAGCCGGCGTCATAGAGGTCGGCGGGCGTCTCGTGTTCCTCCGGGAGGGCCCAGACCACGTAGGGGTAGAGGTAGCGGGAGTAATCGGGGTCGTACTCGGAGAACAGGATTTTCACGCGGGACGCGGTTGAAGCTGCGGGAGCCGGGTTCGAAGTTCCGAGGCGCGGGTGGGGGGAGGTTTGATTTGGTATTCCGGTCGCACCGACGCCGTTCTGGATCGTCCTCCGGCTACTGCCCAGGGCGATGTGGAATGTTCCGTTGGCCGGTGCGTTTGCGGTCGAGTCGGTCGCGGAGTTCGGCGAGGGGCAGCGTGTTGAGGACGTCGGCCCGGGTCAGGCCGGCCTTGCGGGCGACGCCGGCGCCGAGACGGAGGAAGCCGGCGTGGTCGAGGCGGTGGGCGTCGCAGTTGATGACGCAGGCGACGCCCTTCTCGCGGGCGTAGCTCCAGAGGCGCCAATCGAGATCGAGCCGCCAGGGGCTGGCATTGAGTTCGATCCAGGTGCCGGTCGCGGCGCAGGCATCGATGACGGCGCGGAGGTCGACCGGGTAGGCATCGCGTTCGAGCAGGAGTCGTCCGCTGGGATGACCCAGCATGTGCACGAACGGATTCTCGGCGGCGCGGATGAGGCGCCGGGTATTCTCCGCCTCGTCGCGGGACGGCACATGGAGGCTGGCTACCACGACGTCGAGTTCGGCGAGGAGTTCGTCGGGGAAGTCCAGGCCGTCCTTGAGGATGTCGACCTCGGACCCGGTGAGGAGGCGGAAGTCGGAGCCGTCGTCGGCGAAGCGCTGGTTGAGTTCGCGTATGGCGACGAGTTGCTGGCGCAGGCGGGCGGGGTCGAGTCCGTTCGCCTGGAACGAGGCGCGGGAGTGGTCGGTGATGGCCCAGTAGGCGCAGCCGAGTTCGTGGGCGTGGGCGGCGATTTGATCGAGGGTCGAGCGGCCGTCGCTCCAGGTGGAGTGATTGTGGAGGGAACCCTTGAGATCGGTCCATTCAAGGAGGCGCGGCGTGGGGGAGGCGGGCGCTCCGGTGTCGGGGGAGAGGGCGGCGGCGGCGAACTCGCCGTGGTCCTCGCGTCGCTCGGGCGGGATGAAGCGGAGGCCGAGGTGGGCGAAGAGTTCCTCCTCGGTGCGGCATTCGAGGCGGAGGGCGGGATCGCGGGTTTCCTCGGTGGACCGGAAGAGCCCGTACTCGTTGAGGCGCAGGCCGCGGTCGATGGCCCGCTGGCGCATGACGATGTTGTGTTCCTTGCTGCCGGTGAAGTAGGCGAGGGCAGGGGCGAATTCGGCGTCGGCGACCACGCGGAGGTCGGCCTGGATGCCGGACTCGAGGATGACGCTGGCCTTGGTATCGCCGCGGGCGAGCACCTGGCGGAGGCCGGGTTGTGCGCAGAAGCAGTCGAGGATGGCGGCGGGTTGTTTCGAGGAGACGACGAAATCGAGGTCACCGACGACCTCCTTCCAACGGCGGAGGCTGCCGGCGCCGCTGCACCGAATAACCTCGGGGTGGCCGCGGAGGAGGTCGAGGATGGGGTCGGCGGCGACGAGGGCATCGGAGAGGCGATGGCGGGAGGCGAACTGGCGGCGGAAGGCGATGCCCTCGAGGATTTTCTGCTGGGACTTTTCCCCGAATCCGGCGAGGGCGGCGACCTGGCCGGCGCGGCAGGCGGCCTCGAGTTTCTCGACGGAATCGAGGCCGAGTTCGTCGTGGAGTTTTCGGACCTTTTTGGGGCCGACGCCGGGGAGGTGAAGCATCTCGACGAGGCCGGGCGGGACGGAGGCCTTGAGTTCGTCGTGGTAGGGCAGCGCGCCGGTGGTGACGAGGGTGGCGACCTTGGATTGGAGGGCCTCGCCAAAGCCCTGGAGGCCGGCGAGTCGGTGTTCGGCGATGATCCGGGACAACGGTTCGGAGAGACCTTCGACGACGCGGGCCGCGTTGTGATAAGCGCGGGTCTTGAAGGGGTTCTCGCCCTTCAGTTCGAGGAGCACGCCGATCTCCTCGAGGACGGCCGCGACCTGGTCGTTGTTCATGGCGGGGGCGACGATAGGAAGGGCGGGCGGGCGTGGCGAGCGCGGGCGGGGGGTGGGGCGGGGCTGGCCATCCGGGCCGAGGGAAGCGACGATGCGTTCCGGAACCGAGCGTGAAATCCAGCGACCCCAACGAACCATCGCCGTCCGAGACGCAGGAACGGGCGAGTCTCCGGCTGGTTCCGGTGGGGTTCGGAGTCCTCATCCTGGCGGGGGCCGTGCTGCTGTCGCTTCCCGTGTCGGTGAAGGACGGGGGGCGGCTGGGCTGGTTGGACGCGCTGTTCATGGCGACGTCGGCGGTGTCGGTGACCGGACTGAGCACCGTGGACGTACCGGGCACGTTCACGTTTTTCGGGCAGGTGGTCCTGCTGTTCCTGATCCAGCTGGGGGGGTTGGGGATCGTGACGGCGGGAACTCTCTGGGCCGTGGTGCGGGGGCCGCGGTTAAGTCTGGCCCGGGAACGCTCGATCCATGCGACTTTCGGGCGGTTGCGGCGCGCGCGCCCGATGGACGTGCTGCTCTACGCGTGTGCGCTGGTCGTGATGATCGAACTGGTCGGGATCCTGGGTTTGTTCGCGAGCCTCAACCGGCACGAACCGGAGCGGATGCCGATGGACACCCTGTGGGAGGCGACCTTCCATGCGGTGAGCGCGTTCTGCAACGCCGGGCTCTCCATCTGGCCGGGGGGCGCCACGAAATGGCGGTCGCATCCCGACGTGCTGGGGTGGCTGGAGTTGCTGGTCTTCCTCGGGGGCATCGGCCTGCTGACGCTGGTGAACGCGCGTTACTTCGCGTTCTGGCGGCGGGACCCGACGCGGCGGGGCACGTTGACCCTGCAGACGAGCCTCAGCCTGTTCGGGGCCGTGTTTCTGGTCCTCGCCGGAGCGGCGGCGACGCTTGTGCTCGAGCTGGGGCATTCGCAGAAGGATGCCGCCTGGATCGAGCGCGGGTCGTGGTCGTTGTTTCACTCGGTGATGGCGCGGACGGCCGGTTTCAACGTCACGGACCCGGCGGAGATGCATCCGGCGACGCTGCTGGTCACGATGGTGCTGATGTTCATCGGGGGCGCGCCGGGATCGATGGCGGGGGGCATCAAGACGGTGACCTTCGCGTTGCTGGTGCTCTCGGCATGGGCGGCGCTGCGGCGACGGGAGGACATCACCCTGCTGCGGCGGCGGATCGCCCCGTCACTGGTGGGCACGGCGGTGATGATCGCCCTGCTGGCCGGCGCCGCGGTGGTGACGGGAGTGCTGCTCCTGATGATCACCGAGGAGGGGAAACCGGCCTCGGAGACCTCGCTGCACTGGCTCGCGCTCGCGTTCGAGGCCTTCTCGGCGTTCGGTACGGTCGGACTGAGCACGGGCATCACGCCGGTGCTTTCGCCGGCGGGGAAAGTCGTTGTGATTCTGCTCATGTTCGCGGGTCGCGTGGGCCCGTTGCTGCTCGCGCTCCGCCTGGCGCGTCCCGTTTCGCCTTGGCGCGTGCGGCATCCCGAGGAAGATCTCGCGCTCGGTTGAAACGCATGAGTCTACGAGTCTTCATCCTCGGCGCGGGACGATTCGGCACGCATCTGGCCCAGCGCCTTTCGGCCCAGGGCGCCGAGGTGGTCGTCGCCGACAGCAACGACCGCCGGGTCCGCGACCTTGCGGACGACGGTTTTCACGCCATCCAGCTCGACGCGCTGGACGAGGACGCCCTGCGCGAGGCGGGGGTGCGGGAGTCGGATGTCGCCGTCGTTTCGATCGGCGAGAACATGCAGGCCAGCGTCCTGGCCACGTTGATCCTCAAGGAGGCGCAGGTGCGCAAGGTGATCGCCCGTGCGGTGGACGTGCGCCACGCGCAGGTGCTGGAGAAGGTGGGGGCCGATCTGGTGGTGCTTCCCACGCGCGACAGCGCCGATCAACTGGCCGAGCGGCTGCTCAACTACGCGCTCGGCGAGCGTGTCCCGCTCGGGGACGACTACCAGCTGGCGCATGTCCGGCTCGGGCCCGGACTGGCGGGAAAAACGCTGGCCGAGGCGCGCCTGCCGCAGAGGCACCACATCAACGTCGTCCTGATTTCCCGCCCGGACGGGCGGGGCCGGGAGGATCGCCGGGAGCCGAGCGTCGATTTCCGCCTGGCCCAGAACGACACGGTGATGGTGGTGGGGCGCCGGGAAGCCATCAACCGGTTCGAAGTGGAGTTCGGCGTCGGAAGCGATCCGAAGTAAGAAGCGGCAGGCGCCACCCGGGGACTGCGCGGGTGGGGATTCGTGCTCCTGCTCCCCCGAGGCGGGGTCGCGCCGGACGGGAAGGTCGGCTAGCCGGCGGGAACGGTTTCCCGCCAGAGCGTTTCCCAGGGGGCCAGCGCGGGGGGAAGCGGAGCGATCGTCGCGAAACCGGAGGGCCGAGGCAGGGGTACCGCCTCGTCGCCGAGGTTGTGCAGGCACAGCATGCCGGCACCTCCGCCGGACGGCTGGCGGCGCAGCGCGAAGATGCGGTCATCCCAGGCGAGGATCTCCTGCGGCGCGTTCGGGTGGAAGGCGGGGTGGGAACGGCGCGGGCGCAGGAGGGCCTGGAACCCCGCGAGCATGAGCGCGGGAAGGGAGCGCGGATCGGCCAGTTCCCGTTCCAAGGTCCCCAGCAGGAACTTTCGCCGATTGATGCGGCGGTGCATTCCCGATTCCCGGGCACCCGCGAGATCCCCGCGGGAACCCAGGACGGAATGGACGTAGAGCCCGGGAATGCCGCGCAGGGCGAGCATGGCGGCGTGGACGGTGAGGAACCGCCGCGCGGCCATCGCGGATTCGGGAACGCGGGTCCGGGGCGCGACGGCATCGAGCAGCGAGACGTTCAGCTCGTAGGGGGCCTCCGTGCCGTCGGGGAGACGCTTGTAGGAGACCAATCCTCCGCCCTCCGCGACATGACGCACGAGGGCCTCGACATCGGCGTCCGGCAGGATGCCGCGGACTCCGTTGAGACCGATGCCGTCGTGGGAGGCGAGGAAGTTGAAGAAGGTGCAGGTCTCGGAAGGGGTGCGGAGGGAGGCGGCCCAGCGGGAAAGGGGGGTGGCGTTGCCGGTGCGGACGGCATGGAGCACCAGGCCCGGCAGGGCGAAGTTGTAGACCATGTGGGCCTCGTCGGTGCCGTCTCCGAAGTACCCGACGTTGTCGGCGTGGGGCACGTTGGTCTCGGTGACGATCACGGACCGCGGATCGACGGCCTCGGCGACGGCGCGGAGCACCTGGACGATGGCGTGGGTCCGGGGCAGGTGGACGCAGGAGGTGCCGGGTTCTTTCCAGAGGAACGTCACGGCATCGAGCCGGAGGAAGCGGGCACCGTTCCGGAGATAGCCGAGGAGGACGTCGACGACCCGGATCAACACCGCCGGATTCCGGAAGTCGAGGTCCACCTGGTCGGCGCTGAACGTCGTCCAGAAACGTCGGCGACCCCGGGGCGAGTCGAACTCGGTGAGGAGGGGGAGCGTGCGGGGGCGGACGACGGCGCGCAGATCGGGATCGCCGTGGACCTCGTAGAAGAAGTCCGCGTAGTCGGGATCCCCGGCGAGGCAGGCGCGAAACCACCCGCCCTGGGCGCTGGCGTGGTTGAAGACGGCATCGAACATGAGCTCGAAGTCCGGTCGGAAGGCCCGGATGTCGTCCCAGGTTCCGCACCGGGGATCGACGGCCGTGTAATCCATGACCGAGAAGCCGTCATCGGAGGACGAGGGATAGAACGGGAGGAGGTGGATGCCGCCAACCACGTCGCGCAGGTGTCGGGCAGCGAACGCCCGGAGGGTGGCAAGGGGGGAACGTTCGGGTTCGGTGATCTGGTCGGCATAAGTGATGAGCAGGGCATCGCGCTCGTCCCAGGGAACGAGGTCGGACGGATCGGCGGGGGGCGGTGGGGCGGGGTGGGAGGCCAGGCGATGTTCCAGTGCCGCGAGCACGGCGGCATGCCGGTCCGGGTAGAGGAAGGCGAGGATCGTCCGGAGTCGGTGAATCGGGGGCATGGGGGGCGGGGGAATCAGGGGTTATGGTCGCGGACGGATGCCCGCGAACCCTTGAACAGGCCCAGCCAGGCACCGCGTCCCGGACGGGGCAGCAGCGATGGGCTTGCGGACTATGCGAGGGTCCCGCGGACTGACAAGGGATTTGATGGGCGCGGGCGAGCGCGCGAGCGCACAACGTCCGGTGATTGTCGGATCGATGGCTTGACCTCCTCGGCGGTCGTGGCACAGAAGATATGCCAGCCAGCACGATTTCGTGTCGGTGGATTCAAGGGTCTGAAGCCGTTCGTCGCTTCGGAGGTACGCGTGGAGGGTCGGGCCGCCTTCCGCAAAACTTGGGCTCCGGTGCCGCGGCGGTTTCGTCGTCGTGTCCGGTTGCCTGGAGCGGCGCGGGGGATCTCCGG
Source organism: uncultured Verrucomicrobiota bacterium (assembly GCA_964608505.1). Lineage (GTDB taxonomy): Bacteria > Verrucomicrobiota > Verrucomicrobiia > Limisphaerales > CAIMTB01 > CAIMTB01. Next base: position 7,265 of record CAZSOV010000013.1, read on the forward strand.
AACCGGGGTGCCCGCCGCCGCGGGGACCGGCGGTGGGAGCCGGCCCGCGCGTCGCTTGTACCGAGGAGGAACGATGGAGCAGGTATCGACGAAGGGGGATCGCGAACGGGCAGATGCCGAGGAGACGGCGTGCCTGAATGCGGGTTCCGAACTGCCCCGGATTGCGATGGTTTCGACCCACGGCTACGTCTCCGGTCAGCCTCCGCTGGGCGCCGCCGACACGGGCGGGCAGGTCGTCTACGTGGTCGAGTTGTCCAGGAAGCTCGCGTTGCTGGGCTACGAGGTGGACATCTGGACGCGACGGTTTGAGGACCAGCCGGCGCTGGAGCGGGTGACCGACCAGGTGCGGGTGATCCGGGTTCCGTGCGGGGGTCGGCGGTTCATTCCGAAGGAGTATCTCGTCCGGAGCATTCCGGAGTGGGGCGAGCACGCGCTGCGGTTCATCCAGCGGCACGGGTTGCGCTACCAGTTCATCGACAGCCACTACTGGGACGCGGGGGTGGCGGGACAGCACCTGAGCGAGACCCTCGGCGTCCCGCACGTGCATACGCCGCATTCCCTGGGGCTGTGGAAGAAGCGGCAGATGGAGAACGACTACCCGGGCGACGCGGACAAGTTCGAGCGGCAGTACAACTTCACGGAGCGCGTCCGGCGGGAGCGGTTGCTGTACGCCGAGGCGGATCTAACGGTGGCGACGACGCCCCAGCAGTTGGACCTGCTGCGCCAGGACTACGAAGTCCCGGAGGACCGGTGCCGCATGATCCCGCCGGGGTACGACGACAACCGGTTCTACCCGGTGGGCGAGGCCAGCCGGTTGGCCATCCGTCAACGGCTGGGGTTGCACGGGAAGGTGGTCATGGCCATCGGGCGCCTCGCCCGAAACAAGGGGTACGATCTGCTCGTCGAAGGGTTCTCGGTCCTGGTCTCGCGCGAGCCCGAGGCGCGACTGATCCTGGCCGTGGGCGGCGTGACCCCGACCCCGCTTGAGGAGCAGCTGCGCGCGGAACTCGTCGCGCTGGTCGAGCAGCGTCAACTGACGGATCGGGTGGTGTTCGGCAGCTACATTCCGGACGACCAGCTGGCGGACTATTATCGGGCCGCGGACCTCTTCGTGCTGTCGAGCCGGTACGAACCGTTCGGGATGACCGCGATCGAGGCCATGGCCTCCGGGACGCCCACGGTGGTCACCGTGCATGGCGGGCTGTACCGCGCCCTCACCTTCGGACGGCACGCGCTGTTTGCGGATCCCTTCGACCGGGAGGATCTCGGCATCACCATGCTCAAGGCCTTCCGGCATCCGCGATTGCGGACGCGGATGGCGCGGATGGGCGCGCACAAGGCACGGAGCCTGTTCACCTGGACCGGCATCGCCCAACAGCTCATCGCGGCCGTCGAGCAACGACCGGGGGCGGCGCTGGTGGTGGCCGACCCGGAATGGGACGAACCCTGGAACGACGATGATTAGCCTCTTTTGCAGCGATCTGGACGGCACGCTCCTCGGCAATCCGGAGGCCACGAGGCGGTTCAAGGAGGCCTGGTCGGCGCTGCCCCGCGCCGGGGGACCGTCCCTGTGCTACGCCACGGGCCGCCTCGTTCAGGACGTGATCGATCTGCTCTCCACCCAGGTCCTGCCCTGGCCGGATTACATCATCGGCGGCGTGGGGACGCAGCTCTATGACGGGCGTCGCAAGCGGGTCGTGGGCGATTTCGCGAAGCGCTTCGGACCCGGGTGGGACCCGGCTCGCGTCGAGGCCATCCTGGGCGGATTTCCGGGAGTGGTTCGGCAGCCTCCGCAGTTCCTGCACCCCTACAAGTCCAGCTGGTATTTGCGCGACGCCGCCCCGGGCGTCCTGGCGCAGTTCGAGCGGTTGTTCGCCGAGGCCGGACTGCGCGTGACGATCGTCTATTCGAGCGGACGGGACCTCGACGTTCTCCCGGCGGGCGCGAGCAAGGGATCGGCGTTGGCCTGGCTTTGCGACCACGTGGGCGTGGACCTCGGGAAGGTTCTGGTGGCCGGGGACACGGGCAACGACGCCAGCATGTTCCTGCTGCCGGGCGTTCGCGGGATCGTCGTGGAGAACGCCCAGCCGGAGCTGATCGAAGCGGTCGTGCAGATACCCACCTTCAACGCCACGCGGGTGATGGCCGAGGGCGTGCTCGAGGGGTTGCAGCACTTCGGGGTCATCCCGTCGGCGCCCCAGCCTTCCGCGGGCGCGACGGGAGCCGGACTCGCGGACCCGACGCTGAGGATGCTGTTCACGGAGGCGGCCCTGGGATCCCTGACGTCGGGCGAGCGGGAGGTGATCGCGGAGGGTTACCGGCGCGCGCTCGAGACGATCCGCAGGAACATGACTCCGCTCGGGTTCTCGGCCTGCTCCCTGACGGACAACGAGGTTGTGGGCACCGATGCCAACTATCGCAGCGTCTGGGCCCGGGACGGGGCCCTGACCATCGTGGGTACGGTGGAGCTGGGGGACCCGGACATTCGCTCGGCCCAGCGCGCGACGTTGCGGACCCTCCTGGATCATCTGGCGGCCAACGGACAGGTTCCCGCGAACGTGCGGATCGACGACGGCATGCCGGATTACAGCGGGGTGGGGGGGATTTGCTCGATCGACGGGGGACTCTGGCTGATCGTGGCCTTTCACGCCTACGTCCGGAAGACGGGAGACCTCGCCCTCCTGGTGGAGTACCGGGACCATCTGCGGCGGGTCATGCAATGGCTCGGCGCCCTGGACAGCAACAACGACGGGCTGCTCGAGATACCGGAGGCGGGCGACTGGACGGACCTGTTCGGGCGCAGCTACCACGTGCTCTACGACGAGGTGTTGTGGTACCGTGCGACGGTCGCGTACAGCCGTTTGCTGGAGTTCGACCGGCGGTTCGACGAGGCCTCGGACTATCTCCGGCGCTCGCAGGCCCTGCGCTCGAAGATCCTGGACGTCTTCTGGCCGTCGACGAAGGCCGTGCCGGGCGGGGCGCCGTTCAGTTTCGCGCGCTCGCAGAGCTCGGTGGGGGATGCGAGCTACCTGTTGGCGGAGATCACGCCGTTCGGATTCAACTGGCGGTGCGACGTGCTGGGGAACATCCAGGGTTTTCTGGCCAACGTGCTGGACGTGGATCGGGCCCGGACGGCGTTCAAGTTCATGTGGGGGGTGGGGGTGAACGATCCCTACCCGGTGGTGAACCTCTATCCGCCGGTGCAGTCGGGCGATCCGGACTGGCGATCCTACTACACGGTGAACCTCCTGAACCTGCCGGGGCACTATCACAACGGCGGCATCTGGCCGTTCATCGGCGGCATGTGGGTCCGGTTCATCCATCGTCTGGGACTCTACGACGTCGCGTGCCGGGAGCTGCTGAAGCTCGCGCAGTTGAACCGCCTCGGACGGAACCAGGAATGGGAGTTCAACGAATGGATCCACAGCCGGACCGGGCGCCCGATGGGGAAGTGCTTCCAGGCGTGGTCGGCTTCCAGCTACCTTCACGCCTGCCAGGAATTGCAGATGCATCCTGAAGGTTGGTCCCACGACGAATCCGCCCCACCATGAGCACCTGCCTGTTACCCGTCGGCGCCCCCCGACGCATCGGCTTCATCTCGACCCGGTTTGCCGGCACGGACGGCGTGACGTTGGAGACGCGGAAATGGGCGGGCATTCTGGAGGGCCTGGGACATTCGTGTTACTGGATGGCCGGACTGCTCGATGCGCCGCCGGAGCGGAGCCTGGCGGCGCCGCTGCTGCACTTCGGGCATCCGGAGGTGGCGGCGGTGCAGGCCAAGCTCTTCGGGGTGGCGTTCCGGACCCGGCTGGTCACGAACGAGATCCAGGGGATCAAGGAACGACTGAAGGACGAGCTGTACCGGTTCATCGAGCAGTACGCGGTGGAGGTCCTGGTGCCGGAGAACATCCTCGCGATCCCGATGCACGTGCCGCTGGGGCTGGCGATGACCGAGGTCATTGCCGAGACGACCCTCCCGGTGATCGCCCACCACCATGATTTCGTCTGGGAACGCGAACGGTTCACCCTGAACGCGGTCAACGACTACCTCCAGGCGGCGTTCCCGCCCCTGCTCCACTGCATGGAGCACGTGGTCATCAACTCGATGGCCCAGAAGGAACTCGCGCGGCGCCTCGGCATCCCGTCCCAGGTCATTCCGAACGTGCTGGATTTCGAGTCGCCCCCGCCGCCGTCGGACGGGTACGCGGACGACCTGCGCCGGGAGATCGGACTGCGGGACGACGACTGGTTCATCCTCCAGCCCACGCGGGTGGTGCAGCGCAAGGGCATCGAGCACGCCATCGAGCTCGTGCGCCGGCTCCGGGATCCGCGGGCGAAACTCGTCATCTCCCATCCGGCGGGGGACGAGGGCGGCGGCTATCTCGCGATGCTGCGGGACCGCATCGCCGATGCGGGGATCGACGTCCGGTTCATCGCCGAGCGGGTGGGGGAGACGCGCGGGCGCACCCCGGACGGGCGCAAGATCTACACCCTCTACGACGTCTACCCGCATGCGGATCTCGTGACCTACCCGAGTCACTACGAGGGTTTCGGCAACGCGTTCCTCGAGGCGATCTACTTCGGCAAGCCGGTGGTTGTGAACACCTATGCCGTGTACGCCCGCGACATCGACCCGCTGGGATTCAAGACCGTCGAGATTCCCCAGCTGGTGACCGGCGAGGTCGTCGAGCAGGTGCGGGTCCTCCTCGCGGACGCGGACCTGCGGGCGGACTGGGCCGTCACCAATTACGCGCTCGGGCTGAAGTATTTCTCGTACGCGGTGGCGCGGCGGAAGCTCGCGGCGCGGCTGGCCAACCTGTTCGGCGAGGGGGTCTAGGAACCCCGCGCGGGGCGCGGACTCGTCATCGGAGGATTGCCAGTGGAGCGGGGGGCGGGTGGAGTGGGGGCCCCGGGGTCCGCGGGCGCCGGTCCGGGGAAACCGAGCACGTCGCCCCTGCCATCGAAGCCATGACTACGCCTTTGGAACTGGTCCGACGTCCACGCCGGTTGCGCCGCACGGCGGCGATCCGGGAGATGGTGCGGGAAACGCGGTTGCATCCGTCGGATCTGATCGCGCCGCTTTTCGTGCAGGAAGGGGATGGCGGGCCGGTGCCGGTGGGTTCGATGCCGGGGGTGGTGCGGCGGAGCATCCGGGATCTGACGGAGGAGTGCCGGGTCCTGGCGGGGCTGGGGGTGCGGGGCGTGGCGTTGTTCCCGGTGACGCCGGTGGAACGGAAGGATCCGCAGGCGCGGGAGGCCTTGAATCCGGGGTGCCTCGTGTTGCGGACGGTGGCGGCGGTGAAGCAGGCGGTGCCGGAACTGGTGATCTTCACGGACATTGCCCTGGACCCTTACACCTCGCACGGGCATGACGGGGTGCTGACGCCGGACGGGCGGGACGTGGACAACGACGTGACAGTGGGGATTCTGTCGAGGATGGCGGTGCTGCACGCGGCGGCGGGGGCGGATTTCGTGGCGCCGAGCGACATGATGGACGGTCGGGTGGGGGCGATCCGGCGGGCGCTGGACGGGGCGGGACACACGGGCACGGGGATCCTGGCGTACAGCGCGAAGTTCGCGTCGGCGTACTACGGACCCTTCCGGGAGGCGGTGGGCAGCGCGCAGGCGGCCGGCACGACCGGCCTGGACAAGCGGACGTATCAACTGAGTCCGTCGAATTCGCGGGAGGCGATTGCGGACGCGTTGCTGGACGAGGAGGAGGGGGCGGACGTGCTGATGGTGAAGCCGGCGGGTCCGTATCTGGACGTGCTGGCGGAACTGCGGGCGCAGACCCTGCTGCCGCTGGCGGCGTACCAGGTGAGCGGTGAGTACGCGCAGATCCACGCCGCGGCGCGGCTGGGATGGCTGGACCTCGAGAAGACGCGGGACGAGAGCCTGGTCGCCATCAAGCGGGCGGGGGCGGATTGGATTCTGACGTATTTCGCGAAGGACGTGGCGGCGACGTTGTGAGGCGGACGGGCGGGGACGCCGGGGGGCTCGCCAAGCCGGGGCGGGACGGACTAGGCTGCCGGCACCCATGAAGCCCATGTCGTCGGTGACGCGTCGCGAGTTGTTTCGTCGTTGGATCGGGATCGGCTGTGCCGTCGGGTTGGGGGTGGGGAGCGGGGTCCCCGGGTCGGGGGCGGCGGAGAGGAAGGGGCGGATCGGGGTTTCGCTGCTGACATTGACGAATCCGTTCTTCCGGGATCTGGGGGACGCGATGAAGGCGGAGGCGGCGCGGGCGGGGATGGAGGTGGTGGTGGTGTCGGGCGAGTTCGACGCGGCGAAGCAGCGGAACCAGGTGGCGGATTTCATCGTGCAACGGGTGGCGGCGATCGTGTTGTCGCCGTGCGACTCGAAGGCGGTGGGGACGGCGATCGGCGAGGCGAACCAGGCGGGGATACCGGTGTTCACCGTGGACATCGCGTCGCTGGGAGGCGGGAAGGTGGTGTCGCACGTGGCGACGGACAATCTGGGCGGGGGACGGTTGGCGGCGCAGGCCTTGATCGAGGCGGTGGGTGGCCGGGGCAAGGTGGCGATCCTGGATCATCCGGAGGTGGAGTCGGTGATCCTGCGGACGCGCGGGTTCGAGGAGGAGCTGGCGAGGCAGACGCGGGAGAAGGGGGTGACGATGCAGGTGGTGGCGAAGCTGCCGGGCGGGGCGGCCAAGGACAAATCGTTCAAGGCGGCGGAGGACCTGTTGCAGGCGCATCCGGACCTGGTCGGGATCTTCGCGATCAACGATCCGAGCGCGCTGGGCGCGGTGGCGGCGCTGGAGAAGGCGGGGAAACTGGGGAAGGTGAAGGTGGTGGGATTCGACGGGATGCCGGAAGGGAAGGCGGCGATCCGGGCGGGGCAGATTTACGCGGACCCGATCCAGTTTCCGGACCGGATCGGGCGGACGGCGGTGCAGCAGATCCGGAAGTACCTGGACGGGGACGACGTGCCGAAGGAGATCCTGATTCCGACGGCGCTGTACCGGAAGTCGGACGCCGGGCGCGAGTGAGATGGAAGCGCGCGGGCACGCGGGGTCGGCGTGGTTCCGGCGGTGGTCGGAGCACGGGATGTTGGCCGTGCTGGCGGCGTTGTGCGCGTACTATTCCGTGGTGACGCTGACGGTGCAGCAGCCGTCGGGCGGGGAGGCGGCGCGGCAGGTGGCGGAGCGGATCGCGGGGTTCGGGGGAGGGACGGCGGGCGGGGTGCTGCTCGTCGCGCGAGGGTCGGAGGAGGACACGGTGTTTCTCGGGGCGCTGGAGGCGTCGCTGCGGGCGCGGCAGGTGGAGGTGGCGGGGCGGGTGCAGGGGGAGCCGCGGGACGCGCGGGTGGCGCTCGAGGAATTGGCCGGGAAGGGGGGAAAGCTGGGGTTCATTGCGACGACGGCGGATTGCGCGGGTTGGACGCTGTGGCAGGGGGTGCGGGAACGGTTTCCGGTGCTGGGGGAGCCGCGGTTGGTGGTGGCGGAGGGGTACCGGTGGCCGACGTTCCTGACCCGGCAAAACCTGCTGAACGTGGCGAACCAGATTTCGGTGGTGGCGATTCTGGCGGTGGGGATGACGGTGGTGATCATCACGGGCGGGATCGACCTTTCGGTGGGAAGCCTGATCGCGCTAAGCGCGGTGGTGGCGACGGCGTTGATCCGGGACGTGGCGGGGGGAACGGCGGCGGGGGCGGCGGGGCTGGCGTGGTGCTCGGCGGCGGGAGTGGGGTTGTGCGGGGCGGTGGGTTGGGTTTCGGGCGTGCTGGTGGCGGTGTTCCGGGTGCCGCCGTTCATCGCGACGCTGGCGGTAATGCAGGTGGCGAGCGGGCTGGCGTTCATCCTGGCCCGGGGCGGATCGATCTACGAGGTGCCGGACGCGTACACGTGGCTGGGGCGGGGGACGGGGGTATTCGGACTGCCGCACGCGGTGCTGCTGATGCTGGGGTTGTACGCGGCGACGGACGTGCTGATGAAGCGGACGGTGCTGGGCCGGCATATCCATGCGGTGGGGAACAACGCGGAGGCGGCGCGGCTGGCGGGGGTGGCGGTGCCGCGGGTGTTGTTGTTCGCCTACGCGTTCTGCGGGGCGATGGCGGGGTTGGGCGGGGTGTTGCAGGCCTCGCAGTTGAAAAGCGGGGCACCGACGTACGGGCTGATGTACGAGTTGTACGCGATCGCGGCGGTGGTGGTGGGCGGCACCAGCCTGAGCGGCGGACGCGGGAAGGTGTTCGGCACGCTGGTCGGGGCGCTCATCATCGCGGTGATCCAGAACGGCATGAACCTCACCGGGGTGGAGAGCTACCGGCAGAAGGTGGTGCTCGGGCTGGTCATCCTGGGGGCGGTGTTGTTGGATTTGTTGAAGCGCCGGGATTGGTCCCGGGTGACCCGGAGGTTTCGTCGCCGGGCCACGGAATGAGTTCCTTCGGCAAGCATCAAGGCACGCGCATGCATACGAACGGACGGACCGCGGATCGGATCCTGGTGGCCGGCGAGGCGTTGATCGACATGCTCCCGCGGGAGAGGGACGGGGAGCAGGTCCTGAAACCCGTCCCGGGCGGGTCCCCATTCAACGTCGCCCTGGCGCTGGGCCGCCTGGGCGTGCCCGTGGGGTTCCTGTGCCGGATATCACGGGATGCGTTCGGGGAACGGCTCGTGGAGACGCTGCGCGAAGGCGGCGTCGGGCTGGAGTGGTGCCCGCGTACGGACGCGTTGTCGACGCTGGGCTTCGTGACGCTCGACCCGGGCCGCCATGGGGCGCGGTACGCGTTCTACACGCGCGACACGGCAGGGAGCGCGCTGGCGCCGGGCGATCTGCCGGTGCCCCTGCCCGGGGCCGTCGCGGCCCTGCATGTCGGCTCGTTCGCGCTCGCCATCGAGCCGTTCGGGACCACGGTGGAAGCGCTCGTCGGCGAGCATGCCGGCGAACGCGTGGTGTCGTACGATCCCAACATCCGCCCGTTCCTGATTCCGGACCGGGAGCGCCTGCTGGCGCGGCATCGGGCCATCGCGGCGCGGGCCGACCTGATCAAGATGAGCGAGGACGATCTCGAGTGGCTGCATCCGGGGATGCCGGTGGACGTGGCGGCCTCGGAGTATCTCGAGGGCCGGACGGGATTGGTGGTGGTGACCCGCGGGGGCGAGGGCGCCTCGCTGTTCTCGCGGGAGCACTTCGTGGACTGCGAGCCCCCGGAGGTGACGGTGGTGGACACCGTGGGCGCGGGGGACACGTTCCAGGCGGCGTTGCTGTGCTGGCTGCACGAACACGGACGGCTGACGCGATCGGGCCTGGCGGGGTTGTCCTACGCGGAACTGCAGTCGATGGCCGATTTCGCGGCGCGTGCGGCGGCGTCGAACTGCGCGCGCGAGGGCTGCCAGCCGCCGTGGAGGAGGGAGTTGTGAGGCGCGGTGGGCCGGCCCGCGCGTTCCGGTTCGCGGTCGCTCTGCTCCTGGCCGCGCGCGCGGCGGGCGCCCCCGCCCTGGCCGCGGACCCCGCGGCGTCGCCCGACCCGGATCGGAGCTGGGGACCCTTCGTGGAACCCGGGTTCGCGTTCTTCTCCTCGGTGGTCGACGCGCGGAAATCGGAAGGGAAGGGCCTGCCGCGCGACAACCTGACGCCGCGCGGTCTGGTGCTCAGTCTGGGCAGCGGTTGTTGGGCGGCCTTCGACCTCGATCTTCTCCGGATGTCGGCGATTTGGGACGGCCCGGGCCTGACCCCGGCCGGGATGGCGGCGGGTTCGTACCATGCGGCGGGGCGGAAGGCTCCGGAGGGCGAGGATGCCCTGCCGGCGCCCGCCGGAACGGTGTGGATCGGAAACGGAATCTACCCCGGCTGGCAGACGAACGCCGTCGTGTCGCTCGAGGATCCGCGCGATGCCGGACCGGACCCGCGTCAGGTGGGACGGGGCGCGTTGCCGGAGGGGTTGGGCGGCTTCAAGGCCATCCGCATGAAGCGGGGCCGGGCAACGCTGGAGTATGAGGTCGGCGGAATCCCGATCACGGAACAGGTCTCCGCGACGCGGGAGGAGGCGCGGTGGGTGGTGCGCCGGTATTTCGCGATGGACCGCGTGCCGCATCCGCTCTGGCTGGTGGTGGGCCGTCCGGCGCAGACGACCCCGGATCTGGTGACGGGTATGCGGACCAATATCTTCCGGGCGGCGCTGGAGGCGGCAACAGGGGAGTCGCTGGTGCCGGCGGACTGGGTGTTCCTGACGAACGGCATCCTGGCGCTGCGCGTCGAGGCCTCGTCGAAGCCCGTGCAACTGCTGATCTCGGTGACGCGGAACGAGACGCCGGACGGGACGAACGCGGCGCCGTTCCTGCCGCGGGCCGCGACGGTGGCGGATCGCCGGAACTGGGCGGACGACGTGACGACACGGGGGCGGTTGGGGACGGGAGGGACGGGCGACGGGGACGCGTACGTCGTCGACGACGTCCCGTTGCCGATGGACAACCCGTGGCGGCGGAACGTCCGGCTGGCCGACCTGGCGTTCGGGCGGGACGGCGCCGCGTTCGGCGTGACCTTCGATGGGGACGTGTGGCGGATCGACGGGCTGAACGGGGATCTGGATCGGGTGACCTGGCGGCGGTTTGCCTCGGGCCTCCACGAACCGCTGGGCATCGCGGTCCGGAACGACGAGGTGTTCGTCCATGACCGGAACGGGCTGTGGCGGTTGCTGGACGGGGACGGGAACGGCGAGGCGGACGTGCACGAGCGGTTTGCCGGCGGGTTCGCGCAGACGGCGGAGACGCGGGAGTACGCGACGGGGCTGCGGGTGCTGCCGGACGGCGCGTTCGTGATCGCGCAGGGCGGCCAGCGCGGGTCGACGCTGGGTCGGCACAGCGGGTCGGTGTTGCGGGTGTCGGCGGACGGGAAGCGGGTGGAGGTCCTGGGCCACGGGTTTCGGCAGCCGTTCATCGGGGTGCATCCGCGGACGGGCTGGGTGACGGCGAGCGACCAGCAGGGGCATTACACGCCGAGCACGCCGTTGCACTGGCTGGAGGGGGATCGGTTCCATGGGTTCCTGCCGTTGTTCCTGCCGAAGGAGAGGTATCCGGAATCCATCGTCGATCCGCTGACGTGGATTCCGCATCCGATCAACGCGTCGGGCGCCGGCCAGGTCTGGCTGGCGGACGCGCGGATGGGGCCGTTGAACGACGCTCTGATTCATCTGGGATATTATCGGCCCGAGGTGTTCGTGGTGCGCTGGCACGAGCGCACCGGGCGGAGGCAGGCGGCGGTGACGAGTCTGACGCGGGACCTGCCGTTCGCGCCGCTGGCGGGCGCGGTGAATCCCGCGGACGGCCAGTTGTACGTCACGGGATTCCAGATCTGGGGGACCGTGGCGCCGCGGATCAGCGGGTTGGCCCGGGTGCGGTACACCGGGCGGCCCGATGTCCTGCCGCGGGAGATCGTCGCGATGGACCAGGGCGTGTTGCTGAGGTTCGACGTCCCCCTCGAGGCGCGCACCGCGACCGATCCCGCGAATTACTCGCTCGAACGCTGGAATTACCGGCGCTCCGCCGAGTACGGATCCCCGCATTACCGGTTGGACGGCTCGAAGGGCCAGGACGCGATGTCGGCGAGCAGCGCCTACCTGTCGCGGGACGGGCGGAGCGTGTTCGTGGGGGTTCCGGACATGCGGCCGGTGATGCAGATGCGGATGGGATGGACCCTGGCCGCCGCGACGGGGCAGGCGTTCTCGCGCAACGCGTACTTCACGCCCCACGAGCTGCCCAGGTTCGATCCCGGGGCGGAAGGGTTCGGCGAGGTGACGGTGGATCTGACCCCGCGCGCGCGCGTCGCCGAGGCGTCGACGCCGGTGACGGTGGAGGAGGGTCGGCGGTTGTCCGAACTGATGGGCTGCGTGGCCTGTCATTCGACGGATGGCACGACGCTCGGGAAGGTGGGGCCGACCTGGAGGGGGTTGTTCGGCCAGGAACGGCCCTTTGCCGACGGCGGCGCGGCGCGGGCGACGGAGGAGTACCTGCGGGAATCCATCCGGGAACCGTCGAAGCGGGTGATTCGGGGCTACGAGAAGACGGACACCGGGATGCCGAGCTACGAGGGCATCCTGAACGACGCGCAGGTGGAGGCACTGGTGCTGTATCTGAAGTCGTTGTGAGCCGATCCTGCAGCTCCGCCCCGTGGCCTCCCGGCATCCCTCAGGGGTGCGGGTTCGATTCATGCGAATGCCACGTCGCGGTTCACGGTCGAACCAAGCGGAACGCGCGCAGGACTTCCACGGATGCGATGGGGATTGTCCACCTTGCCTCCCCCCGTGCATCCAATGAAATCACTCGCTCCGGCAACCAGTTGCGAAGATCCGTGCTGGACTGCAGTTCCACCCGCGCCAGGGGCTCCGAGGTCATGCTCATTTCCAGTTGGCCCCCTGAAATCGCGTTCGCCCGCAGCCGCGGGGCGAGGGAGGACTCATGAAACGTCAGGACCAGTTGCGGTCGATCTCCCAGAGCCGCGTTTTCGCGGGAGGCGGCATTCAAGTTGCCTGGTGCGGAGGGATCGGTCTGCAACACGAACGAATAGAGCTTGTCGGCAACGCTCGTGGATGATCCGAGGTTCTGGGTCAGGTCCAGTTCATACCATCCGGGGTTGGCAATACCGACGGGGGAGGAAACCGGGACTCCGATGGGAGGCTCGTTGTTCACGGTCAGAGTAGCTTCACTCCAGTCGTCTTCCACGCCGTAGGCGAGGACGCGAATGGGATCGTTTGCTTCGGGCCCACGACTAATGTCGGAAATCCTGAAGCGAAAGGTCGCCGACTTCATGGGGAAGTTCACAAGGTTCGCCAAGTCGAACTTGAAGAAGGCGCGGGCCCCCCATCCCAGGGTGGAATTGCCGACAATCCAATGCCGGGCGTCGTCGGCATGAGCAGCGTCCGGTTCCCAAAGGATGGCCGAGACGTCTTCGATCGGATTCAGGGTGACTCCATGGGCGGCGCCAAACGCGTCCACGGTAAAGAGGCGCCACGCGGGGTCGCCATCGGCGTCGGTGACGCGAAGGAAAAGGAACCCATGCTGGGAACCCTGGGTGGTGGCCATGCCGCTTACGTGCCGGGTGGAGGGGTCAAAGGTCAAGCCGTCGGGCAAGACGGATGTGATCACCTCAACGGTCGCGAGTCCGTCCCCGCCCTGAATGGAGATGGGAACGTCGTAGGGCCGTCCGCTCAAGGCGAAGGGAAGAACCTCGGGTGTGGCGAAGGCGGGAACGGAGTTCAAGGGATCATTGGGATGGCGAATGGCGTCATGCTCCCGCGCCCAATTCAGAATGAAGGCATATTTCGGGGCTTCGGCGAGAGGCTGATCGAGCGATTCCATATGCCCCCACTGCCCATATTTGCTCCAGGCGCCCGCGTCGATAAAGATGGTGTGCGAACAGAGCCCGCGCCATTTGGCGAATTCCAGATGGATGCGATACATGTCCTGGATGCGCGGGTGGCGGTTCATGGCTCCGATGAAGTGGGTGATGTCGGCGCTCGATCCATCGCGGGCATTGTCGATCCCATCCGTGTAAAGGGAGGGCCCTCCCTCATACGCCACAATCGGCAATCCACGCTCGGCGGAAATGTCGCGGATGTAAGCCGGGAAACCGCCGGTCACATCCACCGTGTCCTGCCCGCTACCCGCCTCGAAGCCGGATTCCGTCAGCAAGTACTCCGCCCACCGGTCGAAGGCCAGGTTCAAGTCCTCGTTCAACTCCGGGCTGTTCAGCCAGTAGGGGTCCTTTGCAGCCTTGCCCGCGATACGGGTGATATTCGTTTTGACCCAGTACTGGATGTTGTTCCCGAAGTAGGTGGTCACCGCCATCAACTCGGGATGAAGGAGGGCAGGGTTTTCGTAAAACTCCCTGATGAAGGGTTTGGTGTAGAAATCCTGGCCCGTTCCCACCGCGGCCACCCGCACGACGCGCTCGGGGCCCAGCACCGACTCCAGCTCGGACCACGTCTTCGAAAACTGGCGGGCGACAAATTGCGGATAAGACAGCCCGATTTTGAGCGCCTCGTTGATGGCCCAAAACCCCTGCGCGAAGCCATTGTTGGCGGCCCAGATTTCATTCGAGAACTCGACATACACTTTGCGGTTCGCAGCGAGGGGCGCGTAAACGGGATGGAGGGTGGGTCCTGCATAGGGATTCACGCCATCGCTTCCGAACGCGATGAGCCGGGCGAGTTTGCCGAGGTAGTCGTCCTTCGATTCCACCGTCAGATGGGGCACGGTGAGCCACAGGTCCCGTCCGGTGGCGTTGCAGAGGGAGACCATGTGTTCCCATGCAACGCCCGTGGCGCGATTGGTGCTGACGAAGTATTGAACTCCCTCGGGATCGGTGTAGAGCACGACCCCTTCGGCTGGGCTGCGGCGGGGATCCAGAATGCCGTTCTGGACCGAATAGCCCGGAAGCCGTCGATCGCTCCAGTTCTTTTGCGGGCTTCCATTGACCGTACCCCAATCCATGAAGCGGATGTAACCCCAATCCCGGTCCGAGAGGCGTTGGAGAAACGTCGGGTGGAAAACGCGGCCTTCCAATGTGGTTTCTGGATTGGCTGGGTCGGGCATCCAGAGTTTCAAGTCCTTGATCGGGTTATTCGGGTTGATGGAATCGATCGTCAGGCTTCCAGACCCCCGCAAGGCCGCGCTGTCACACCGATAGTAGCGTCGTCCATCCACCAACGCCCCCTGCTCCGGGCCCGACGACCCTTCCGGCACGAAAGCTCCACCGGGCAGGCGGACGTCGGCGTCTCCCTTCCACGTCACCAACCATTTGCCGTCCGCCAGCTTTACGAGGTTCGGCCAATTGGCCGGACGATCCTCGTAGGAGACGTGCAGTGGCCAGAAGAGCACCCGCAATCGCCGATCTGCCTTCAAGTATTGGGGGAGGCCGTGGGCGTCAAACTGCGGGTTCTGAAACGTCGTGATGGCGGACCCCCAGGTTTCCCCCTCGTATTCGAGCCATTCTCCGGTGGCCAGGGCGTTGGCAAAATAGGGGACGCCATAGTAGGCGACGCCCCCCAACTGGTAGCCGACTTCGGGTAGCGCGCGGAGTTCCGCGAGGGGCAGGGCGGAGGGGGCCGCCATCGAGACGCCGCCGAAACCGGCGCGCACAACGAGGATCAGTAGTAATAGTCGCAGTGGGCTCATCTGTGTTCGTTTGGCTGGGGGTTCCATCGGTACACGGATGGCCAAAGATTTATTTCTCGGAGGTTACACGATTTCTGGCCGGGGGAGGGTTTTTCGGGCGCGGTGGGGCGAAGGAATCCCCATGGGTGGATTGCAGTTGGGGCGCCCGCCACCAGCGCAGGGTGTGGTCCTCCGCCACGGTGGCGATCATGGTTCCATCTGGAGAGAGGGTCAGAAACTGTCCCGCCACCGCGCCAATGGGAATCGCCCCGGCCTCCCGTTGGCCGCGCAAATTGAAGAAGCGCAACCGCTCGCGAGTCGCCGTAATCACCGTCCCGCCATCCTCGCTGAAGACCCCCGCACCAAGGCCGGGGGAGAAGGCCGCTTCAGTCAGCCCGGATTCGCTGTCGAGCACCGTGGAATTCCCATTGAGCCAGTTGACCAGCAGGTGGCCCCCATCCCGCGAGAAGGCGATCTCCCAGGGCGGGACGGCGGGCGCCGGAAAGGCCCTCATTCTCTCGAAGGTGCCCGCGTCCCACAACCGAAGCTCGGCCTCCACGGACCCGCCGGACACCAAATGGCGGCCATCGGCGGTAAAGGCGAGCCGCCCCGCTCCGCCGGCATGGGCAGTATAATGACGACGGATTCCGCCGTTGTTCACATCCCAAACGACGATCTCCCCCG
Source organism: uncultured Verrucomicrobiota bacterium (assembly GCA_964608505.1). Taxonomy (GTDB): domain Bacteria; phylum Verrucomicrobiota; class Verrucomicrobiia; order Limisphaerales; family CAIMTB01; genus CAIMTB01. Next base: position 23,055 of record CAZSOV010000013.1, read on the forward strand.
TCACGCACGTCCACGCGATGCACCGGCCATCCGGTGAAAGCTCGGCCCGCATGCCCACCGTGACGCCCGCTGGCGGAGGGGCCAGTTCCACCGCCTTTTCCAGGCGCAAACTCGGTACTTCCAGAAACCTCAACGTGCGATTCGATTGAACCAACAGGGTGTTTCCCGCAGGCAAAAAGCCGTGCGTCCGATGCGATCCCTCCAGTCGGGCTGCTTCCTGGCCATTCACCGTCAAACGCACCGTCACGCCGGTGAAATTGTTCAACGCCGCCGCAAAATAGCGATTGTCCGGTGAGAACCGGATGGGGCTGAATTCGCTCAATCCCTCCACCAATGGGAAGGGGGTCTGATCGACTGGCCAGATGCGCACCCCGTCGTCCCGCGTGCCGGTCACGATCTCCCGTCCGTTGGGGCTCCAGATGGCTCGCCAACCACCGCCCGCGTAGCCGCGCAAAGTGCGGATCGGAATCAAATCTGTGCCATCCCAGTTCCAGAGGCCCAGCCGCTGGTCCGGCCCGCCGGTCAGAAGCGTCCGCCCATCGGGCGAGAATTGGACGCTTCGCGCCATCGTTTCATGGTGCGTCTTGAGGCGTCGCAACAAGACGCCCGACTTTACGTTCCACAGGGTGAGTTCGCCTCTGTCGCCGCCCACTGCCAGGATCGAGGCATCGGGCGAGAAGCAAAGGGCGCCCACCTTCGTCACCGGGCCGAATTCGTCCAGCAACTGAAGGTCTGGCCAGCGCCAAAGCTTCACGCGGTCCAGCCAGGCCCCGGTGGCCAGGAGTTTGCCATCCGGCGAGAAGGCGCTCCGCGCTCCGGATTCGGGGAGGACGCGTGGGTTTCCAAAATTTTCATCCCTAAGAACGGTGAGGCCATTGGTGGCAACGAACCCCCAACCGCCCCGGCCATGCGCATAGGCGAGGCCGTTCGGCGACGCGTTCACCTCCCAACAAACCTGGTCCGCCTCCAGCGGGACCAGGCGGCGGGATCCAACCTCCAAATCGAGCAACGCCGCCACATTCGAGGCGGGGGCGACCACCACGATGCGGCGTTCCGAAGGGTGGAGAGCAAGGGCCATCCAATCCTGGTTTTCGGTGGTCCAGCGCCTGAGTTCGGTCCCCGTGCGGGCGTCCCATTCGCGGATGGTGTTGTCCTGCGCGCAGGACCAAATCCGGTCGCCCGCGCGATTGATCGCCAGGCCGGTGACGCCGTTGGTTTGGCCGCGGAGACCCCTGGAAAAGTCGCCTTCGGCCAGGTTCCAGAGGCAACGCCACTCCCAGCCGCGAATGTCCGTTTCTCCGTTGCGGGGAATATGTCGTCGCAACGCCTCCCGGGCCGCTTCCTCGTCTTCCCGCTCCAGGGCCATGGCCGCGAGGCTCATGTCGGCCGAATAAACGGTGTGCCTCAGGTGCGACTCGTTGGTTTCGGCTTGCCGCCGCAGGCGCTGCTCGGAGGCGGCCAGCCTCGTGGCGCGCAGCGCCATCCAGGAACTGACCCCCGCCGCCACCAGCAACACGAAGACAAAAGCCGCGACGGTGGACAGGGCCGCGCGATGCCGGCGGGCAAATCGGCGGAATTGATAGGTGATCGACGGCGGAGCCGCCTCCACCGGTGCCCCGTCCAAGTGGCGTCGCAAATCGGCGGCGAGATCGCGGACCGATTCGTAGCGGCGTTCCCGGTCTTTTTCGAGGGCTTTAAGAACAATCCAATCCAGGTCGTCGCGGAGACCCCGCCTCAGTTGGGCGGGCGTTTCCCCGCGGCGGTCGGCCAAAATCTCCAATTCCTCCGCGCTCATGGCCGCCAGCCGCGCGCTGGGCCGCCGCGGCTCCTGTTCGCGGATCGACTGCATAATCATCGAAATGTCGGTCGTGCCCGTTTTCCGACGTTCCAATGGGGTTCGATCCGTCAGCAGTTCATAAAGCAGCGCGCCCAGGCTGTAGATGTCGCTCCTCGTGTCGATGTCCAGCCCGCCCCAGCCCGCCTGTTCGGGGCTCATGTAGGCGGGCGTGCCAAGGAACTGGTGGGAGCGGGTGAACATGGTCCCATCGATCAGCGGATCCTCCGTGGCACGGGCGATGCCGAAATCGATTACTTTTGGCCGCGTCTCCGCGCCCTGGCGGGCCACAAGGATATTGGTCGGTTTCAGGTCCCGGTGAATGATTCCCTTTTGATGCGCGTGGCTTACCGCGTCGCAAATGCCGAGGAACAACTCGATCCGCCGGGGGACCGTCATTCCGGCTTCCTGGCAGAAAACGTTGATCGGAACGCCATGCACCAGCTCCATGACGAAGTAAGGACGCCCGTGGTCGGTCTCGCCGCCGTCGAAAACCCGGGCTATGTGGGGATGATCCATCATGGCCAAGGTCTGCCGTTCCGCCTCGAACCTCGCGACCACCGCCCGGGTGTCCATCCCCGCCTTCAATATCTTCAGCGCCACCTCCCGCCGCACCGGTGCGCGTTGCTTCGCCCGCCACACGACCCCGAACCCCCCTTCCCCAATGATTTCCACCAACTCGTAACGGCCAATCACATTTCCGCGCATTTCCGCGGATGGCCGTTCTTCCCCGATTACCGGTTCGGCCCCCATACCCACAGTGGTCAAGCCGATCTGGAGCAGGCAGCGGGGACAACCTGTGGCGAGATCGCCCGGTGGGAGCGGCGCTCCGCAGTCGAGGCAAACAGGGGTGGTCATGTGCCAATTGCGTACAAAGCCTCGCCGCCAAAAGGTTACTGGCAACCCTCGATTATTTTGAAACCGCCCTGATCAAATGCCGGATCTCGTCCTGAATGTCGGCCTCCTCCTCCACCGTTCGACCGATTTCCGTTCGTAGTATTTCGGAGAATCGGTGGCGTAACCGATGAACGGCCACCTTGATGGCCCCCTCGCTCATCCCCAGCTCGACGGCGATTTCCGCGTAGGGACGGCCCGTTCGATCCCCTTGCAGATGCGGTTCGATCAAACGAAACAGGGACCCTTTCCCCAATCGACGTTGTTCGTCGGCCAACGTCGCGTGGGCCCGGGCCAAAGCCGCCAGCGCCCATTGCCGCTCGAAAACGGCCTCCGGTTCGGCCATGTGGGCCGAATCGGCCAGGTAGCGGGATTCGAATGCCTGGTCGTCGAGGGAAATGGGGTTTTGGCCGCCCCCCCGCTTTTGGGCTTGGGTTCGGTCCCACGCGTTGGCCAGAAAATTCTTTAGGGCCGAAAGCAGGAACGACCGAAACCGTCCTCCCTCGCGTTCGATTCCCGCCAGGCGCCGCTTTTCCAACAGGTTGATCAGAAAATCCTGGGCCGTGTCCTCGGCCGCTTCGTGGGAAAGCCCGCGCCGGCGCAAATAGGCGTAAAGCGCGAACCAATAGTCGCCATACAGCCGCGCGAACGCCTCCTGGCTCCGGGAGGAATCGGACGCCGCCTCCAGAACCACGGACCAGTGGGTGGTGGCGAACGCGGAGGCGCCTCCGCCTGCCCTGTCCAACGGGACATCTTCCTTGTCGGCCATGTGGTCGGAAGGGTGTTGAAACGAATGGCGCATTACAATCCGTGGTCCGGATCTCAAATCGCCGCGTAAGCCGCGGCAGCAGCGGCGAACGGTCGCGGAAAGCGCAATGAGGCGGGCAAACGGGGTGGCGGCGGGCCCGAAAGCTCTCGTTCGGGGCCCAACGCTCCGTGGCGCACCCGAAGATCCGGCTCCCACCCCGGGAAAATCGATTTTTGGGTCTGGTTCCCCTAACGCCAAAATCGCCCTTCACGAAGCGAGGGCGTCCGGATTGTGAATAACCTTGTGGCTGGGTGGACCCCGCTACCGGTCGGCGCGAGCCTGGGTCGGCAGGGCGAAGACCTCCCAGATCTTCTGCAGCCGGGCGATGGCCTCCACGCTGGCGCACAAGCGCAGGCGCAGGGTGTTGGCAAAGCGTCTCATCCGCCCGGCCAGATGGACCACCATCAGGCGGTAGCGTTTGAAGCGCACCGTGCGTTCCTCCGGCGAGAAACACAGCCCCTTGATCGCACTGGCCAGATTGTACGAAAGCAGCGCCAGCTTGAACCAAGCCGCGTTGACCGCGAAATGCTGACTGGGCAGGTGCCCGCCCCCCAACTCGTTCTTCACCTCGTCATGCACGTGCTCGACCGTGCCGGCCTTCTCCCGGTGCCACTTGAGCAACCGATCTCCCGCCCACTCGAGATTGGTGATGACCGCGTAGTGGTGCCGATCACTGCCGTCGGCAAAGAGCGAGCCCTGCGCCTTGAGCAGACGCAACCCCACGTAGCGCAAGGGCTGGCTCTCTTTCTTCTCGGTGGCGTCGTCCGGGACGTACGCCACTTCCGCCCACTGGCGCACGGTACCGTCGGCCTCGGTGGCGCAGGTGGTCCATTGCGTCTCGGACACCTTCGCCAGCGCGGCGGCCAGGCCCGCGCTCATGACGGCGCTGACCGCATAACCGATCCGGCCTCCCGGTTCCGGCTGCCGATCCGGATGCTGGAGCCACTGTCGGTGGCTTGACGCATTTTCAGACAGGCTCTTAAAGGCGTCCGGCGCCGACGGAGGGCCCGCCGATGCGAACCCTCGGCAGGGCCTTCCCGGCATGACAACTTTCGGAGCCCAGTGACCCGCCCGGTTTGCCGCTCGGGCCCCCGACGCTCCCGCGGTGCAGCAACTGGAAGGGTTGATCCGGGCCGCCATTGTAGACCCGCCGCCGGCCTGTTGGCTTGACTCCTGCAGCAGGCCGCCGACCGGCGGATCGCGACTACCAGCCTCGCCCTCGCGAGTGCCGCAAGGCCCGCGAGGGATCGGAGTTGCAGTGTCTGTTCGGACGCTTCCGTCTGGAGCGGGGCAATTTCTACTACGCCGGACGCGCCCGGAGCCGCTACCCGGCCGATCCGGCCCTGGAGTTGGAAGGCAGTCACACCCCCGATTTGGCCCGCCTGCTCGGCCTGGAAGGACCGGATGAGCCCGGCTTTCAGACGGCGCACCGCCATCTCGCCGAGACGAGTGGCATCGAGCTCGATGCCCGGCAAATCCAGCGCGTGGTACAGCGGGTAGAAGGGGCGGCCCACCACTGGCAAGGCCGCGCGGCCCAGCACGCTTCCGAATCGGCCCCCATCCTGTACGCAAGGGCCGATGGCACTGGAGTGCCGATGCGCACCCAGGAACTGGCAGGCCGCAAGGGCAGGCACGACGACGGTTCGGCCACGGCCCGCCAAGCTTGTCCTGGGTGCGTCTTCACCCGGCACCGCAGCGACGAAAACGGGCACCCGGTGCGGGATCACCCATCCACGAGCTCCCTCTCCCTCCAGCTTCGGATCCATCGACGAGTTTGGCCCCATGCTGCGCGAGGAGGCGCCGCGCCGCGGAATGGCCGCCGCGGAAACGGGGTCTTGTTGATCGATGGCCCCGTCGATCTGGAGCACACGGTACCCCAATGCCCGATCACCTCCCCGGAGTGGTGGAGGCGGGCTGCCGGTCCGCGACCGGAACGCGCTGCAAACCATCCGGCATGCGATGGTCGCCAAGCCGGACGAAAACATGCTCGCACGACGTCGCATCCACCACAGCCGCAACCTCGACCTCTTCTGGAGGGGGAGGGACCGCTTCGCCGCGCATGCCGCACGGAACCACCCCCTCGCTTCGTCCGCCTGACGAAGAAAACCGTCGTGGACCCTGCGACCGCGCGGACCCACGCTCATGACAACATTCTGGACAACCTCCGCCCGACCGCCTACGAACAGCAAAGATGTCCGCTCGGACGACGGCCTCACCTCCGACACTTCGAGTGAACGCGTCCTCACGATGATCGATGAATCCAGGGCGACCCTCGCATAGGAAAAGGCTGATGCCACCACGAGTCGTGTCCTGCCCATCATCCCTTCCAGTCGCCGTTGCGGAGGCGCTGAGCCCCATTCGTCGCTCCGTCCGGCCTTGCGAAACGCGAACGGAGCAAAAGTCCTCGACAGGCAGAACCTGAGTAGATGTCCCACTCCCTGAAATACAGGGCTGAAATCGACGGGTTAAGAGCGCTCGCGATCATTCCTGTCATCCTCTTTCACCTGGACATCCCGCGAGTGTCGGGCGGCTTCGTTGGCGTGGATGTATTTCTCGTGATTTCCGGGTATCTGATAACGCAAATCATTCTTCGGGAGAACGAGTCCGGCGGCTTCACCATGCGAGGCTTCTGGGCGCGGCGCGTGCGTCGCATCATGCCGGCCTTGCTGGCAATGCTGCTGGTCGCATCAGCGGCCTCTCTACTGATCTCCTTTCCCGACACCTCCCGGGCGCTCGGACTGCAGGCGGTTTCCGTTTTGTCGATTCTGGCAAATGTTGCCATGTGGAGACTGACCGGAGATTACTGGGGACCGCAGGCTGACTCACTTGCGCTCCTGCATACATGGTCGCTCTCGCTGGAGGAGCAGTTCTATGTGATCCATCCATTCCTGATTCTGCTGCTTCTCAGAATGCGAAGCGGGAGAAATGGACTGACGCTGATTGCAGTCTGCGCTGGATACCTTGCGTGCATTTACGGGACATCCAAGTGGCCGGCAGCAGCATTCCTTCTGTTGCCGACGCGGGCGTGGGAGCTAGGTCTGGGCTGTTACTTTGCACTGCTTGGCAAGCCGGCGAGCCCATCCAATGCCCTATCAACGCTTGGGATCATCCTCATCGCATCGTCCGTCGTGTTCATCGACGACACGGTTGCCTTTCCTGGCTTTGTGGCAGCTCTTCCGGTGCTCGGAACCGGTCTTGTATTGCATTTCACCCACGGACTCCCGGCGGACAAGTTCAACGCCGCTGCGCTTCTGGGCAACAGGATCCTGGTGTACATTGGCAGGATTTCGTACTCGTTGTACCTCTGGCACTGGCCCGTCATTGTTCTGGGAAGGGAATGGCAGACCCGAAATGAAACGTCGGACATGTCGTACCTGCTGCTCATTCCGTCCTTGTCCATCGTCTCGTACCATCTGATCGAGCAGCCAGCGCGAAACTCCCGGAGGGCGGTATATGTTCTCGTGGGCTGCGGCTTTGGTGCATCGCTCGCCTTGTCCCTGTATCTGGTGTTCAGGACAATGCCAGGGCCTCCGTCCGAGTACAACCCGACTTGCTGGGCGGGCAACGAGTATGATGTTACCCCGAAGTCGCAGATATTGACGGGTCAGATGAGGCTGCGAATGGCCGGCATAGAGCGCACCGAAAGGGGCGAAATCAGCGCCGATATCCTGAGAAATGGAGGATATCTCAAGCAATATGGCTCCTCGACCCCGTCCGTCGTGATGTTCGGAAGCTCGCATGCGCTGATGTGGGCCCGCGTCGTCGACGACATTTGCAGGGATATACCGGCGACCGTTTCCTTCCAGATCGCGAATGCCACGCCTGGATACATACCGATTCCCCCCGGCAGCGAGAAGGCATTGTTCATGTCTTCCGAAGAGGCGCTTGGTTTCGACGAGGGGCGAATGAAATCCCTCGAGAGATGGAAGCCAAGGATTCTCATCATTTCCGACGTGTATGATAAAGTTGCACTTCAGAAGTATCGGGCCTTTCTCCGACTGCCGGTCCTGAGAGATACAACCATACTGTTCATCGAGCAGCCACCATTGCTCGATATTGGCGATGTCAACGCGCCCAGATATGTGGCATGGAAGGACAACGGCTCCAGCGATGAGATGAGACTGGTTCCCGCAAGGAGCACCGAGGATGGGCGGGCGGGCTTGCGCCGATTGTCGGAGGAAGCGAGGAACGTCTTCGTTATCCAGACTCAGGACCTATACATGAAGGATGGAAGAGGCATCATTCGAAGAGGGAAGGACGTGCTGTATATTGACGACGATCACCTAAGCCTCGCAGGAGCCGAACTGGCAAGGGGCAGAATCAGGGAAGCCATCCTGCAGCACCTGCGATGAAGGGCGATCGAGAAGCGGAACGCATGCCGAGGGTCGCGGGGCCGGGACCGAAGTTGACGGGCTTGGGGTGCCGGGGGCGACGGTCGGCCAGTAGCCCGGGAGGGGGCCCGCGCGGATTCTCGGCACCAACCCCGAACGCGGCACGAACCCTTCGTCCCGTTCCGATTTCCGGCGTTTGCCGGCAGCAGTGGGAGTGACTCTTCCCGCATGCCATCGAGCGATGGAGCAACTTCCGCCGCGTCTGCCGAGGGCGGGACCTTGGACGCCCGTGACGCGGTCGCGGGAACGGTTCGAGGGCGGCTCTCACGGAGGATCAGGTCAGGAACCGGCCTGCGGGTGGCTGGGGGATCGACACAATCGCGCAGCGAGGTGCGGCGTGTGGGGAGGACGGGCTGCGCGGTCGCTAAGGCGGGGAGCCGGTCGCGGGCCCCAATCGACTTTGTGAATCGCCGTGGGACGTGCCCGGGGTGCGTCGTCGCGGGGCTCGACAAAATGCCGGAACTGCCGGATGGATGGGTGGTCGTCGATATTCGCGACCGGGGCGAAAATGCCTCCTGGGGGCGGTCGGTTCGGCCCGGCAGCGAAGGTCCGCAACCATCCCGGCCCCCGATGCCCGACCTGACACGGCGTGACCGCCGGGCCGCGGAGAGGGCGTCGGGTTTCGACAACGGGGAAAACAGCCACGCATGACCACACACACCCTACGATTTCACCGCGTTCTCCGCTGCAAGGCGGAGCGAGTGTATCGGGCTTTTCTGGATCCGGACGCCCTGTGCAAGTGGCTTCCTCCGAATGGATTCACGGGCAGGATGCACCATCTGGAGCCGAGAGTGGGCGGGAGCTTCAGAATGTCCTTCACCAATTTCACCACCGGCAAAGGCATCTCCTTCGGCGGCGAGTATCTGGAACTGGTGCCTCACGAGCGGATCCGCTACACGGACCGTTTCGACGACCCGAATCTGCCCGGGGTCATCGAGGTGACCGTGGCCTTGAAGGAAGTCTCGTGCGGGACGGAGTTGAGCATCGTGCAGGAGGGCGTGCCCGGAGTCATACCCGCCGAGGCATGCCATCTTGGCTGGCAGGAGTCACTCGTTCTTCTTGGCAAACTGGTCGAGACCGAAATCCCGGAGTAGGGAGGTAGTCGGGGCGGAATCCTGGAGAGGATGGGGGGGCATGATTTCGTCCGTGCACTCGTGCCTTGTCCCGGCGCACGGAGCGGGGTCGGGACCGGCGAGCGGGGGGGGCACCGAGGCAACGAGGTGGAGCCCGCACCGTGCGCGGGGCGGTCCTCTCGGTTCGAGAACGGGTTGATTCCAAAAGCACCCTCGTCGCGGAGCGACGTCCGAAGCCTTCGGCCTCCATGTCCCTCCACAGGCACGCGTGTCGAACGTCGCTCCGCGACGAAGAAGGAGGAGAGGGCGAGACCGGGGCCTGAAGGCCCCGGCAACCTTCGGTCCTCGCTCCGCGACATCGCTGCCCGGGCCGGCCAGGCACGGCCCGCGGGCGATGGCGAGGCATCCGGTGGGCAGGACGCATCGCCCGCTTCGGGGAACGGATCCGCGGACCGCACGTCGCCGCGTGGGGGACACGCGGCCTACAGCGTGCAGGCCTGGTGCCCTCACCGGGTGGCGCGGTGGCGAGGGGCGGTTCATGGAGGCCCCGTGGCAGGTTCCGCGTCGGGTAACTGGGAAGTAGCGGGGCTACCGAACTCACTTCGAGAAACTACTGCAAGGGTCCCGGAGGATCCGCGTCGGGACGGCGCGCACGCGGTTTGCGAAAGTTCGGCACTATTCCTTTGCCAGGAAGTCACCGGTTGGATCAGCGTTTCGCGTCGTTCGGCGGCCCATGAGGCCGCGCGGCAAAGGACCTCGACCGGCCCCTGCTCCGTCCAGATCGGGCGGGCACCCCCCAGGAGCCGGCGTTTTGAACGGGTTTCGTCCACCGGCGGTGCTGGCCGGGTTGGTTGGCACGGCGCGCGGACGAGCCCTTAACCGCATGAAAAGGTGACAAAGGTGACTGCATGAGACGTACGCTGTTATTCCCCTCCTGGATTCGGACGCTTCTGACGATTCCCCTGCTCGCGGCCGCGAGCGCATCCCGGGCCGCCGACATCGGCATCAACTTCCAGGATGACTGGGCCACGGGCGGGGGGACCGCGGTCACGCAGGACGCCTTCGGTGTTCCGGCGGCCAACTGGTTCAACATGCCCCGGGTCCTCAACTCCATCGGGGGCGGGGGGGTCTCGTCCAACGCGACGATCACGCTGCCCGGGGGCGGGTCCCTGCGCGTCGAGTGGTCCTGCGAGAACACCTACAGTCTCACGGGGGATCCGACGGTGGATGGCCCTGGGGAGGACCAGGTGGTTTATGGTTATCTGGACGACACGGCGGCGGGTTACCGCGTGCGGCTGAGCGGGTTCCGGGACTCGATGGCCAGCTACAAGGTGAGCCTGGTCGCGTCCACCGACGGCGGGGAGGGCTTCACCGACGCCCTGGTCGTGCATGGCGGGGTCACGAACACCCTGCAGTACGGGGACGCGCAATTGCCGACTCTGCCCGGCATTTTCGCGACGAGTCCGGCGACCGACCCGATCCTCACTGGGACCGACAATAACGTGGTGGTGATCACGGGCACGCCGCGGGCGGGCGCGCGGCGGTCGACCCTGGCGGGCATCCTGATCAACTACGTGGCCGGGGGGAGCAATCCGCCGCTGATGGAGAATCAACCGCAGGCCCCGGTCGGCGCGGTGTATGCGGGCCAGGGATTCAGCCTCGCCGCGCTGGCTTCCGGTTCCGCCCCGCTGGCCTATCAATGGCGCCGTGACGGCACGCCGATCCTGGATGCGCGGGAGCCGGTTTTCGCCAGGACCGCGTCCAGCCCGGCCGACAGCGGCAATTACGACGTGGTGGTGTCGAACGGGTTTGGATCGATCACCAGCACGGTGGCCCGGGTGACGATTCTGGAGATCGTCCAGCCGGTGATCACGAAGGCACCGATGGCGCAGACCTTGTACCGGGGCTATCCCGCGACCTTCGCGGTGGAGGCCACGGGGGGCCAGTTGCAGTACCAGTGGAAGCGCGGCGCGACGACGCTGGCGGGCGAGACCAACGCCACACTGAAGCTGGCCGCGATCTCGGTCGGCGACACGGACACGTATTCCGTGCAGGTGAGCAATTCGGCCGGCAGCGCCACGGCATCGGCGACGCTGGCGGTGAAGGTTCCCGTTCCGGGCTCGTACGAGGCCGAGATGGCGATGCTGAAGCCGCTGGTGTACTTCCGGATGAGCGAGACCGGGGCGGTGGCGCAGGACACGGCGGCGAACGTCGGCAGCCTCGGCGCCGCGGGGACGGGCCTGTACGTCGGCTCCCTGAGCCACGGCGTGGAGGGCGCGCTGGCGGGCAGCGCCGACAAGGCGATGGCCCTGACCGGCGGACGGGTGGCGGTACCCTACGCCGACGGATGGAACCCGGCGGGTTCGTTGACGGTGGAATGCTGGGCCAAGCCGACGGATCTCGTGGCAGGGAACCGGGTTTTGGCGCAGGCCATGATCAACGGACAGAACGTCGACAACGCGAACGACCGGTCCGGCTGGGTGTTCCGCCAGAACGGCGCGAACCTGGAATTCGTGATCGGCGGCGAGTTCGGCGCGCCCTTCTACACCACGATCGTGACGGCGCAGGGCGTGGTGGCGGCCAACACGTGGGCCCATTACGCGGCGGTTTATCGCGGGGACACCCTCGACGTCACCCTGCTGGTCAACGGGGTCGCGGTCACCAACGTGGTGGCCACCGAACCGCTCCTGCGCAACTTCGCGGCACCGCTTCTGCTGGGTGACCGCGGCTACGGCGGCTGGAACTTCAAGGGCGCCCTCGACGAAGTGGCCGTCTATCCGTCCGCGCTCGCCACGGCCAAGCTGCTGGCCCACTACCAGGCCGGCAGCAGCGCGGCCACCTCGGCCACCTACCCCTCCCTCGTGACGGGAGACGGCGCCGTCCTGTTCCTGCGACTCAACGACGCGGGGCTGACGCCCTCCTCCAATGCGGCGGTGAATGGCGGCACGCTGGGGGCCGGCTGGACCGGTTCCTATGTCGACGCCGGGTCGACCCTGGGCAGTTCGCTGATCGGCAAGGGCTCGGTCGGTCCGAGGCCGGCGACCTATCCCGGCTTCGAGGCCGGCAACACCGGCGTGGCGATGACGAACGGCTGGCTGACCTCCCCCGTGCTGACCCTGGGCAACCAGGTCACGGTGACCTGCTGGCTCAAGCGCGAGGCCACCTCGACCACCGGTGACCTGAGCTGGCCGGCCTGGCTGGGTGGCGGCGGCATGCACCTCAATCAGGGGACCGCGGCCATCCCGGATGCGGAACTGCGGTACCACTGGAACGGTGGCGCCTGGGGCTGGGCCTCCGGGCTCTTCGTCCCGGCGGACGTGTGGACCTTCGCGGTCATGGTCGTGGAGCCCGAGCAGGCCGTATTCTACATGTCCAGCGGCACCGAGTTGCTCTCGTCCACGAACGTCACCGCGCATGCCCCGATGATCATCACCTCCGCTCCCGGCTTCGGTGGAAACCAACCCGGACGTGCCGACCGGAATTACATCGGGCAAATGGACGAGACGGCGGTGTTCGACCGCGCGCTGACGGGCGAGGAGGTTTCGGGACTGTTTGCCCGGGCTCTCGGCACCGGGCCGCTGCCTCCGAGCGCCATCACCCTCAGTCGTGTCAACAATGAGGTTACGTTGACCTGGACCTCGGGCGTGTTGCAGGAGAGCACCACCGTCGGTGGCACGTACACCGACGTCGCCAACTCCCCGGCGTCGCCCTTCAAGGTGACCCCCTCGGGCGGAGCGCGATTCTACCGGTTGCGCGGGCAATAACCCCCGCGCCGCGACGCTCCGTTTCCATTCGATTCAGGCACGCCGGCCGGCAGGTTCCCCCTGCCGGCCGGTTCGTTTTTGCGACCGACCCGACGGCATCCCGCGGACGGCAGAGGTGAAACCGGCGACCCGGCGGTCGCGGGCCCCAACGGGGAGGTGGTCGCGTCGGGGGCCTTGAGAGGGCGGACCGGAAGCGGCATGGCCTCTGCCCGACGGCGGGGTCGCCGAGCCACCGACGGCACGGTCCTTGCGGGGAATCGGGATGGTTCTCATGTTGTCCGGCGGACAGGAGACCCGGCTGGACCGCCGATTCGATACCCATGAAAACGACCAAGAAAGACTCCGAAGCCCATTCCCGCCACCTGGGGGAAAGCCTGAACCAGGTGCTGGCGGATTCCTACGCGCTCATGGCCCTGACGCATCTGGCCCATTGGAACGTGGAGGGCCCCGGGTTCTTCTCGCTGCACACCGCCTTTCAGACGCAGTACGAGGAGCTGTTCGTCGCCGTGGACGAGATTGCGGAGCGCATCCGGGCCCTCGGTACGTATGCCATCGGCGGCGTGGGCAAGTTCGCCGAGACGGCGCGGATGCCGGAGTTCGCCGCTCCCCTGGGGCAGTCCGAGTACGTCGCCGCGCTGATCGAGGCCAACGAAAAGCTCGTGGCGGACGCCTCGCGGGCGCGGGATCTGGCGGGTGAACTGAACGATCCGGAAAGCCAGGATCTGATGATCGGGCGGATCACGCTGCACCAGAAGACGATCTGGATGCTGAAGAGCTCCCTGAAGGGCTGACCACGTCCGGGTGCACGACGAAAGCGTTGCCGGAGCACGGGACCCGGGTGTCGACCCACTTCCGCCCGCGTCCAGCGAGGCTGCTCCCGAGCGGGATCGCTATTCGACGGCCCACAGGGTCAGGGAGTCCTTGTCCTTGATCAGGAGCTGGTTCCCGCGCGCGATCGGATAGCCGTGGGTCTGGGCTCCCACAGGATAGGTGGCGAGCGGTTTGAACTCGGTCCGGCTCGGTTCGAACACGATCAGTTCCCCGCGGGGCGTGAGGGCGAGGAGCACGCTCCCGGCATCGACGATGGTGCCGTATCCGGAGCCCCCGCCGCCACCCCCGAAGCCGCCGCGCCGCCCGCCGGGGCCGCCCGGACCGCCACCGCCCGGACCTCCGGGCCCACCGGGGCCGCGGGGTGGGCCATCGGGGCGTTGGGGGCGGTTGGGATCCACCTGGGCCACGAGCGAGGAGCCTTGATTGCTGTGGCCCATGCCGCCGGAGCGGAGGGTCCGCCCATGGTTGCTGGTGCCCGCTCCCCCGCTCCGTCGGGGTGTGGTGGGGGCGAGGGAGCCGGCCAGGTGGGCGCCAGGCGGAACGAGTCGAAGTCCGCGCGCGGGCCGGGCGGGCCACCCGCGGGACCGCCGGCCGGCGGGTTGGCGCCGGGCAGGGGGGCGGTCCAGAGGGCTTTGCCGTCGCTGGCGTCGAGGCAGTAGAGTTCGTTGTTCGGGGAGAGCGCGAACAGGGCGCCGTCCTTGAGGGTCGGCGTGTTGAACTGCACGGATTTGTCGGCGTTGTTCCACCGTTCCGTCGCGGTGAAGCGGTCCCCGTCCTTCTTGAATTGAAGGGCTTTCACGCCGCGCCCGGCGATGATCACCGTGTCGCCGGTGACGACGGGCGTCGCGGCGCGGTAATCGCGTCCACCGCCGCCCCGTCCGCCGCCTCCGCCAGGTCCGCCGGGTCCGCCGCCGGCGGCAGGGGCTTCGGATTCCCAGGCGAGGGCGCCGGTGGCGGCATGGACGGCGACGACGCGGTTGTCGGTCTGGGCGATGACGAGCCGGGTGCCGGCCACGGTGAGGAGGGCCGGGGACGCGTAGGAGGGCGTCGCACCGGGGCGTTTCCATTTCTCGTCGCCGGTGGCGAGGTCGTAGGCGACGACGGCGCCGTTCTCGCGCCCGCCGAGTTGGGCGATGACGAGGCCGTCGACGACGAGCGGGGAGCTGGAGGGGTGGAAGTTGGGGTAGGCGCGGAAATCATCCTTGCGCCAGAGCTTCCTGCCGCTGGCGGCGTCGAGGACGGAGAGCATGCCGCGGACGCCGAGGGTGACGACCTTGCCCTGGGCGACGGCGGGGGAGCTGCGGGGTCCGGAGAAGCCGGACGCCGGGCCGGTGGCACCGAGGGATTCGTAGCGGTCCTGCCAGAGTTCCTTGCCGTCGGCGAGGGCGAGGCAGCGGGTGATCTCGTTCTCGTCCTGGCGCGAGAAGACGAAGACCTTGTCGCCGACGACGGCCGGGGTGGCCACGCCGTCGCCGACCGTGACCTGCCACTTGCGGACGAGGGTCTTGGGCCAGGACTTGGGGGCCTTGAAATCGGCGGCGTGGGCGTCCCGATTGGGGCCGCGCCACTGCGGCCAATCCTGGGCGAGGGTGGAGACGGTTCCGAGGGAACCGAGGAAAAGCAGGGCGGCGGTGCGACGATTCATGGGCGTGATGTTCGAGGTGAGCTCAAGCTCGAGGGAGATTACCCTTGGGAAGAGGCGGAAACCGGGGGGGAGGTTACGGGAAGTTCCGGGGGTGAGGCGCGTGGTGTCGGACTCGAAGCTCCAGGTTCAAAGCTCAAAATCCCCGGGAACCGGGGCCAGGGCTATGGACAAAGTCTGGTGTGGAACCGCGTTGTGGGGCCGGCGACTGCCGAGTCGCCGGTTTCCCCTCTCGTTTCGCCGGCTTCGGGCGAACGAGCCTACGGGAGGGGTTGCATGGTGAGGGGATCGCGGAGGGGAAGGACGGTGAGTTTGCCGCCGGCGAGGTCGGGAAGGCGGACCGGGTGATCGGGGTGGCCTTCGAGGATTTCCTTCTTCTGGCCGACCACGAGGACGACGAGGTGCTCGGGTTTGAGCCATTGGGCGGCGACGCGCTGGACGTCCTCGCGGGTCACGCCGTCGATGCGTTTCCGGTAGTCGCGGTAGTAGTGGGGGTCCCGGGCGTAGCGTCCGGTGAATTCGTCGGCGGCGAACCGTCCGGCGACGGCGGCCTTGGTGGCGAAGGCGCGCGGGAAGGTGTCGATGAACGAGCGCTTGGAAGTGTTGAGTTCCGCCGGGGTGACGGGGGCGGAGGCGATCCGCTTCAGTTCCTCGATCACGATGGAGGCGGCGTAGGCGACGGTGCGGGACTTGGACTGGAACCCGGCGCGGAAGACGTCGGGGTAATGGATGCCGCCGGGGAACGCGGAGGACGCGGAGTAGGCGAGCCCCTCGTCGGAGCGGACGCGTTCGGTGATGCGCGAGGTGAAGCCGCCGCCGCCCAGGATGTCGTTCATGACGGTGACGGCGTGGAAATCGGGATCCTCGCGGCGGATGCCGGGCAGCATGAGGGTGACACGACCCTGATTGACGTCCTTGTCGACGAGGTAGACGCCGGGCTCGGCGAACCGGGTGTCGCCCGGGATGGCCGGGGCGGGTTCGCCGGGAAAGGGCCAGTCGGCGAAGAGCTTCTCGAGACGCGCGATCATGTCGGCGCGGGCGAAATCGCCGGAGACGGCGACGACGAAATTGCGGGGGTGGACCCAGCGGCGATGGAAGGCGACGAGATGCTCGCGGGCGAGGGAGCTGACGGAGGCGGCGGTGGGCTGGCGGGTGGACCAGAAGCGGGGGCCGAAGGCGAGCCAGTCGCGTTCGCGGGCCTCGATGTCGGCGGAGTCGTCGTTGCGTTGTTTGAGGGACTGGAGGGTCTGCTCGCGGTAGAGGCGGAGCTTGTCCTCCTGGAACCGGGGCGTGGCGAGGACGTCGCGGAGCAGGGCGAGGCCCTCGTCGAGGTCCTTGGAAAGCAGGTTGAGGGCGACCGTGCCCTGGGTTTCGCCGATGGACGAACTCAGCTTGGCGGCCAGGAAGTCGAGGCGTTCCTCGAGTTCCTCGGCGGTTTTGGCCGCGGTGCCGCCCCGGACGAGCAGGTGCCCGACGAAATCCGAGAGCCCGACCTGATCGGGCGTTTCGAGGTACTGACCGACGCGGACGAGGATGGAGAGGTTGACGAGGGGGAGTTCGCGGTCCTCGACGACGTAGGCGACGGGGCCGGCGGCGAGTTGGACGCGGGAGGCGGCGGGATCCGGGGGTTCGTAGGCGAGGGGCGGGAAGGCGAGTTTCTCAGGGCGATCGGGGATCTCGTCGGCGCGGGCGGGGGCGAGGGCGCCGGCGAGCACGAGGAGGGCGAGACGGGCGAGACGGGCGATGGGGCGGGTCATGGTCGGGGTGAACGAGGTTCGGTTCGCGCTGGGGTGCGGGTCGGGTGGGCGGGGTTATTTGCCGGAGAGCTCGGCGAGGCGGGCCTCGACCTTCCTGCGGAGGATGCGCTGGAACTGTTGTTTCTTGGGATCGGCGTTCGCGGCGGAGGACTCCATGCGGGCGAGCATCTCCTTGAGGCGGGCGGCGTCCTTCTCCTGGGCGAGCATGCCCATGACCTGGCGGAGGACGGGGAGTTGGTCGGGGGCGAGACCGGCGAGGTCGGGATCGTCGGAGGCCGGGTTGGCACCGGCCTTGCGGGTGTAGGTGGCGACGGCCCGGTTTTCCTTCGTGAAATAGGCTTTGGCGACGCGCTGGATGTCGGCGGCGGTGACGGCCTGGATCTTGCGCCCGGCCTCGTTGATCTCGCGCCAGTCGCCGTAGCCTTCGTTGAAGATGAGCTGGAACAGGATGGCGGTGTTGGAGGTGAGCTTGCGGTATTCGCCGGCGGCGAAGTTGTTTTTGATCTTCTGGAGTTCGTCGACGGAGACCTCCTCGTTCTTGAGACGTTCGAGTTCGTCGTGGAGGGCCTGTTCGACCTCGGCAGGGGTCTTGCCGTCGCGGACCTCGGCACCGAGGTTGAAGAGGCCGGCCCACTTGCGGTGGTCGGCGTTGGCGTAGGTGTCGGTGGCCAGTTCGCGGCCGAGGACGAGGCCCTTGTAAAGGCGGCCGGTGCGGTTCTCGAGGATCTGTTCGAGCACGTTGAGCGCATAGGAATCGCGATGGCCGAAGGGGACGGTGTGGTAGAGGACGTCGACCTGGGGATTGGCCTCGGCCTCGGCGTTCATGCGCTTCTCGGCGTTCTGCTTCGGTTCCCAGGTCAGGACGTCGGGGACGGGCTGGGAACCGGCGGGGATGCGCCCGAAATAGCGTTCGAGCAGGGGCATCGCGCGGTCGGCATGGACGTCGCCGGTCAGGACGAGCGTGATGTTGCGGGGGGCGTAGTAGGTGGCGAAGAAGGCGTCGGCATCGGCCTTGGAGATCGCGGGGATGTCGGAAGCCCAGCCGATGATGGGCCAGTGGTAGGGATGGGCCTCCCAGAACATGGACTGGAAGGTCTCCTCAAACTTGCCGAGCGGCGTGGACTCGGTGCGGAGGCGGCGTTCCTCGAAGACGACGTCGCGCTCGGCGTAGAACTCGCGGAAGACGGGGCGGAGCAGGCGCTCGCTTTCCATCCAGCACCAGAGCTCGAACTTGTTGGCGGGGACGGTGATGAAATAGGCGGTGAGATCGTAATGCGTGAAGGCGTTCATGCCGGAGGCGCCGGCGGTGGTGTAGACCTTGTCGAACTCGTTCTTCACGAGCAGCGCGCGCTGTTCCTCGATCAGCTTCTTGAACGTGGCCTCGAGCTCGCGGTAGCGGGGCGTCTGGTTCTCGAGCCGGGCGGGATCGTCGATCTCGCCGCGGCGCCAGGCCGCGCGGGTGCGGCTTTCCTCGGCGCGCATCTGGTCCCGGACCTTCTCCTGTTCGGCGATGATCTCGAGGTCGCGGCGCGCGTCCTTCGTGCCCAGGGTCGGGGTGCCCTTGAACATCATGTGTTCGAACAGATGGGCGATGCCGGTGATCCCCGGGCGTTCGTTGGCACTGCCGACATGGACGACGAAGGCGCCGGACACCGTGGGTTCGTCGTGGCGTTCGACGAGGAGGACGCGGAACCCGTTGGCGAGCTGCCTCTCGATCACGGGGACCTGCTGGGCCGCGGCCTCGGGGGGCTGGGCCAGAAGCAGCGCCGCGAGAAGGAGCGCGGGAGCGAGGGCGTCCGCCCGCGGGCGCGGGGACCGGAGGCGGACGGATTGGGGACCGAGTACGGACGGTTCAGCCGGAGCGTGCACGGCCCGAAAGTGGCGGATTCCGCGGGCCGGTCAATGGTCGGGAGGAGTCCCTTCTCAGGGCTTGGGCAGGGGGGCGGGGGTGGAGCCGGCGGGGGGTTGGAAGGCGAGGCGTTGCTTGAGCTGGGCCAGGATGTCGGCGGATTTGCGGCCGGTGTCGGCGAGCAGTCCGGCGGCGAGTCCGGAGGTGTAGGCGGTGGAGACGGAGGTGCCGTTGACCACCCAGGTGTCGCCGGCGAAGGGCACCACGCTGGTGCCCGGGGCCATGAGATCGACGAAGTTGCCGCGGTTCGCGTAGTTCGCGACCTGGCCGCGGCGGTCGGAGGCGGTGACGGCGATGACTTCGGGGTAGGCGGCGGGATAGGTGGCGGCGGTGGTGGGTTCGTTGCCGGGCGCCGCGAAGGTCATCACGCCCGCCGCGTTGCCCTGGCGCAGGAGGTCCTGCACGAGCGGACTGGCGTTGGGCCCGCTGAGGCTGAGGTTGACGACGCTGGCGCCCCGTTCCATGGCGAGGGAGATCCCCTGGGCCAGCTGGAACAGGGTGGTCTGTTCCTGGCTGCCGAAGATGTCGATGGGCAGCACGCGCACGGGCGTGCCGTTGGCCGCCGTCTGCGTCAGGGCCAACCCCTGGAGCACGGTCTCGAACATCGCCGAGCCGTGCGAGATGCCGTCGGCGGACGGCGCGGGGGCGGCGCCCGCCACGCTCAGCGCGGGCAGCAGGAAATCGGCGTGCGCGCTGCCGGCGGCGGGAATTGCCGAGTCGAGGAGGGCGACGATGACGGCGGAACCGTCCTTGGTGATCGGACGTGCCCGAATGCCGAGGGGCGGGGCGGCGGACTCGCCGAGGCGGTTGATCTGGCCGGGGGGCGCGATGGCGTAATTGTCCTCGAGGGAGGCGACATTCTCGTCGCCGGCCAGGCTTTCGCGGGCGGCGCGGGCGGCGTCGGGATCGTCGAACTGGAGCCGGTAGGCGTTCAGGGAATCGATGGAACCGACCACCTTGGCACCGAGTTTGCGGGCGAGTTCCTCGATGGCTGCTTTTCCGCCCTTGCGGAGGCGCACGATCAGTTCGTTCTCGAGCAACCGCGGGTCCTTCGTGCCGTCCTCGCCGGTCCCCGGGGGCCGGACCGCGACGGTGGCCTCGGAGGTCGAGGAGTGGAAGACCAGCAGGCGCGGCAGGCGGTTGGTGGCTTTGGAGGCGGACGGGACGAGGGCGAAATTGACGTCGGCGAGGAGCACGGCGAGGGCCTCCCGGGCGGGGCGATCCTCGATGCGCGCCGAGATGCGGGCTTCGAGGCCGGGCTCGACGTAGACCTCCCAGCCGGTGGCGGCGGCGATCCGTTTCAGGGTGTACTCCAGGGTCCAGCCGCGCAGGTCGGCATCGACGCGGCGGGTCGCGCGGTTCCATTTCAGGATTCCGGGCGGTTCCTCGGACCGGGCCTGGCCGGGGATGGCCAGCCAGCCGGCCAGGAGGAGGACGGCAAGCGCGGTCGGAATCGGCAAGCGGACGCCGCGCGACCGGGGTGTCCTGTCCTTGTCTCCACGTGCGCTCCGGTTGGTCATCGCGGACAAGGTAGCACCGGGACCGGACCGGGGAAACAGGGGGATTCGAGGGAAGGGGCGGGTCCGGCGGTTGCGTCCGGCAGCGTCCCGTGGCTCCATCCGGACCGTCACATGTTGCCCATGTCCAATCCTCCGGAGAACGGGTCCCACGGCGGCGGCGCGCCGGCGCGTTACATCATGATCGGCGGTTTCCTCGGGGCGGGGAAGACCACGGCGGTGGCGCGGCTGGCCGAGGAACTGACCGCGGCCGGGCGGCGGGTGGGGCTGATCACGAACGACCAGGGGCGCAACCTCGTGGATACGGCGATGTTGCGGGCCCGGGGATTCGCGACGGAGGAGATTCCGGGGGGCTGTTTTTGTTGCCGGTTCAACTCGCTGGTGGATGCGGCGAAGTCGTTGACCGCGGCGAACCGTCCGGACGTGTTCATCGCGGAGCCGGTGGGGAGCTGCACGGACCTGATCGCGACGGTGACGTACCCGCTGCGGCGGATGTACGGCGACGATTTCGTGATCGCGCCGCTGAGCGTGCTGGTGGACCCGGTGCGCGCGTTGCGGGTGTTCGGGCTCGAGCCGGGGGGGAGTTTCTCGGAGAAGGTGCTCTACATCTACCGCAAGCAGCTCGAGGAGGCGGACCTGATCGTCATCGGAAAAGCGGACCTGCTGTCGCCGGAGCGTCTGGAGGCGTTGCGGGCGGCCATCGCGGCGGCGTATCCGCAGGCGGAGGTGCTGGCGGCGTCGGCGCGGAGCGGGGACGGGGTGGGGGCGTGGTTCGAACGGCTGACGAGGGGCGAGCAGTCGCGCCGGGCGACGATGCCGGTGGACTACGACGTCTATGCCGAGGGGGAGGCCCTGCTGGGCTGGCTCAACGCGACGGTCGAGTTGAAGGCGGCGGAACCGTTCGACAGCACGGCGCTGCTGGAGGGCCTGGCCGCGGGGATCCAGCGGCGGTTGGCGGGGCGTTCGGCCGAGATTGCCCATCTGAAGATGACCCTGAGCCCCGACGAGGGCCTGGGGGAGATCGCGGTGGCCAATCTGGTGCGGAACGACTTCGTTGCGGAGCTGTCGTCCCGGCTGGATGCCCCGGTGCGGGGCGGCCAGCTCATCGTCAATCTCCGGGCGGAGGCCGCGCCCGAGGTGCTGGCCGAGGCGTTGAAGCACGCCACCGGGGAGTTGGCCGGGGCATTTCCGGGGCTCCTGGCCCGGGTCGAGCACCTGGAGCATTTCCGACCGGGACGCCCCACGCCGACGCATCGGGACCGGCTGACGATGGAACAGGAGATTCTGGCGACGCTGGTTGAACTGGAGGAGGCCGCGGCCTCGGCGCGGGGGGGCGGCCCCCGGATTCCGATCCTGCCGATCGTCCAGCGGTTGGACCGGTTCGTCGACGCGTTGCCGGCGGACGCGCCGGGGGATCTGCGGCATTTCCTCCAGCGGAAGAGCTACGAGAAGTTGAAGTTGTTCCTGCTGGGGCGCGGGCACGAGGCTCCCCGGGGGCGTTGCGGAGGGGCTCACTGATCCGATTCCCGCTTTACTTCGGTCGGGGCCGACTCGCACGCTCGCCGGTCATGAAGCGCTTGAAACGGCTGGCGGGCGGGGCATTCGCGCTCGCGTTGCTGGTCTCCGGGAGTGCCGGCTGCGCGTCCCGGATCACCAATCTGACGCCGACGACGGTGCCGGCGGAACCGGGGGGCATGTACCAGTTCGAGGCCGAGTGGGACACCAACCAGCGTTCGGTCAACCTCCTCCGGGATGACGTGAAGGGCTACGTGGTGATCGACCAGAAGTTCCATCCGATGGCGCGGGTGGCGCGGATGGAGGACCGCTGGGAGGCCCGGATTCCGATCCCCGACCCGTCGGTGCCCGTCTATTACTATTACAAGTGGGACTACGGCGAGGCCGGGTTCGGGCGCGTGAACCCCAACAGCGTGCGTTCCCCGCAGTACCGGCTCCAGGTCCTCGGTCCAGCCAACTGATCCGCGTACGATTCCGATCCCGACCCAGGCGCCGGATGTTCCAACTACTCGCTACTGATTCCACGACCAAGGCCCGGTTGGGCCGCCTGACCACCCCGCACGGCGTCATCGAGACGCCGGTCTTCATGCCGGTGGGAACCCAGGCCTCCGTCAAGGCGATGGATCCCCGGGAGCTGCTCGAGTCCGGCACCCAGGTGATCCTGGGCAACACGTACCACCTCTTCGTGCGGCCCGGACTCGAAATCCTGACGGCGGCGGGCGGGCTGCACCGGTTCATGAACTGGACGCTGCCGATCCTGACGGATTCGGGCGGGTTCCAGGTCTTCAGCCTCGCCAAGATCCGGAAGATCGCGGAGCACGGCGTGGAATTCCGGTCGCATCTCGACGGTTCGCCCCTGTTTCTGGGGCCGAAGGAATCGATGCACATCCAGAAGGTGCTCGGTTCGGACATCGCGATGGTGTTCGACGAGTGCCCGCCGGCAGGAGCGAAGCCGAAGGAACTTCAGGGTGCGGTGGAGCGCACCCTGCGGTGGGCGCGCGAGTGCCTGGAACAACCCCGCGCCCCGGGCCAGCAGGTGTTCGGCATCGTGCAGGGCGGGGCGGATCCCGTCCAACGCGAGCGCTGCGCCCGGGAGTTGGTGGCGATGGGGTTCGACGGCTACGCCATCGGGGGCGTGAGCGTGGGCGAGCCCGAGCCGGAGATGCTCCGGGCCATCGAGTTGACGGAGCCCCATCTGCCCGCGCACCAGCCCCGCTACGCGATGGGGCTGGGCACGCCGGCCCAGATGATGGAGCTCATCGCGCGGGGCGTGGACATGTTCGATTGCGTGCTGCCCACCCGGGTGGCCCGCAACGGCACGGCCTACACGCATCGCGGCGCCTACAACGCCAAGGCCGGATACAACAAGGCCGATTTCCGCCCCATCGAGGAAGGCTGCGACTGCTATTGCTGCCGCAATTTCACGCGCGCGTACATTCGGCACCTGCTGAACGTCGACGAGATCCTCGGCCTCCGCATGCTTTCGGTGCACAACACGCACCTCTACCTCCGCCTCATGGCGGAGGTGCGGGCGCATCTGGCCGCCGGCACCTTTGCCGAGTTTCACCGCGAGTACATCGCCCAGTACGTCCCCACCAAGCGCGTGCTCGCCGCGCGGGTCGTGGCCGGGGAGACCCCTCCCGCGGGTTGAACAGGCCCGGCGGACTGCGTTCGCCCCGCCGTCGGACGACGGCAGCTACGGACGGGCCACGGAGCTTCGTGCCTTCGGACGTGCGAGGGCGGGCGTCGTCCGGCACGCCCGACAGGGTCGTGGAGTGCGGCAGTCCTCTGCCGCTTTGGCACGGGAGCGCTCCCGGACATCGCCGCCGACGCTCGGCGTTCGCCAAATTCCCATTTGCCGAAGGGGGCCCGTCTGCCACTGTGCACCCACGATGAGCGTGCTTCAGGGCAAGATCGCCTTGGTGACGGGTGCGGGTCGCGGCATTGGTCGCGGCATCGCGCTGCGTTTCGCCGCCGAGGGCGCGGAGGTGGTGTGTGTCTCCCGGACGGCCGAGAATTCGGAGAAGGTCGCGGCGGAGGTCCGGGCGCTGGGGGTGCGGGCTTGGGCGTTCGCGGTCGATGTCTCGGACGGGGCGTCGGTGACGGCGGCGATGGAGCGGATCCTGGGGGAGGCGGGGCGGGTGGACATTCTGGTGAACAACGCCGGCGTGACGCGCGACGGGCTGCTGATGCGGATGAGCGACGAGGACTGGGACATGGTGTTGAACACCAACCTGCGCGGGGCGTTCCACATGACGCGGGCGCTGACGCGGCAGTTCCTGAAGCTGCGGGCCGGACGGATCATCAACGTGGCCTCGGTGATCGGCCTGATCGGGAATGCCGGGCAGTGCAATTACGCGGCGAGCAAGGCCGGGTTGATCGGGTTCACGAAGTCCGTGGCGCGGGAACTGGCCTCGCGCGGGGTGACGTGCAACGCCATCGCGCCGGGATTCGTGACCACGGACATGACGGCGGTGCTGGACGAGGGGATGCGGACGAAATTGCTGGAACGCATTCCGCTCAACGGATTTGGCGAGGCGGAGGACATCGCGCAGGCGGCGCTGTACCTGGCCGGCCCGGGCGGGCGTTACGTCACCGGACAAGTTCTGGTGGTCGACGGTGGCATGGTCATGTGACGCTCCCGGCACGACGGAAACGATTTGCGGGGTCAGGGGCGTTCGACGTTTCGGGACTTGACGCTCCGGCACCCGCCACCTAACAGACACGCGCTAACAACAACGGCTCTCATGGCGGACCAAAACACATCCATCGAACTACGGGTCAAAAAGATCATCGTCGACCAGCTCGGCGTGAAGGAAGACCAGGTCACCCCCGAAGCCAAATTCATCGAGGACCTCGGTGCCGATTCGCTCGACACCGTCGAGTTGGTCATGGCCCTCGAGGAGGAATTTGGCCAGGAAATCCCCGACGAAGAGGCGGAGAAGCTGCAAAGCGTCGGCGACGTCATCAAATACGTCGAAGAACGCCAGAAGTAAGCGGGCCCGCCCCGGATTTTCGCGACCCAACGCCTTCAGTCCTTTTTCCTGATTCGCGGGGCAGACCGGCTGGCTTCAGGCCGCCGCTGCCCCGTTTTCGATGCTCATGAGTGGCTCGTATTCTGACCGTCGCGTCGTCGTCACCGGCCTCGGGGTTGTCTCGCCCCTCGGCCATGACGTCGGAACCTTCTGGAACCGCATCGTGGCCGGCGAGTGCGGCATCGACACGATCACCCTCTTCGACGCCACCGGCTACGATTGTCGGATTGCCGGGGAGGTCCGGAATTTCGATGCCACGCCTGCTTTTCCCAGTGCCAAGGATCTGCGTCGCACGGATCGGTTCGTGCACTTCGCCGTGCATGCCGGGTGGCAGGCGCTGGTGGATTCCGGCCTGAATCTGGACGCCTGCGACCGCGACCGCATCGGCACGTTCATCGGGTCCGGCATCGGCGGCCTGGAAACCACGGAGACCCAGCACAAGGTCCTCCTTGGAAAGGGCCCGGGCCGGGTGTCCCCCTTCATGATCCCGATGCTCATCCTCAACATGGGCACGGGGATGTTTTCGATCTATTACAACCTCCGCGGTCCGAGCATCGCCACCTGTTCCGCCTGTGCGACCTCCACCCATGCCCTGGGCGAGGCCTGGCGGACCCTCAAGATGGGTGATGCCGACGTCATCTTCGCCGGCGGCGCGGAGGCCACGATCGTACCGCTCGGGATTTCCGGATTCTGCGCCATGCGCGCGTTGAGCACGCGGAACGACGCGCCCGGGAAGGCCTCGCGGCCCTTCGACGCGGATCGCGACGGTTTCGTCATGGGCGAAGGGGCCGGGGTGCTGGTCCTGGAGGAACTCGAGCATGCCCGCCGCCGGGGAGCGCGCATCTACGCGGAGATCGTCGGTTACGGCAACACGGCCGACGCCCATCACCTGACGGCACCCTCGCCCGAGGGGGAAGGCGCCGCGCGTTGCATGCGCATGGCCATGCGCGCCGCCGGTCTGAATCTCGGGGACATCGGGTACATCAACGCCCATGGCACCTCCACGCCCCAGGGGGACGTCTGCGAGACCCAGGCCGTGAAGGCCGTCTTCGGCGAGCACGCCCGCAAGCTCGCGGTCAGTTCCACGAAGGGCGCCACCGGCCACATGCTGGGCGCCGCCGGCGCGGTCGAGATGGCCGTCTGCTGCAAGGCGCTCGAGACCGGCATCCTCCCCCCCACGATCAACTACGAGAGGTCCGATCCGAACTGCGACCTCGATTGCATTCCCAACACGGCACGGGAACAGCGGGTCGACGCGGTGCTGAACAACTCGTTCGGGTTCGGCGGCCATAACGCGACCATCGCCGCCCGGCGGTTCCTGGGCTGAACGGAGTTCGCCCGGAAAGACCCGCCTGCCCGCCACTCCCCCCGCGGGTGGGCCTACGTCCACTCGTCCCGGACGGCCAGAAACACGGTCCGATGGGGGACGCCGTCGGCGAGGCGCCCGGCGAGGATGGCCATCGGGCCGGCTTCGAGATCGCGAAAGGCCGGGGAACAGAGCCCGACCAGGTCGCCGGCCACGGGGATCGTGGCGCCGCCGCGGGATTCGGCCACGTATTCGACCTTCGTCCAGGCGGCGTCGAACTCGACGGTGAAACGGACGCCGCGGCGGTACCCGTGGCAGAGGCGGGGGTTCTTCGTGTCGGGCTCCAGCCGGGTTCCCGGCGCGAAATGCCAGCAGACGCGGAAGCCGCTCTCCGCCCTTCCGGGGGCGGGGGAAGCCTTGGTGCCGGCACCCGGGGTCGGGTCGGGGACCGGACTGGGCGCGGCGAAGCCGTCCTCGACGAGCCAGCCGTCGGTCTCGGCGGCGAGCAGGCGGGTGACGCGCCGGCGGGCGGTGCCGTGGGGCAGGACGAGTTCGGCTTCGAGGGCGAGTTCCCCGACGGTACGCCACGTGGGGCGGGCGTGGTGCGGTCCCCAGAGGAAGGGGCCGAGGCGTTCGGGGAAGTTCACGCCGGGGCGATGGGGCCCGTTGTGGGCGGCCCAGGACGCGAGCCAGGCCCGGAGGCGGGTGTCGCCATAATACGCGCCGGTGCCGGGATCGATGACGAGGGCGTGTTCGTCGAGCCAGAGGGAAAGATGGAGGGCGTCGAGGTGACCATGGGCCGCGGTGCTCAGGTAGCCGAGCGGGGAGAGGTCCCAGCGGGTTTGCCAGCGCCCGGCCCACCAGGAGGCCTGTCCGGAGTCGGGAAACACGACCCAGTCGGCGGGTCCCTGCTGGCAGGCGGGGGGTTGGCAGGGTTGGGGAGGTTCCCCGAGCCACCAGCGCAGGGCCGGGCTGGAGGACGATTCGGAGAACCACTGGAACCATTCCCGAATCGCGGCGGCGTCGTCGGAGAAGAGCGGCACGGCGGTCGCGCTGTCCGAGTCCCCGTAGTCCCAGGCGTCCTTCGGCGATTGCACGGCCACGAAGAAATCCGCCGCGCGGCGGAGGCGGTCCTCGACGGCATCGGAGACGGGACGTCCGGCGGCGCGGAGGGCGTTGCGGGTATGCCAGCAGAGCTCCCAGGAATAGAGCTGGTAGTTGAGGGCCTGCTCGCGGTTGCCGCCGTCGGGGGCGAACTGGGCGAGGACCTCGCGTTCCCACTCGGCGTGCAGGGATTCGAGGGGGGCGCACCACGCGGCGAGGTCCGGCCAGCGGGCGAGGGCGGTGACGAGGCCGGCCAGTTCGCCGAGCAGATGGTTGTTGGCGGAGGAGCCGAACGAACGGTGGCGCGAGACGTACCAGAGATGGGCGGGGACGAGCCGTGCGCGGAGGGCGGCCAGGCGGTCGGGTTCGGTGCCGGCGGCGGAGAGCAGGGCGTCGATCCAGCAGAAATTCAGGAGGCGCATGCCGGCCTCGAGGGCGCTGGTCCAGTTCCAGCCGATGTAGGGCGGGTTCTGTTTCCGCCAATGATCGAGCCAGGCGAGGCATTTCCTCCCGGCGGCCTCGTGGTCGAGGGCCCAGGCGCCCTGGGCGAGGCGGACCAAGGTGGACCACCGGCTCAGTTCCCAGACGAGCTTGATGTCGCTGCCGGGCGGAAGTTCGCGGTGGTTCAGGCGGAAGCCGGACCGCACGCTCGTGAGGTCCCGGCGTGCCGCGTGGTCCTTGAACCAGTTGGGGGGATCGTCGACGCGCATCGGGAGGTGGCCGAAGGCACGCCAGTAACCACGCAGCACGTCCTCCACCTCGCGTCGCAGCGCCGGTTCGACCTCGGGGGGCAGCGATTCCCGGGCCGGGAGCAACGGCCACGCGCCCGGCCGGGCGGGTGCCCCGGGGACCCCGCGGAAATCGGGGGGTCGCCGGGCATCGACGCGCTTGCGCCATTTTTGGGCCAGCCGCTCGCGCCACTCGGCGCGGTCCATGGCCCGGAGCCGGTGCCAGTACCAAAGCAGGCCGTGTTTCATGATTTCCCGGTGCGGAATCGTTGGGAGAGGACGCCGGCGCCGAGGGCGACGAGGAGCAGGACACCGGTGAAGAGGCCGGACAATTCGCTGGCGCTGCTCATCGTGGCGGGGAGGCGGGAGAGGCCGTTGCCGAGCACGGCGATGGCGGCGACGCCGAGGAGGGTGCCGGCCACGGTGCCGACGCCGCCGAAGATGCTGGTGCCGCCGAGGACGACGGCGGTGATGGCGGAGAGTTCGTAGCCCATGCCGGCATCGGCCTTGGCGGTGCCGAACCGGGCGGTGTAGGTGATGGCGGCCAGGGCGGCGACCAGACCCGCCAGCAGGTAGGCCAGGGCCAGCCGTCGTTCGACCGGCAACCCCGCATAGCGCGCGCCGTCCGGGGCGAAGCCGATGGTGCGGAACGACCGACCGAACGTCGTCCGGTGCACCAGCGTCCAGATGCCCGCGGCGACCGCGACGAGGATCCAGGCCTGGGCGGGAATACCGGCGAGCTGGCCGGTGCCGAGGAAAAGAAAGGAGGCGGGGAAGTTCGTGAACGCATCGGTGCCGCGGGTGAAGGCCTCGGCGAGGCCGCGGAACAGGGAATAGGTTCCGAGGGTGACGATCAGCGGGGGCAGGCGCAGCACCGTGATGAGGGCGGCGTTGAGACCGCCTCCGGCCAGTCCCACGAGCAGTGTGGCGGCCGCCGCCGCGGGCCAGGGGAGTCCGACGTCGCGCCAGAGCTTGCCGAACACGACCGCCGAAAGGCCCAGGAGGGACCCCACGGAGAGATCGATGCCGCCGGTGAGGATGACCGGCATCATGACCAGGGCGAGGAGGCCGATCTCGACGGAGTGCCGGACGATGTTGATGACGTTGTCGGAGGTTCCGAAGTTCCGGCCCCGGGCGGCGAAGAACGCGATCTCGAGGAGGACGAGCGCGAGCAGCAGCGTCTCGTGGCGGAGGAGGCGGTTCGCGAGGGAGGGACCGGTGGAGGCCGGCGGCGTGACGGACGTGCGGCTCGGGGCGGGCGCGGCGGGGTTCATCTCAGGAATTCCTTTCGCGCCGTCGGCGGAGGCCGTCGGCAACGACGGCGAGGAGGATGATCAGGCCCTGGCTGGCCTTGTCCCAGTAGGGTTTCACGCCGAGATAGGTGAGGGCCGGGGTGATGCACGTGAGGAGGAGGAAACCGGCCAGCACGCCCCAGAGGTTGCCGCGTCCGCCGGACACGGCGACGCCGCCGACGACGGCGGCGGCGATGGTTTCGAGTTCGAGACCGCGTCCGGTGGCGGGGTCGACCTGGGGTGACTGGACGAGGTTCATCATGGCGGCGAGGCCGGCGAGGCCGCCGAGGAGGACGAAGACGCCGAACGTGACGCGCTGGGGGCGGAGCCCGGCGAGGCGGGCGGCCTCGGCGTCGGAGCCGACGGCGTAGACGTGGCGTCCGGCGGCGGCGTGGCGCAGGGCGAGGGCGAGGGCGAGGAGGACGAGCATCGCCGTGGCGCAAAGGAGCCATTGACCGGCGAGCATGGGCAGGCCGAACCACTGGAGCGAATCGGGGAGGTTGATGAAGACCCCCTGGCGTCCGAGGCGGAGGGCCTCGCGCCAGGTCACCATGGTGGCGAGGGTGACGACGATGGAAGGAAGTCGCAGGGCGGCCACGAGCACGCCGTTGAGGGCGCCGCCGACCAACCCGATGGCCACGGCCGCGGCGAGCGAGGCGGGGGCGGGCCAGCCCGCCTCGGCGACGAGTCCGGCCCCGACGCTGCAGAGGGCGAAGAGGGAACCCACCGAGATGTCGATCTGGCGGGCGACGATCACGAGGGCGATGCCGCAGGCCACGACGAGTCGCGGGGCGGCCGTGGCCAGGCGCGAGGTCAGGGGCTGGGGATCGAAGAACCCCGGGGCGAGCACGGCGAGGACCAGCAGCAGCACGCCCAGGGCGCCGGCGACGGACCATTCGTGGAAATGGCGTTTCATGCGGGGCGGCCTTTCGAGCCCTGGCCGAGGGCGGCGGCCATCACCTCGGCGGCCGGGGTGCCGGCGGGCAGTTCCGCGACGACGGTTCCGCCGCGCATCACGAGGAGGCGATCGCTCATGCCGAGCGCTTCGGGCAGGTCGCTCGAGATCATCAGGACCGCCAGCCCGTCCCGCGCCAGCCTCCGGATGATGCGATGGATTTCGCCCTTGGCACCGACGTCCACGCCCTGGGTCGGTTCGTCGAGGATCAGGAGGCGCGGGCGGGTGGCCAGCCAGCGGGCCAGGGCGACCTTCTGTTGGTTTCCGCCGCTGAGACTGCCCGCCGGCGCGCCGGGTCCCGCGGTCTTGATCGCGAGGTCGCGCACGTAGTCCATCGTGAGCGCGCGTTCCGCCCCGAAACGCAACCAGCTCCCGGGAAACAACCGCCGGTGGATGGCCAGGGTGACGTTGTGCGCCACCGGCATGTCCAGCACCACCCCATGCCGGCGGCGGTCCTCGGGCACGTACGCGATGCCGCGGGCCACGGCCTCCTCCGGCGACCCGAGGGTCACGGTTTCCCCGCCCAGCCGGATCTCGCCGGCGTCGGCCGGGGTCAATCCGAAGAGCACCCGCGCGAGCTCGGTCCGTCCGGCCCCCACCAGACCGGCCAGGCCGACGACCTCCCCCGCCCGGACTTCGAGGCTGACGTTCCTCACGCCGCCGGCGGCGCAGCCGACCTCGCGCAGGGAAAGCACCACGTCGCCGGGCCGGCCCTCCGAGGGCGGGTAGGCATGCGAAATCTCGCGCCCGACCATCATGGCGATCAGCTCCGACTCCGTCAGGTCCGGCGCGCGGTCGGCCACGGGGGGCGGGACCGGACCGGGATCGGGAACGGGAGCCGGGGCGGACGGAGAGGGGGCGGACCCGGGCCGGGGCGTATGGACGAGGCGCGTGCCGACGCTTTCGCCGTCGCGGAGGACGGTCACGCGATCCGCGAGGGCGAAGATTTCCTCGAGTCGATGGGAGATGTAGATGACGCCGACGCCCTCGGCGCGGAGTCCGCGGACGACGCCGAAGAGCAGTTCCTGCTCCTTGCGCGTGAGGGAGGCCGTGGGTTCGTCCATGATCACGATCCGGGCTCCGGCACCGAGCACGCAGGCGATCTCGACCAACTGCTGCTCGGGCATGGACAGGGAACGGACCTCGGCGTCGGTCGGGATGCCGGCGCCGATGCGGTCGAGGAGTCCGGCGGCGAGGGACCGGCGGCGGGCCCAGTTCACGCGGGCGAGGAAGCGGACCGGTTCGAGGCGGAGGCCGATGTTTTCGGCCACGGTGAGATCACCGAAGAGGGCGGGTTGTTGGTAGATGCAGGCGATGCCCAGGGCGTGGGCGGTGGCGGGGGTGAAGTGGCGCACGGGCCTTCCGAAGGCCTCCATGGTGCCGCCGTCGGGGGCATGGGCGCCGGTGACGACCTTGATGAGCGTGGATTTGCCGGCGCCGTTCTCGCCGAGCAGGGCATGGACCTCGCCGGGACGGAGGTCGAAGGAGACGCCCTTGAGCGCGCGGACGGCGCCGAACGACTTCGTGATGGCGCGCAGTTGAAGGAGGGGCTCGGAACTCATCGTCTCCCGGACAGTTCCCGCGCCTCGTAGCGCTTCACCTCGGCGAGCCAGGCCTCCCCGACCGGCACGTTGCGGGCGGCGCAATAGTGGTCCCAGACGGCACCCGCGGGGAGCAGTTTGACTTCCTCCATCAACGCAAGCCGGGTGGTGTAATCGCCCTCGCGCTCGGCGGCCTGCAAACGCGCGACGGGCGCCAGCAGGGCGAGCAGCAGGGCCCGGAGCATGTTCCGCGTGCCGAGGGTCCAGGCCGCCACGCGGTTGATGCTCGCGTCGAAGTAATCCAGCCCGATCCGGACGCGGTCCGTGAAGCCGCCCCAGACGATCTCCTGGGCGATGGCCTGAAGATCGTCGGTGAGGGTCACGACGTGATCGCTGTCCCACCGGACCCCGCGGCTGACATGCAGCGCGATCTCGGGCAGGAACGTGAGCACGGAGGAAACCTTGTCCGCGATGCCCTCGGTCGGGTGGTAATGGCCGGCGTCCAGCGTCAGGAGCGTTCCGCGGCTGACCGCGTAGCCCAGGTAGAACTCGTGGGAACCGGGCGTGTAGCTCTCGGCCCCGATCCCGAACAGCTTGGGCTCCACCGAGTCCAGGTTCAGCCGGCGGTCGACCGGCTGCCGGTAAATGGCGTCGAGGGATTCGACCAGGCGCTCGCGGGGGCCGCGGCGGTCCGCCGGGGTGTCCTTCATGCCGTCGGGAATCCAGAGGTTCGTGAGACACGGGGTGCCCAGGGCCTTGCCGAACGCCGCGCCGATCTCGCGGCAGCGGATGCCGTGCTCGATCCAGAACCGGCGGATCCCGGCGTCCGGATGGGTCAGCGTCCAGCCCCGGTCCACCTTGGGATGGGCGAAATAGGTTTGGTTGAAATCGAGTCCGATCCCGAGATCGCGGGCCCAGGCGATCCAGTTCCGGAACTGGTCGGCGGACAGCGCGTCGCGGTCGACGCGACGGGAGCCCATCTCGGCGTAGCTGGCGTGGAGGTTGAACCGGTGTTTTCCGGGGAGGAGCGACAGGACCTTGGCGAAATCGGCCCGCAGCTCGTCGGGCGTCCGGGCTTTCCCGGGATAATTGCCGGTCACCGCCAGGCCGTCGCCGAGGGTTCCCCCGGGATTCTCGAATCCCCCCACGTCGTCGCCCTGCCAGCAGTGGATGGAGACGGGGATGCGGGCCAGGGCGGCCAGGGCGGCCTCGGTGTCGACCCCGATTTCGGCGTAGCGGGCCTGGGCAAGCTTGTAGGCGGAGGCGATGGACTTGGCGTTGGGCATGGCGAGAGGCCGGCGGGAGCGGTACCACCCGCGCCCTTGCCGGAATCGGTTTCGGCGATGCGCCGCAGCGTAGCGGGGATCCTCCGCGAAGTCCGCCCGAAACTGGCGGGTCACGACGGGGCCGACCCGTGGCCCGGTCGCCCGGTTTGCGGAGCGGGTTCGCCCCGCCGTCGGACGACGGCAGATACCCAGGGAGGCAGGGCCGTTGGCAACGTCCTGCGTGGAACCGCGCTGTGGGGCCGGCGACTGCCGAGTCGCAGGCTTCGCCTGCTTCGATCGCCCCGCGACCCGGCCCGCCGTCGCGC
>CAZSOV010000014.1:0-12037 GCA_964608505.1 uncultured Verrucomicrobiota bacterium
CCTCGGCGGCCACGAGGTGCGGTGCGCGAAATGCCGGGTCGTAGCCGCCGACATGCGGAGGCGGAGCATAGGGGGTGAATGAAAAGGCTCCGCCTCGTCACCTCGGCGGCCACGAGGTGCGGTGCGCGAAGTGGTGGGTCGTAGCCGCCGACATGCGGAGGCGGAGCATAGGGGGTGAACGAAAAGGGTGCGCCTCGTCCCCTCTCCGGCGACCCGGACGTCCTGGTAGCTGCCGTCGGGAGACGGCGGGGCGAACCAGGTCCGCGAACGGGGCCCCGGGCCGGCGACCGTCGAGTCGCCGGCCTCGGCCGACATCGACCATGGTCCTGCCCGGCGGTTCGCGGCGGTCCGCAAAAACCATCCGCAGGCTTGACGATGAACGGTCGGGTCGCCAAATTTTTGGTCCTGGGTGGTGGCTGTAGCTCAGTTGGTTAGAGCCCCAGATTGTGGATCTGGATGTCGCGGGTTCAAGTCCCGTCAGTCACCCCAACCTCTTCTTCTTCAAGGGTTTTTCGAGATCATTCGGCCGCGGCGGCCCGCTTCCGCACCCCGCCCGTTCCCGGTGTTGCCGGGGGCGGCGAAAGGTCCCCGGGGCCGGGGGTCATGCCGCGCCGGACGGCGTCGTCCGAGGTCCGGACAACCCGAACGGGGGCCGCATTTCACCTCACTCCACCAAGGTGATCTCGGCACCGTCGTGGCCCTCCCGCCAGGCTTTCAGGAATGCCCGGATGCCGTCGGGCTCCAGCCCATGCAGCGCGTGTCGAATGGTGTCGTACGGGGCGCGGCAGCGATCCAGGAAGTCGCGGTCGTTGGGGCTTTTGACGAGGAGGACGCCGCCGACCTCGAGGAAGCCGCTCCGGCATTGGACCGGGTCGGTGATGGATTCGCGCTGCGGGGTGCGGGGGATGAGCACCACGAGCACCTCGTCGCCCGTGTGGCGCCCGAGGATGGAAACGGACGGCAGGGCGCCGTAAAGGCGAGGCATCGCCTGGGCCAGTTGGGCCCGCACTTCGTCGGGACTTCCGGCAAAGGCCACGGCGGCCAGCGGGTAGTCCAGGATCAGCGCAGGCGGGCTCTGGCGTCGCAAGGCCGAGTATGCCGCGCGGAAGAGGGGGAGCTGGGGACAGTCGAGCACCTGGTAGTGGCGATGATGCGGGTTCGAAGCGGCCGCGCCGGGGCCGTTGTATCCCACCGTCCATTCGGGGAATTCGCCGGCCCAACCGACGAGGTCCTGAGCCAGTTCCACGAGCCCTCGGGGTGTGTCGTAACCCTGGGGTAGATGCCGGTCGGTGGCGATGACCAGGTGCGTGCCCTCGCGCGGCGCAAAGGGTCGGATCTGCGGGAGGAGATTGTATTGAATGCTCGTCCAGTCGGGTCGCAGGGCCAGGACCGGCTCGGCGTGGTTTACCTGGCAGATGTTCTCGAGATCGAGGTAGCAGCCTTCGTTGGAGACTTTGAACCCGAGGGGATTGGGGGGACTCGACACCGGGGTGCCCCGGTTCGGGTTGTGGCACCAGCCGAGTTCGAGGTCCCCGGGACCGGCGACCATCCGGTATGGCTCCGCCAACCCGGGTCCAACCACTCCGGTGCTGCGGCCGAGATCGTGCAGGATGCGCGCGGCGTCCTTCATGCCCTCGCGCCCGACGGCTCGCGCAAGCGAAAGGAGAAGGTGTCCGAGCTTCCGGTTTCTGGTCTCGAAGCTCCACCGAGCGAGCCGTTCGAGGTAGCGGGCTGGGTCGAGGGGGTAGGATTCGGGATGCGGGTTCATGGGGCGTGATGTCGGTTCCCAGCCTTCCCCCGTGGACCCCGTGTCGGAAGTGGGCACCAGGGACGGGACGGTCGGGATGCCAACCGAGATACGGCACGTGCTTCTCCGCTTCAACGCCGGCCGACGGCGCGGGGTGCTCCCCGGCCTCAGACGGAAAATCGCCTGGGTTCCGCCGGGAGCCGGTGTATTCCGTGCTGCCCCCGGACGCTGCCGGAGCAGGCGGGCATTGACCGAATCCTGGTGTACCTCCCGGTGCCGGCGGGGTTCAACGGCGTGCGTGTCCCGACGCGATTGCCAGCCGTACACCCCGCTGTAATAATCGTTGCCATGAAGGGAAAGACGGATTCGGTCGCGGGACTGGCCCACTTTCAACCCCACGAGCGGGCGTTCTTTGAACTGGTCGCGTACTACGTGGCGCAAGGGAGATCAGCGAGCCAGATCGAGAAGATCCTGGCGGAGCAGCACGGCATGCGGCAGGACGACAACCAGATCTACCGGGCGGTGTACCAGGCGGCCAAGCACGGCCTGCTTCATTATGTCCCGACCCGGTGTCCGGCGTTGGAGGAGAAGGTCGAGTCGCTGGCGGGACGGGCGGTGAGAGTGACGGTGGTGGGTGAGGAGGTCGTGAAACACGGAGCGTTCGAGGTCGTCGCGGCCCAGGCGCTGTACGATGCCATCGCCGAGCAATCGACGAATCTCCCCGGACAAAAGGTGCTCGTCGCGAACGCCGGAGGACCGACGGTCGCCGCCGTCGTGCGCGAGTTGGCCCGTCAGCGTCCCGACACCCTCCCCGGGGGGCGGGAGCTGCGGATCGAGTCCATCGCGCTGAGCCAGGTGGGCTTTCCCGATCGGTTCTCGCAGACCAGCACCCATCTCGCCGCGCGTCTGGCGGAGATCTTCGGCGGGGAGGAGTTCATCCCGCTCATGGGCAATTCCCTGGGTGAGGTCTATGCGCAGAAGCTGGCAGCGACGCGCGTTTTCGTCAGCGGCGTCGGTGCTCCGGGGCGGGGGTATTGGGTGGACCGGAAGCAGGAGCTTCTCCCGGATTCGTATCAGGGAGATCTGTTCTATATCCCGCTGTGCGGGGACGGGGATGGCGGTCTGCAACCGGACCCGGAGCTCGAGGACGAGGCGCGACAACTCTCTCTCCGCCCCACCTTCGCGGAACTCCGGTCCGCGCTGGCCCGCAAGGCGACCGTGCTGCTGCTCGCCACCGACGATGCCGAGCATCGGAAGGCCGGCTTTCTGTCCTCCGTCCTGCGGAACCGTCTCGCCACCCACGTCGTCATGGGCGAAGGCCTGGCGCGCAGCGTGCTAAAGGCGAACGGGATGACGGTGCCCCGACCCGCGGGGCCCGCGGCGACTGCGGCGCTCGGACAGGGCGTTGGGACGAGGTAACCCGGTCGGGTGTCGGTATAAGGCCGTTCCGACACGGCCCTGGCGAGGGTTCCGGGGGACGGAAGTTCGACGGAACCGATGCCGCCGCGACTGTCCCGCCGGGGAAGGACCGGGGCTCGGATTGAACCTGGAAGCGCGGAGGTGCCCCCGGTGTCGGCGCCCACCCACCCCGGAGGCTTGGCAGCAGGCGTCTGCTTCGGGTTCCATGCGGCACGCGGGCCGGACGTCGGGCCGGGGCCGGGGAGTCCGGCGGGGTGAAGGCGATCCGGAGCGAGGAACGAACGCATGAACACGAAGCGACGATGGATGCCGGGTTGGGTGCGGGCGGGTTGGGCGCTGGTGGCGGCGCTGGGTGCGGCCCCGGGGATGATCCCCACCGGCGGCGCGGCGGAGCCGAGCTTTGGCGAGCGACTGGGGTGGAAGGCGGACGAGGTCGTGGTGATCCTGCATGTGGATGACGCGGGCATGCATCATGCCTCGAACCGCGGGGTTCGGGAGACGCTGGAACGCGGCGTCGCGACCTCCTTCGCCATCATGATGCCGTGCCCGTGGGTGCCGGAAATCGCGCAGTACGTGAAGGAGCATCCGGGCATCGACGCCGGGTTGCACCTGACGCTGACCTCGGAATGGGAGTGGTACCGGTGGGGGCCGGTGGCGGGGAAGGCGGCGGTGCCCGGGCTGACGGATCCGCAGGGTTGTCTCTGGCGCAGCGTGGCGCAGGTGGTGCCGAGGGCGAACGCGGACGAGGTGGAGAAGGAATTGCGGGCGCAGGTGGCGCGGGCGGAGGGAATGGGGATTCCCATCACCCACCTGGATTCGCACATGGGCACGCTGTTCGCGCGCCCGGATTATTTCGAGCGCTTCCTGAAGGTCGGAGTCGAGAAGCGGATTCCGATCCTCGCGGTGGGCGGACATTCGACCCACGCGCGGGCGGAGAACGGCGAGGCGATGGGCTTGTTGCAGGCCCTGGTGCCGCGGATCTGGAACGCGGGCCTGCCCGTGCTGGACGATCTGCACACGGGAAGTTACGGCTGGCCGCCGGCGGAGAAGACCGCGCGGTTGGTCGAGTTGCTGAAGAACCTGAACCCGGGGGTCACGGAGATTCTGTTCCATGCGTCGGTGCCGACGGACGATTTTCCGCGCGTGACGGGGAGCAGTGCGTCGCGGCTGGCCGACACGACCGCGCTCACGGCGGCGGAGGTGCGGCAGGTGATCGAAAGCCGGGGCATCGTCCGCACGACCTGGAAGGAGCTGATGGAACGCCGGGCCAAGGCAGGGCCGATGGAAGCTCGGTAGGAAAGCCCATGCCGATGTCGACACCGGTTCAGGTCCTGTGGGTTTCGTGCGTGGGCGAGAAGGGGGGGGCGGAGGTTTACATGCTGAACTTCCTGCGCCACCTGGATGCGGCGAAGTACCGGGCGGGCGTGGCGCTGCTGCGTCCGGGTCCCTTGGAGGAGGAATTGCGGGGAGCGGGTTTCCGGACGCACGTGTTGCGGCAGCACCGGATGCGCCAGGTGGTCCGGGTGGGACAGGCCATCGGCCAGTTGGCGGCGCTGGTGCGGCGGGAAGGGTACGGACTGGTGCACAGCAATTGCTTCCGGGGGCACGTCTACGGCGGGTTGGCGGCGCGCTGGGCCGCGGTGCCGGAGGTGTGGTCCGTGCATACCGTGGAGCGCCCGGGCCTCGCGACCCGATGCATCCAGGCGATCCCGACACGGCACGTGACCGCGAACTGCCCGCGGACGGCGGATTACTTCGTGGGTCAGCACTTCCCGACGAGCATGATCTGGCCGGGGGTGGAGTTGGCAAACCTGGGAAACCGGACGGGCCGGGCGGAGCTGGCGGCGCGCTACGGATTGCCGGTGGGCGGGCGCTGGATCGGATTGGGGGCGAGGCTGCAGCGCTACAAGGGGCATGAATACCTGGTCCGGGCCCTCGCGGCCCTTCCCGCCTCGGCGGCGGACGTTCACGCGGTCCTGATCGGGGGAAGTCTCTTCGGAATGGAGACGGCGTATGCCGACGAGTTGAAGGCGCTCGCGAGTCGGCTTGGCGTGGGGGAACGGGTGCACCTGACCGGGTTCGTGCCGGATGCGGATCTACGGGGCTTGGTGGCGGGTTGCGACCTGATGGTGCATCCGGCGTTGGACGAGGATTTCGGCCTGATCGTGGCGGAGAGTCAGGCGATGGGAATCCCCGTGCTCGCCTTCGCCTCGGTGGGGCCGTCCGCCATCATCGAGCACGGGGTTACGGGCTGCCTGGTTCCGGTGGGCGATCAAGACGCGCTGGACCGCGAGTTGGCCCGGTTGCTGGGGGATCCGGCGCTGCTGCGGGCCATGGGCGAGCGCGGACGCGAGCGGATCCCGGCGCGGTTCGGGGCGGAGATCGCCGGGGCAAGGCTCATGCGGGTCTACGACGCGATCCTGGCGGGGCGCCAGCCGGAGCTGGGGCCAACCCGGGAACCGATCCTCGAGGGCGGGCCGGCGGCGGCCTAGCGCCTGGGTCGACGGCAGCCGCACCACGCCGCGCTAGGGGCCCGCAGGAACCAGTTTCCAAACCACGCCGGTACGGTCGACGAGCCCGGCCTTCTGGTTCGTCAGCACGTACAGTTCGCCATCGGAATCCTCGCCGAACGCGACCACGTAGGCACCGAGCTTCCCATCGGGATGGGAGGCGACCGGGAGCGGTTCGAGGCTCCAAGGAGTCCCCGGCTTGGCGTCCGGCTCGGCAGGCGGGGTGCCGACGAAAAGATGGCCATCGGGCATGGCGAACATGCGGCTCCAGTCGCCGAAGACGTATTTGCCGACGAGATGGGGCAGGGCCTTGCCGCGATAGACGAAGCCGCCGGTGACGCTGACGCCCATCGCCTCGGGGTCCTTGGGGAAGGTGTTGACGCTCTTGTACTCGAGGATCGGGTCGAGCAGGGATTCGCGGTCGGCGGCGACCATGACTTCGGTGGCACCGATCTTGCGCGGGTTCTTGGGATCGAAGGGGTGGCGGCCCTCGCGCTGGTTCCAGCCGTAGTTGCCGCCGCGGACGACGAGGTTGACCTCCTCGTACCGGTCCTGGCCGACGTCGGCGGCGAAGAGCTGGCGCTGGCCGCCGCGGTCGAAACTCATGCCCCAGGGATTGCGGAGGCCCAATGCGTAGACCTCCGGGCGTGCTCCGGGCGTGCCGACGAAGGGGTTGTCGGAAGGGATGCCATAGGCCTTGCCCGCCGCGGGATGGTCGACGTCGAGGCGGATGATTTTCCCGAGCAAGGTGGTGAGGTCCTGGGCGTTGCCCGCCGGGGAACGGTCGTGGCCGAGGTCGTTGGCGTTGCCGCCGTCGCCGAGGGCGACGTAGAGGAAACCGTCGGGCCCGAAGGCTAGGCGTCCGCCGTTGTGGTTGAAGTACGGTTGATCGATGCGGAGCAGAACCCGCTCGGAACCGGCATCCGCCCGGGCGAGATCGGGCGTGACGGTGAACTCGGAGAGGTGACTCGTGTGATTCCAGTTGGTGCCGACCCCCTCGCGCAGCGGGGCGCTGTAGTAGAGGTACAGCTTCCGGTTCTGCTGGAACCCGGGGTGCAGCGCGAGACCGAGGATCCCGCGTTCAT
This sequence comes from uncultured Verrucomicrobiota bacterium, assembly GCA_964608505.1. Lineage (GTDB taxonomy): Bacteria > Verrucomicrobiota > Verrucomicrobiia > Limisphaerales > CAIMTB01 > CAIMTB01. The sequence continues at coordinate 6,762 of CAZSOV010000014.1, forward strand.
CGAAGCCGCGGTTGAGCTTGGTCAGCTTCGCGCGAAGATCCAGGAAGGGGTCGGCGCGCCGGGCGCCGTCCCTGCCCAGGACGTGGACGACGCCGGCCTGATCGGCGACCAGGAGGCGCTGGTCGTCGAGGGACGTGACGACCATGGGGGCGACGAAGTCGGCGGCCAGCTTGCGCAGGGTCTGGCGGGGGGGCTGTTGGGCCTGGACCGAACCGGCCAGCAGCAGGGCCAGCGTCAACACACAACTCCCGCGGGGGGTGGGGCGGCGGATCATGGGCGGGGACGATAGGGGGACCACGGGCGAAGACAAGCCGGACCCCGCTCACGACTTCGGGCTTTTCGCCGGGCCCGGATTCGCCACCCTGTCCGGGCACCGGCACCATGAGTACTCCGCGTTATTCCCTCGGACTGGACTACGGCACGAACTCGGTTCGCGCGTTGCTCGTCGAACTCGCGAACGGACGGGAGGTGGCGAGTTGCGTCTGGAACTACGAGCACGGGACCGCCGGGGTGATCCTGGGGCGCGATCCGAACCTGGCGCGGCAGCATCCGGCGGACTACGTGACGGGGGCGGAACGCTGCATCGTCGGGGCGTTGAAGGCGGCGCGCCGCGCCGTGCGGGGCTTCGCGCCGGATCAGGTGGTGGGCATCGGGGTGGACACGACGGGGAGCACGCCGTTGCCGGTGGACGCGGCGGGTCGTCCGCTGGCGTTCCAGAAGCGGTTCGCGAAGAACCCGGCGGCGATGGCCTGGCTCTGGAAGGATCACACGGGGGTGGCCGAGGCGGAGGAGATTACGGCGCTGGCCCGGGAGATCCGTCCCCAATACCTCGCGAAATGCGGCGGGACCTATTCGAGCGAGTGGTTCTTCAGCAAGATCCTGCACTGTTGCCGCACGGCGCCGGCGGTGTTCGACGCCGCGCATTCGTGGGTGGAATGCGCGGACTGGATTCCCGCGATGCTGACGGACACGGAGGCGCCGGACCGGTTGACCATCGGGATCTGTGCCGCGGGGCACAAAGGCCTGTTTCACGCCTCGTGGGGCGGGTATCCGGACGCCGAGTTCCTCGGTCGCCTGGACCCGAAACTGGCCTTGCTGCGCTCCCGGTTGCGCCCGGAGGCCAAGAGCATTGACCAGTCGGTGGGCGGGTTGAGCGCGGCCTGGGCGAAGAAGACCGGACTGCGGGCGGGGTTGCCGGTGGCGGTGGGGGCGTTCGACGCCCATTTGGGGGCGGTGGGCTCGGGAGTGGGCCCGGGCACGCTGGTGAAGATCATCGGGACGAGCACTTGCGACATCACGGTTTCGCCGCTGAGCGAGGCGCTGGCGGACGTGCCCGGCGTCTGTGGCATCGTGCCGGGTTCGGTGCTGCCGGACTGCCACGGGCTCGAGGCCGGGCAATCGGCGGTGGGCGACATTTTCAACTGGTTCGTCAACTACCTCCAGCCCGGCGGGCCCAAGGCCGGTTCGCACGAAGCCCTGACCAAGGCGGCGGCGAAGCTGGAACCGGGCGAATCGGGGTTGCTGGCGCTCGATTGGAACAACGGCAACCGCACGATCCTGGTGGATCAAAGGCTCACGGGTCTGCTCCTGGGTCAGACGTTGTACACGACGCCGGCGGAGATCTACCGCGCCCTGATCGAGGCCACGTCGTTCGGGGCCCTGGCGATCATCCAGCGCTGCGAGGAGTACGGCGTGAAGATCGAGCAGGTCGTGAACTGCGGCGGGATCGCCGAGAAAAACCCGCTGGTGATGCAGATCTACGCGGACGTGACCGGGCGCCCGATGAAGGTGTCCAGATCGGCACAGACCTGCGCGTTGGGCGCGGCCATGGCCGGGGCGGTGGTGGCGAAGGCGTTCCCCGACTACGCGGCGGCCCGAAAGGCCATGACGGGACTCAAGCCCAAGGTCTTCAAGCCCGACGCACGCCGGCACGCGACCTACCGCGAGTTGTACCGGTTGTATCGCAAGGTTCACGACGCCTTCGGCACCCGCGAGGGGGCGGAGGGCGGCCTTTACGACGTGATGAAGGCGCTCCTGGAGATTCGCTCCCGGGTCCGGTCATGAGCCCGGGAACCAAACCAGGGAAGGCACCGCGCGGCACGGTGCCCCGCGCCCGTTCCGGAGGATTCCATGCTTGAAGAACTGAAACGCGAAGTGTGCCAGGCCAACCTGGAGTTGGTCCGCGCCGGGTTGGTCAAACAGACCTTCGGCAACGCCAGCGGTCTCGATCGGGCCTCCGGTCTCGTGGTGATCAAACCCTCCGGCGTCGGGTATTCCGGCATGCAGCCGGACGACATGGTCACCGTGGAGCTCGAGACCGGCCGGGTCGTGGACGGCAAGTGGCGACCGAGCTCGGACACGCCGACGCATCTCGAACTGTATCGCGCCTTCGACGGCATCGGGGGCGTCGTCCATACGCACAGCGTCGCGGCGACGGCCTGGGCGCAGGCGCGGCGCGAGATTCCGGCGCTGGGCACGACCCACGCGGATTTCTTCGAGGGCCCGGTTCCGTGCACGCGCGCGCTGAGGGCCGGGGAGATCGCGGCGGAGTACGAGGCGAAGACGGGCACGGTGATCGTCGAGGCCTTCCGGGGACGGGACCCGCTGCGCTGCCCGGCGGTGCTGGTCTGGTGCCACGGACCGTTCGCATGGGGGAAGGACGTCCTGGAGGCGGTGCATCACGCGGAAGCCCTCGAGTTCGTGGCGGAGCTGGCGGCCCGGTCGCTGGCCGTCTCCCCGGGGATGGAAGCGATGCCGGAGGCCCTGCTGCAAAAGCATTTCTCGCGCAAGCACGGGCCCGCGGCCTACTATGGCCAGCACCGACCCTGAATCCGAATCCGCTGATTCCGCTGATTCCAATTCGCACCGAGCGACTGGCTTCGATTTCGAACCGACCCGACATGAAACCGATCCTCCGAACTTCCGTACTTCTGTCCGCCGGAACGGCGCTTCTCCTGAGCAGCGGCTGCCGCAGCACCGGCGCGCAGGGCAACATGCAGATCGACAAAGCACCCTGGGGCAAACTGACGGACGGGACGCCGGTGGACCTCTACACGCTGCGCAACGGCAACGGCATGGTCGCCCGGATCAGCAACTACGGCGGCATCGTGACCTCCCTGATGGCCCCGGATCGCAACGGTCAGCTCGGCGACGTGGTCCTTGGCTATGACCAGGTCGAGGGTTACCTCAAGTCGACCCCCTATTTCGGCTGCCTCGTCGGCCGTTACGCCAACCGCATCGCGAAGGGGAAATTCTCCATCGACGGCAACACCTTCACGGTCGCCACGAACAACGGTCCCAATCATCTCCATGGCGGGCTCAAGGGCTTCGACAAGGTGGTCTGGTCCGGGCGCGTCGTGAACGGACCCGACGGACGCGCGCTCGAACTGACCTACACGAGTCCCGACGGCGAGGAGGGGTACCCCGGCAACCTGCGGGTCACCGCGACCTACACCCTGACCGCCGACAACGGATTGCGGCTGGATTACCGGGCCACGACCGACAAGCCCACCGTCCTCAATCTCACCCAGCACTCGTACTTCAACCTCGCGGGCAAGGGCGACGTGCTCGGACACCTCGTCGAGATCGGGGCGGACCGCTACACTCCCGTCGACGAGACCCTGATTCCCACGGGGGAACTCGCGGCGCTCCAGGGAACCCCGCTGGATTTCCGGAAGGCGACGGCCATCGGGGCGCGCATCAACGATCCGCATCCGCAGATGAAGTTCGGCGGCGGCTACGACCACAACTACGTGTTCCCGAAGCGGGTCGGCGACCTGACCATCATGGCGCGCGTCACCGAACCGACCACCGGTCGCGTGCTCGAGGTGATCTCGACCGAGCCCGGCATGCAGTTCTACACCGGCAACTTCCTCGACGGGACCATCACCGGGAAGGGCGGCTGGACCTACCAGCAACGGCACGCGTTCTGCATGGAACCCGGTCACTACCCGGACTCGCCGAACCAGAAGACCTTCCCGTCAACCGCGCTGCGTCCCGGCCAGGCGTTCCAAAGCACGATCATCTATCGCTTCTCCGCGAAGTGATCGCCGCATCATGGCCCGGCAAGTCGCGCTCGCGGTGGCGGCGCATCCCGATGACATCGAGTTCCTGATGGCCGGAACCCTCCTGCGTCTGCGGGAGGCCGGATGGGAACTTCATTACTTCAACCTGAGCACCGGCAACTGCGGTTCGGCCACGATCCCGGGCACGCGCCTCCGGAAGATGCGGGCGGCGGAGGCGCGGGAGGCCGCGCGGATCCTCGATGCCACGTGGCACCCGCCCATCGCGGACGATCTCGAAATCTTCTACGAGGACCGGTTGCTGCGGAAGGTGGCGGCGGTCGTCCGCCGCGTCCGGCCCGGCATCGTGCTCACGCATTCGCCCGTGGACTACATGGAGGACCACGTGAACACCTGCCGGCTGGCCGTGACCGCGACGTTCGCGCGGGGTATGCCGAACTATCGCACGACCCCGCGGGTGAAGCCGTATTCCGAGGACGTCGCGTTGTACCACGCCGTGCCGCACGGCTTGAAGGGCCCCCTCGGCGAGCCCGTGCCCGCCGGAGGCTGGGTGGACATCGCGCCCCAACGGGAGCGGAAACGTGCCGCGCTCGCCGCGCACACCAGCCAGCGGGCGTGGCTGGACGAAAGCCAGGGCATGGATTCGTACCTGCTGGCGATGGAGGATTTCGGGCGGGAAATGGGGAAGCTCTCGCGCAAGTTCACGATGGCCGAGGGCTGGCGCCAGCACGGTCACCTCGGCTTCGGCCCGGCGGGTGTCGACCCGCTCGCCGAAGCCCTCGGCAAGGCCTTCCTGCCGGCGCGAACGGACGCGTAGGCCCGCGGGGCACACGACGCGCTCGCGTCCACGGTGTGAAAACGGTTTCCCCCGCCACCTCCGGGGCGGGAATCGTATTGCGGATCGGATCCGGTGGCAGCGCCCGCGCGGCGCGGGCTCGCGCACCGGCTACCCTCCGGCGTCCCTCCGGGACGAAGCCGGAATGCGACTCGGCACCGCGTGGAGGCTCGGAGGTGGTTCCCGGAGGAACGAGGCTGGTTGGCGCCTTGGAACCGCCGGCAGGCAGGGACATGGGCCCCGGGGGGACGAAGCTGGAATGGGGCCTGGCACCGTCGGCAGACACGGACGTAGGTCCCGGAGGGACCAGGGAAGGTAGCCGGCGGCAAGCGCCGGCAGACACGGACATGGGCCGCGGGGGGACGAAGCTGGAATGCGGCTTGGAACGGCAGGCACGGATGTGGGGGTCCCGGAGGGAC